>CAYMMT010000216.1:0-4618 GCA_964391555.1 uncultured Rhodobacterales bacterium
CAGCATCGGGATCACAGACCAGCACCCGTGCGCCGGAGTTGCCGACGAAGTAATCTAGCTCAGAGGGTGTGTAGGCGGTGTTCAGAGGAAGAAAGACCACGCCCGCCATGACACACCCGGCATAAAGCGCGAGGACATCCGCACATTTTTCGGCCTGAACGGCCACACGGTCGCCGGGGTCGACACCCAAATCGTTCAAGGCATGTGCGAAGCCTGCCGCGCGGACCGCGAAGGCGCCGTAAGTGAGGTCGGGTTTTCCCGGCTGGCGAAGGAAGACGCGCTCGGACCCAACGTGCGGCGCGAAGAGCGCATCAAAAAGCGGATTGGTCATAGTGAGGTCCTAACCGGCTGCATCCGCCCGGTCGAGACCTTCCCGCAACTCACGCGGCGCATCGTCCGCAACGGGCGCGTCGCTCGTCAGAGCGCGCGGCTGTGGCGGCCCTCCGGCATCGCGTAATCGTCAATTTCCTGCGCGGCCAGCCGGGCGAGCAGGCGGGCGCTTTCAACCAGACGGATCATCGTCCCACTGTCCTCGATCTGCGCCGCGAAGCGCGTGAGCATGGGCTTCAAGCGCAGGCGAAGCGCGGCTTCAGGTTCCGCCAGTTCGGCCGACAGCATGGGAAGGTTAAGCTCGAACTGGCACATAAGCTCTTCGATCAGCCGGGACCGGATCACATCCTCACGCGTCAACGCGTGGCCACGTGCCGTCGCCAGCTCACCGGCCTCGATCGCGGTTGCATAGCTGGACGAAGTCGAGTGGTTCTGCGCAAATCCTTGCGGAAACCGGGAGATCGCCGAGGCACCAAAGCCGATAAGAACACCGGAGGTATCATCGGTATACCCCTGAAAATTGCGGCGCAGCGTCCCGGAGCTGGCGGCTTCGGCCATGCTGTCGCCTTCGCGGGCATAGTGGTCGATGCCGATCTCCCGATACCCGTCCCACAGGAAAAGGCGCCGGGCTGTCTCGAACAGGTCCAGCCGGGTTTCGGCGTCCGGCAAAGCGTCGGCCGGTATCATCACCTGCCGCTTGGCCATCCAGGGCACGTGGGCATAACCGTAAAGCGCGACGCGGTCCGGGCTCAGCGACAAGACCCGCTGGACGCTGTCGGCCATGCGCGCCCGGTTCTGGTGGGGCAGGCCGTAGAGCACATCCATGTTGAGCGACCGAACCCCGGTTGCTCGAATCATGCCGACCACGTCATAGGTCAGGTCGAAGGGCTGGGTCCGACCGATCGCCTCCTGCACCAGCGGATCGAAATCCTGTACCCCGATCGAGGCCCGGGTCATGCCTGCAGCAGCCAATGCATCAAGCCGCGCTTGGTCCACTTCGGTGGGATCGATCTCGACGGAATACTGGATGTCCTCGGCCCAGGGCCGGAAGGCGCGCAGAGCGTCCCCCAGCTCCGCGATCAGGTCTGGCTTGAGGAGTGTGGGTGTGCCGCCACCAAGGTGGATGTGGGATAGAACGACGTCCCGTGGAAGGTACTTGTCCACCAGGGCCATTTCGGCCCTCAGTCGGTGCATGTAGGGGATCAGCGGACGATCGGTGGAGGTGCCCTGCGTGCGGCAGGCGCAGAACCAGCACAACCGCCGACAATAGGGGATGTGGAGGTAGAGCGAGACCCGGGTTCCGGAGGGGATCTGCGTCATCCACTCGGCAGTGGTTTCGGCTGTCACACCCCCTTGAAAGTGATTTGCAGGCGGGTAGCTGGTGTAGCGTGGAACCCGTGCGTCAAAGAGCCCGATCTCCCGCAGCCGTTCATGTGAAGACATGGGTGTCACTCCGAAATATTCTGTTATGGTCGCAGGCAGCCGAGAGGGAGCCATGTTCTTGACGACCACCCGTTCTGTTGCCGAATCGAATTCTGAATCGAATTGCGCCGATTGCCCGATCCGACACCGGGCGGTCTGCGCCAAGTGCGACGCGGACGAGCTTCAGACGCTCGAAGAGATCAAATACTACCGCAACTACGAGCCGGGTCAGACGATCTGTTGGGCCGGGGACGAGATGGGGTTCGTGGCTTCGGTTGTCCGAGGCGCCGCAACGCTCAGCCAGACGCTTGAGGACGGGCGGACCCAGATGGTCGGCCTTTTGTTGCCGTCCGATTTCATCGGTCGGCCGGGCCGCAGTTCCACGCCGTACGACGTTACCGCCGTCAGCTACGTGACCTTGTGCTGTTTCCGTCGCAGGCCATTCGAGACCATGATGTCGACGACGCCGCACGTCTCCGAGCGGTTGCTCGACATGACCCTCGACGAACTGGATGCCGCACGCGAGTGGATGCTGATCCTCGGGCGAAAGACGGCGCGCGAGAAGATTGCAAGCCTGCTGGTGATCGTCGCGCGGCGCGCCACAACCATCGGACTGGTGCCCGAAACGACGCAGGTCGTCGTGGACCTGCCGCTCACACGGGAGGCCATGGCCGACTACCTTGGCCTGACGCTGGAGACGGTCAGCCGCCAGATTTCCGCGCTCAAGCGGGAAGGCATCATCGTGCTTGACGGCAAGCGCCGGATCCAGGTCCCGGATATGCACAGACTCGTTCTCGAAACTGGTGATGATGTCGACGGCGGCATGATTATCTGAGGCCCTTGCTGGGGCGCCGCCGGTCCCCCCGGTTTCGGCGTACAGCGGAGTTCCGGTCCCGTTCATCAGTGCCCCATGAATAACGGCACTTCGGCCGCTTCCAGCATGTCGCGCGTCGGGCCGCCGAGCATGGCCTCTCGCAGGCGCGAATGACCATAGGCCCCCATGGTGATCAGATCGCATTCGTGTTCCCGGGCGAACCGGGCGAGACAATCCGAGACCCGGGGCAGGGTGCGCGCCAGGATCGAGACCTCGGCGGCGATTCCATGCCGTGACAACATCATGCAGAGCCCGCCACCCGGATCCGACCGTTCCGCCGAGTGCGACGGAGGATCGACCATCACAACCTCCACCCGGTCGGCTGCTTTGAGCATGGGGAGGGCCTGGCGCGCGGCGGTCAATGCTTCCGGACTTTCGTCCCAAGCAAGCATGATGCGATGTGGGGGGGTGGAGAAGCTCATGTCGTGGCCGACGACGAGAACCGGGGCGCCGGAGCCGAACAACACCGCCTCCAGAACCGTGACCTGAAGCGGACCCACGTGCCGACCGTAGGGTTTGGAGCAGATCACGAGGTCCGAATAGCGTGCGTTTCGTGCCAGCCCGACGTCGATCCCCATTTGCGGAACGATGATCGGTTCTACCGAGGCATTTGGCATTGGGCCCAACGTTTCCCCGGCCCAGGCGGCCAGCTCGTCGGCCCGCGCCCGGGCCTCGCTTGCTCCGTTTTGCAGGACCGCGACGGCGGACCCGGCCGGCATGGGTTCATACCGGGTGGGGTCCACGCCGAGGCAATAGACATCGAGGTGCCCGTCCTCGCGAGTGGCAAGTTCCATGGCTGCGTTCAGTGTGGCGCTGTCGGCGGTTTGATCGGTCACGATCACGGAGAGCGTCTTGTAGCCCATGTGAAGCCTCTTTGGTCACGATCCGGCACCTTGTTGGCACAGGTGACATTCCACCGTGGGTCGAACGTTGCCGCTTTGATACCTATCAAGCTCTCGGGCCCAACGTGTTGACATGGATCAATGCAGCGGTCGGCGTGCACGTGACAAGCAACCCCCAATGGCTAGAGATCTGCGCCGGGGATTCCCTTCCTGTGCGTCAGACCGGAACAAGGGGACGCAAATTCATGTGGGATTGGCTAAAAATCGCAATCCTGGGCGTGATTGCTTTGTTTGCTGCACTGGCAGCAAACTGGGCAAGGGATCTGGCCTATCAGGTCCACGCCCTGATCATCATGGCAGTCGCAGGTGGTCTTTTCATCTGGCAGATTCGCCAAACCGGCGCGCCAAGGGCACCAGATCCGGTTGGATATAGTGACGGCGTGATCCGCGCCGGTGTTATCGCCACGGCCTTTTGGGGCGTGGCGGGATTCCTGGTCGGCGTCATCATCGCGTTTCAACTCGCGTTTCCGCAGCTGAACCTCGACGTCCTGCAAGGCTACGGTAACTTCGGCCGATTGCGTCCGCTGCACACCTCCGCGGTGATCTTTGCCTTCGGCGGCAACGCTCTTCTGGCCTGTTCCTTCTATATCGTGCAGCGGACAAGCGCGGTGCGGCTTTGGGGCGGCAACGCGGCATGGTTCGTTTTCTGGGGTTACCAACTCTTCATCGTGCTGGCTGCCACGGGGTACCTCATGGGCAGCACGCAGGGCAAGGAATACGCGGAACCCGAATGGTACGTGGATCTCTGGCTGACAGTCGTCTGGGTCATGTTCCTGCTGATCTTCCTCGGGACGCTGCTGCGGCGGAAGGAACCCCATATCTACGTGGCCAACTGGTTCCTGCTGGCGTTCATCGTCACCATTGCGATGCTGCACGTGGTCAACAACCTGTCGATCCCGGTCTCGATCTGGGGCTCGAAATCGGTGCAGGTCTTTGCCGGCGTGCAGGATGCCATGGTGCAGTGGTGGTACGGCCACAACGCCGTGGGCTTCCTCCTGACCGCGGGCTTTCTGGGCATGATGTACTACTTCGTGCCCAAGCAGGCGGAACGCCCGGTCTTCAGCTACAAGCTCTCCATCATCCACTTCTG
>CAYMMT010000217.1:0-2913 GCA_964391555.1 uncultured Rhodobacterales bacterium
ACTGGCTGGCGAAGATATGCACGCGGTGCTCATAACCGAGCAAAAGCCCCCCAAGCGCCAGCGCGACGATCAGATAGATCCCCGCGCGGGATTTCCAGAAGGGCACGACAGGCATCGGCGCTTCTTCCGGTTTGCCAAGATGATCGGGCGTTTCCATTTCGAATGACTCCAAACGATCAATGCGGTGCGCGCGGGCCTGAACCGGGTCGGGCTCGCGCGATGTTGGCTTTGGCAGCGCCCAGATTGCGCCCGGCATGGACTCGGGTGGGGAGACGGCCTTCGGCGGCCCGATGTCGAGACGTGCCTGTGCGCCTCAGTTGGACCCGCAACACCCGGCGCCGTTCACTGCTGGCCTATCGGGCTTTGCTGCCGGCTGGAGAGCCACGCCGGATTGATGGTCGGTTTCCTTCGCCGCGCGCGCGGAACCGCCGCAGCAGCATCCTTGTTTCACCTCATTGGCGCTTTGCGATGAGGGGGCAAATCTGTCGTCCTTCATGGGGACCTCCGTTCTCTGGGTTCACCCTGTAGACGCCTGGAAGGGAGGGTCGTTACAGCCTGAATGGAAATGACTGTTTGAGGCTTGGCAGCGGCGTGAATGACACCTCATGGGACAGGCCCCGGATCGATGGACTTGCGGCCCCCGGAGCCTTTGCAGTTTTCACGCGGCCAGTCGTACGCGTTTATTGGCAGGTGTTGCCGTTATCCTCAGATCCCATAGGACCATGCGGGGAGACGACCCATGTGGACCTCAACGGATCGGACACCATCTACGTTTTCGGCGGCGACCCGGATCGCGTTTTCGACGAAATCGCTGTCGGCAATGCCCCAGATGGCGACATTCCCGTTCTCCACGAAAAGGTTGATCAGGTTGACCGATGCGCCGGGAACTTCGGCGATCGCGGCCACAACCGCGTTTCGCAACGGTTCGTCAGACAGCGTGGGCGACGGCAGCTGTCCCGCAGACGATTGGGCCAACGCACGGATGAGGTCGGCGCGTGATACAATCCCGACGATCTCCTGGCCCCGAAGGACCGGAACGCGTTTGATACGGCGGGTTTCGAGTGTTTTGGCAATCTCGCCGACCGGCGTGTCCTCATCGACCGTGACAAGATCGCGGGTCATCACGTCGGCGACCCTGTGACTGCGGGCCTTGATATAGTCCCGCGCGTCGCCGTCGCCGGAAAAGAGCTCGAGCCACCATGAACGGCGCGGCGCGGCGCTGTCACGCAACCGCCGCATGAGGTCGCCTTCGCTGATGAGGCCGACGAGCCTTTTGTCGCCGTCAAGGACCGGAAGAGCGCTGATGTGATTGTCCAGCATCAACGCGACAGCCTGGTCGACGGACCCGGTGTCGCGAATGGAGATGAGACCGGTTTTCATTACGTCCTTGGCTTTCATGGTTTTGAGTCCCTTTCCAGGCTGGTGGTTGTCGTCATGCTCCGATTGTCAGCATCAGATCGGCGTCGAGCGTATAGAGCGGGATGTCGAGGTTGCGCGGGGCGGGCCCCTTCCTGATCCGACCGGATGTGTCGTAGTGAGAACCGTGACACGGACAGAACCATCCGCCGAACTGACCCAGAGTGTCTCCCGACCCCTGGCCGACGGGAACGCAGCCAAGATGCGTGCAAATGCCGATGACAATCAGCCATTCGCCCGCTTCGTCCGCAGTCCGGTTCTGGTCGAGCGCCGGCATGTCCTGCGCATGGTTCGGATTTTCCTCGGCGCTGTCGGTCTGGTCGACCAACACGTCCAGAGGTGTCGCGCGGGCCTGATCGATCGATTCCTGAGACCGACGCCAGACAAAGACCGGTTTGCCCCGCCAACTGGCAGTGATCCGTTGACCTCGATCCATGCCGGACAAGTCGACGCGCACCGTCGACTGGCTTTGGATATCTGCCGATGGATTCATCGAATTGATAAGGGGCCAGACGGCAGCGCCGGTGGCCACGGCACCTGCTCCGGCAGTCGCGTAGTATAGAAAATCCCGCCTCGTCTCCGAGTTGGCTGGACCCGGCTCGGGCAGGCTCTTGACGATGTCAGTCATCGCTCTGGCTCCTGTGGCTTGGCATTTCCCTGATTGAGAACTCTCCCGACCGGCCCCTCGATGTGCACGCCCGCATCGACATGCAGGGTCTCGCCCGTAATGGCGGCGGTGTAGTCACTCGCCAGAAGCAGGGCGGCGAGGCCGACGTCGTCGGTTTCGATATTGCGCCGGAGCGGCGCGATCCTCGCACTGGCAGATATGAGGTCGGTGGCCCCGACAAGTCCGGACGCGGCACGCGTTGCCACCGGACCGGCGGAGATCGCGTTCACGCGGATGCCTTTCGGGCCAAGCTCGTGCGCGAGATATCGGACGGTGGATTCGAGCGCGGCCTTGACCGGGCCCATCACATCGTAATGTTCGACAACCCTTTCGGCGCCGAGATAGCTAAGCGTTGTCAGGCTGCCGCCGTTCGTCATCAGCGGCTCGGCAAGACGGGCAATGGCGATCAGGGAGTGCACCGACACAGTCATGGCTTCGGCAAAGCCCTCCGCCGAACAATCGGCCAGCCTGCCTCGCAAGTCCTCCGGCCGGGCCTTTCCCACGGCGTGCAGCACAAAATCGAGACGCCCCCAGGAATCGCGGATCGCGGCGAAGACGGCATCGAGTTCGCCCGCGCGCCCGACATCGCAGGGCAGGAAGATCGGCGCGTCCACGCGCTCCGCCAAAGGCGCGACATGGGGCCTGGCGCGGTCGCCGACATATGTCACTGCCAGCTCCGCCCCGGCCTGACGAAAATGCAAGGCTCCGGGCCAGGCCAGGCTGCGTTCATTGGCGATCCCGATCACCAACCCCTTGCGACCGGTCAGATCAAGCAATTCCCGCGGATCGCAGCATTCATCGAACCGGGGTCTGCTTGACCCCCCGGACCC
>CAYMMT010000217.1:3013-4595 GCA_964391555.1 uncultured Rhodobacterales bacterium
AGCATGTTGCCGCTGACCAGATCGGGCACCAGCAGGATGTCGGCCCGACCCGCCACGTCCGAGACGATGCCCTTTTCGCCGGCGGCTCGCGCCGAAACCGCATTGTCGAAGGCGAGCGGCCCGTCGACCAGAGCACCGGTAATCTGCCCGCGCCGGGCCATCAGGGTCAGGCTCGCGGCGTCCAGGGTGGATCCGATGGACGCCGTCACCGTCTCGACCGCGGACAGCACCGCGAGGCGCGGCGCGGCCACGCCGATGGCGTGGAAGGCATCGATCGCATTCTGGCAAATCTGCGCCTTGGCGGCGAGATCCGGAGCGATATTGATCGCCGCGTCGGTGATGCCGATCAGCCGGTCATGTCCCGGCACCTCCAGAAGGAACAGGTGACTCACCCGTTTGTCAGGCACCCGCAACCCGGTCTCCGCATCGAGAAGAACGAGCATGAAAACGTCGGTGTGCAAATTGCCCTTCATCACGACGTCGGCCTTGCCGTCGCGCACCAGCTTGACCGCCAGTCGCGCCGCGTCGGCATCCGCGCCACTGTCGTGCAGGCACGTCCCGCCCAGATCCAGTCCAGCCGCTGCTGCCAGGGGCTCGATGTCCGCACGGGGGCCAACCAGGTGCGGTTCGGCCAACCCGTTTTCCATGGCCCGGCGCATGGTCGCCAGCACGACCTCTTGCGCGGCATCGGCCACAGCGACCCGAACCGGAGCATACATGCGCGCGCGGTCAACAAGCGCGGAAAGTGTCTGGGCTTTTTGACGACTTGACCTCATGAGGCGGCCTCCCGCGCTGAAGCACATTCCAGGCACAGCCGCGCGACGTGATCGGCGATGACCTGTTCCTCGTCGGTCTGGCGGACCTCGACGGCGACCGGCGCACCGGCTTCCGAGATGGTCTCTTGCCCGGCCAGGTTGGCCTCGTGATCGATACGCACCCCGAGATAGCCAAGCCCGGCGCAGATCAGTTCTCGCACCGGGGCTGCATTGGCACCGATACCGCCTGTGAACACCAGCCGGTCCAAACCCTCGAGCGGGGCGGTCAGCGCGACCAGATGGCGCCGTACGTGATAACAGAAGTATCTGATTGCCTCGGCGGCGGCGGCATCGTGACGTTCGATAAGAACACGCATGTCGCGGCTCTCGCCCGACAGGCCAAGAAGGCCCGAGCGGGTTTGCAGCAGGTTTCCCAGATCGTCCGGCGACAGTCCCGCTTCCCGTTGAAGATGCAGGATCAGGCCGGGGTCGATATCGCCGGACCGGGTGCCCATGGGCACGCCCGAGATTGGAGAAAAGCCCATGGTGGTTTCGATCGACCTGCCCCCGCGGATCGCGGCGATCGACGCCCCGTTGCCAAGATGCGCGACGATCAGACGTTCCTTCCCGACGCTGACGCCGTCCCGGGCAAGCGCCCCGACAATGTATTCGTAGCTGAGCCCATGGTAGCCGTAGCGTCGAAGCTCCGGCGTTTCCATCGCGCGCGGCAATCCGGTCATCCGGGCCACCCGGGGCAGGCCATTGTGAAACGCGGTGTCGAAACAGGCGATCTGCGGCAGGTCGGGGCGCAGGGCCGCGATGGCCTC
>CAYMMT010000218.1:0-4591 GCA_964391555.1 uncultured Rhodobacterales bacterium
CAGAAGCCGCTCCTGATCATCGCGGAAGACGTGGAAGGTGAGGCGCTTGCCACCCTCGTCGTGAACAAGCTGCGCGGTGGCCTGAAGATCGCTGCCGTGAAGGCTCCGGGCTTTGGTGACCGCCGCAAGGCCATGCTGCAGGACATCGCGATCCTGACCGGTGGCCAGGTGATCTCCGAAGACCTCGGCATGAAGCTCGAGAACGTGACCGTCGACATGCTCGGCACGGCCAAGCGCGTCTCCATCACCAAAGACGAGACCACCATCGTCGACGGCGCTGGCGAAAAGGCAGAGATCGAGGCCCGCGTCAATCAGATCCGGCAGCAGGTCGAAGAGACCACCTCCGACTACGACCGCGAGAAGCTGCAGGAACGTGTGGCCAAACTGGCTGGAGGCGTCGCCGTCATCCGCGTCGGCGGCATGACCGAAGTTGAAGTGAAAGAGCGCAAGGACCGCGTCGATGACGCCCTGAACGCCACTCGCGCTGCCGTGCAGGAAGGCATCGTCGTTGGCGGCGGTGTCGCTCTGGTCCAAGGCGCGAAGGCACTTGAGGGTCTCGAAGGCGTCAACAACGACCAGAACGTGGGCATCAACATCGTCCGCAAGGCGCTCGAGTCCCCGCTGCGCCAGATCGCCGAAAACTCTGGCGTCGACGGCTCGGTTGTGGCTGGCAAGATCCGCGAAAGCGACGATGCCGCGTTCGGCTTCAACGCCCAGACCGAAGAGTATGGCGACATGTTCGCCTTCGGCGTGATCGACCCGGCCAAAGTTGTGCGCACCGCACTTCAGGACGCCGCTTCGATCGCTGGTCTGCTGATCACCACCGAAGCCATGGTGGCCGACAAGCCCGCCAAGGAAGGCGCTGCCGCCGGTGGCGGCATGCCCGACATGGGCGGCATGGGCGGCATGATGTAAGCACGCCTGTCAGTCTGACAGAATTTGGGGTCGCCTTCGGGCGGCCCCTTTTTCGTTTGGTCTATCCCCGATCAGTGGCCGAAAAGGGCGCCAGGCTTCGGGCATGGAAATCCCTGCCATGGCCCGCGTCTGGCCCCTGACCCGGATTGGGGGGGCAATCTTCCCGGATCGCCTCCTCGGGCGAGTGGCCCTCCGGCGGCCCGCTTGGACAGCGGTTGATCCGGTTGCGAGACGTGGCGTGCATCACCGGCCGCGAAAACCGAGTCTCCGCGCGCGACAGCCACCACCCGGCCGCTTGTCAGCGGCCTATTCCGTTGGCAGGGTCCGGGCAAAGGCCAGAAGGTCAGCCGAATCCTGCAAAGAGAAGGCGGACAGGTTTATCATTTCGACGCCGGGGTGTCCGTTGCGGATCTTGTGCAGAGTCTCCCATGGATTGCCGACCGCCTCGGTACCGACAAAGCCGGGCTCATCGGCATCCCCCCAATCAAACGCACGCCCGTCGAAGCCGTGACACGCGGCACAAGTGGTCTGGAAGATTGCGGCGCCATTGGACGGGTCGCCCATCACATCGCCAGTTTCGAAGTCGATAACGGCGTTCATGTCGATGAGACCCTCGGACAGAAACGTTGAAAGATAACCGATCTGTTCGTCCGGGATCATGGCTTCCGAATAGCCATGCGCCTCCGCGCGCAGCACCGAAACCAGATCGGCTTGATTGCCGGTATACCCCATCACTCCTGCGATGCCCGTCTGATAGGAGCCTGACCCGTATTTGCCATCGGTCCCGCGGTAGTCCCAGCCGTGGCAGGACTTGCACCTTGTTGTGACAGCTCCGGTTCGCGAATTGCTGGACGGCCACAGCGGATGTGTGTCCTCGGGCGCGTCCAATCCTTGAGTGGCATACCAGTTGTCATAGAGCCGGCCACCGCGAGACATCGCCCATGCCTCGCTGGGTTCGGCCGGCGCGCCAAAAAATGAAGTCGGCGTGGTAAGATTCGTCGTCTTCGTGTTCGCTGGCGCCTTGCGCGATGGCAGGACCAGCGAGAAGACCAACCACACATGCGACGGTCAATACTGTACTGGAAGTCATTCCAAAGCCCTCCCTTTGAATGCAAACGGCATTCTCAGGGCACCTCGGCACGGCCCAACGGTCAATGAGGTGCATCATTGACTGCACCAAGAACTCCAAGACCTGAGTCGGAGGTTCCGCGCAGCCGTTCGCGGTGCCGACAGACCCGAATACGCGGTGTTCCGGCCAAATGCTGGGGCTTCCTGAAGCCTCGTTTCGCGCGTGCCTCAGGGTCGGAGCGATTGCCAACTGGGCAACATATCCCCGTCAACGGGGGAGGCGTGATAGACCCCGCGCGCAATGGCTCGGGCAAGGCACGTCGCGGCTGCGTGGCCGAGCCCGACGAACTCCTCAATCTTCGGCGCACCGGCCCGTCCCGTGGCGGCGGCAAAAATCAGATCGCCATCCATAGGCGTATGCGATGGCACCAACGCCCGCGCCATCCCGTCATGGGCTGCCGTTGCAAGCCGGGTGCAGCCCGCCTTGGTCAAGGTGGCGTCGGTTGCCACAGCGGCAATCGTCGTGGCACTTCCCATCGATAGTTTCGACGGTAACGGATCAGGCGGCGCGGTCACCGGACCGAGACCGCCGAACTCTCCGTCCACCTCCCACGGTGCGGCCCAGAACTGACGGCCGACCGTGGCGCTGCCCAGTGCGTTCACGGCCACAAGTGCCGCGACGGAGAAGCGACCGACCGTCGCAGATGCCTGTCCGAGCCCTCCCTTCAATGTGGCGGTCGTCGCACCGGTTCCGGCCCCGACCGAGCCTTCCTCGGCGCCGGCTCCCGCCGCGTCCAGTGCCGCGCGGCCGAGCGTTGGGTAGGGGCTCTCATCCCAGTCCTTGTCGCCGCCGTTGAGAAGGTCGAAGAGGATTGCTCCGGGCACGATCGGCACCTTCTGCCCGCCGACATCAAACCCGCGCCCCATCGCGCGCAGGCCCGCAGCCACGCCGTCCGCGGCCCCCAGCCCAAAAGCGGAGCCGCCGGACAGCACCAGCGCGTCGACCTCTTTGACCGTCTTGTCGGGGGCAAGCAGTTCCGTCTCCCGCGTGCCGGGCGCGCCGCCCATGACGTGCACCCCGGCCACAAAGGGGTGGTCGCCCAGAACCACGGTCACGCCGGACTTCAGGCACGCGTCCTGCGCATGCCCCACGCGGAGCCCGGCGACCGACGACAGCGTCATATC
Organism: uncultured Rhodobacterales bacterium; assembly: GCA_964391555.1. GTDB lineage: Bacteria > Pseudomonadota > Alphaproteobacteria > Rhodobacterales > Rhodobacteraceae > JAMWZF01. The sequence goes on from CAYMMT010000218.1 coordinate 3,169, forward strand.
CGGGGTTTGACAGCGGGCGGCACGCCGCTGTCTCCTGTGTTGGGTTCGCCCGCAGGCTCTATCAGCAGGACCTTTGCCTCCGTCTCTGCCCGGGGGCGGTGGACCATCCCTTTGGGCACGACGCACAGGTCGCCGGGGCCCAGCAAAACCACATCGCCGCCTTCACCATCCAGCAGCACCTCGCCCTCGAGCACGAGGAATAGATCATCGGTATCTTCATGTTTGTGAAAGGGAAATTCGCCCTGAAATTTCACCACCATGATCTCGTTCCCGTTGTATTCACCCACGATGTGGGGCTGCCAGTGGGTGTCGAACATCGCCAGCTTCTCGGCGAGGTTGATGCGTTTGAGGCTCATATGCAGCGCCCCCCGTCGATTTCGAGCGCCACGCCGGTGACCAGGCTGGCGTCGTCAGAGCACAGATAAACCGCCGCGGCGGCGAGGTCAGCGGGGGTCGAGAACCGGCCCATGGGGATCGTCGACAGAAACGCGGCGCGGCGTTCGGGCGTGTCTTCACCCAAGAAGCTCGGCAGAAGCGGGGTCTCTCCTGCCACGGGACACAGCGCATTGACCCGGACGCCATTCGTGGCGAGTTCGATTGCCATGGCCTTGGTCGCGGTGATCATCCAGCCCTTCGACGCGTTGTACCAGTTCAACCCGGGACGGGGCGACAACCCGGCGGTGGAGGCAATGTTGAGAATGACCCCGGCACCCCGCGCCTTCATTGCCGGAACAAAGGCGCGGGCCGTCAGAAACACCGACTTTGCATTCACGGCAAAGACCCGGTCGAAATCCTCCTCCGGCAAATCCTCGAGCGGACCGGGAAGATGTGTGATGCCGGCATTGTTCACGACGATGTCAGGGTCCGGAAATGCTTTCGCCATTTCGGCGACGTCACGGGCATCGCTGACATCGACAGAGCAGGCGGTGCCGCCGATCTCGGCCGCCGCTGCCGCTGCCGCTTCGCTGTTGATATCGGCGACCAGAACCTTTGCCCCTTCCGCAACGAACCGCGCGGCGATGCCCTTGCCAAAACCCGACGCGGCCCCGGTGATGATCGCGCGTTTGCCGTCCAGCCTCATCTTCGCCCTCCCGTTTCGTGCGAGACTGCACGAGGGAACTGTGCGCTGTCACGCGCTTCCTGTCCGCCGTCGGTTCCGCTAGGACACGCAGGACAATCAAGAAGGAGACCACCATGGCCGACACCTACACACCGCCCAAGGTCTGGACCTGGGATCAGGAAAGCGGTGGCAGGTTCGCCTCGATCAACCGACCCATCGCCGGAGCGACGCAGGACAAGGACCTGCCGGTCGGGGAGCACCCATTCCAGCTCTATTCTCTGGCCACACCCAACGGGGTGAAGGTCACGGTGATGTTCGAGGAACTGCTGGCCGCCGGGGTGTCGGACGCCGAATATGATGCCT
>CAYMMT010000219.1:0-4481 GCA_964391555.1 uncultured Rhodobacterales bacterium
CGCGGACAAGGCCGAGACCCGCGCCACCATGGCCTGGGTCCTCGACCAGTGCCTCACCATGCTGCATCCGATCATGCCGTTTATCACCGAAGAGCTTTGGTCCCTCACGGGCTCCCGCGAGAAACTCCTCGTCCATGCCGACTGGCCCACCTACGGCGCAGACATGGTCGACACCGAGGCAGAGCGTGAAATGGGCTGGGTCGTCAGCTTCATCGAAGAGGTCCGCTCCGTCCGCGCCCAGATGAATGTGCCAGCAGGGCTCTACGTGCCTGTGTTGCAGATCGAGGCTGATGCAAACGCGCAGGCGGCCTATGCGACCAACGAGGCGATGATCAAACGCCTCGCCCGGATCGACAGCCTGACCGAAGCGGCGGAGGCCCCAAAGGGGGCGCTGACCATCGCGACTCACGGCGCGACCTTTGCCTTGCCTTTGGCCGACATTATCAACGTCGAGGCCGAAAAGGCGCGGATTTCCAAGGTTTTGGGAAAGCTGGAGAAGGAGGCTGGTGGCCTGAAGGGACGCCTGAACAACCCCAAGTTCATCGAAAGCGCTCCGGAGGAGGTCGTCGAGGAAGCTCGTGAAAATCTGGCTTTGCGGGAAGAGGAGCAGGCGCAGTTGCAGGCCGCCCTCGCCCGTCTCGAGGAGATCGGCTGACAGGCTGGCGCTGAGCCGCCCATTATTGGGCCGCGATCCGTCGTTGGGGTGGCGGGCCCAAAGGCCCTTGATTCCGACCGTAAAGCACAGGACCATTTCGGAAACTCGGGGAATAGTCCAAATTCACGCCATGCCCGACGCCTTCAAGTCCCTAGCTGAACGCCAGATCGCCAAGGCAGTCGCCGAAGGCCAGCTCAAGGGCCTCGAAGGCGAAGGTCACCCCTTGCCCGACCGGTCCGGCGAGGCGCATCTCGACATCGGCACTCAGGTTGGCCACCGGATCATGGCCGAGGCGGGTGTCCTGCCCCGGGAAATCCAGCTGAAACAAGCGCTTGACGCCGCCCGCGCCGCCTACGACGCCGCCGCAACGAAGGACGAGCGCAAAGTCGCCATGGCCCGCATCGCCAAGGCGGAGATGGCCTACAACATCGCTGTGGAGGCCCGCCGCAAGGTCTTTGGCCGCTGACTTGCCCCCCTGCCGCCGCGTCGTCAGACAAGGAGGTCTCCCGCGGCGCCGCCTGAAATCAGGGATTTCAACGCGCCGAGTGAGGCTTGGTATTTCAGGATATTGGCGAAGCGCTATAGTCCGACCCATGACAGACGACCCGCGCCTCACCCCGCTCGCCGCAGCCTTGCCCGCCTCTGTCCCTTTCGTGGGTCCCGAAGCCCAGGAACGCGCACGGGGCCAGCCCTTTCTGGCCCGCCTCGGCGCGAACGAAAGTGTCTTTGGCCCTTCTCCGACTGCAATCCAGGCAATGCGCGACGCGGCGGCTGAGGTGTGGAAATACGGCGACCCCGAAAGCTATGACCTCCGTCACGCGCTTGCGGCCCATCACGGTGTCGCCGCCGATCAGATCATCGTCGGAGCCGGTATCGACGGCCTTCTGAACTCGCTTGTTCGGCTCATGGTGACGGGTGGCACGCCAGTGGTGACCTCGAAAGGAGCCTACCCGACCGTGAATTACCACGTCGCGGGCTACGGCGGCACGCTGCACAAGGTGCCTTACACGGCCGATCACGAAGATCCGGAGCGGCTCATTGCCAAGGCCCGGGAGGTCGGCGCCCGGCTCGTCTATCTCTCGAATCCCGACAATCCCATGGGAACCTGGCACGAGGCAGATACGATCCAACGGATGATCCATGCCGTGCCGGACAATTGCTTGCTGATCCTGGATGAGGCCTACATCGAATGTGCGCCCCAAGGCACCGCCCCGGCGCTCGACCCGGAGGACCCCCGGGTCATCCGAATGCGCACCTTTTCAAAGGTCTATGGCATGGCAGGCGCGCGCGTGGGTTACGGGATCGGGCACCGCGACACCATCCGTGCCTTCCACAAGGTCCGCAATCACTTCGGCATGAACCGGATTGGTCAGGCCGGGGCGCTCGCGGCTCTGGATGATCAGGACTACCTCCGGGTGGTGCAGGGCCAGATCGCCGGCGCCCGCGACCGGATCGCCGAGATTGCCCACGCCAACGGCCTCCTGTCGATCCCCTCGGCCACGAACTTCGTCGCTCTCGATTGCCGTGGCGACGGGGCCCTTGCGCGGGCGACGCTCGAGGGGCTCATCACCCGCGGCATTTTTGTCCGGATGCCATTCGTCGCGCCGGAGGACCGCTGCATCCGTATCTCCTGCGGAACCGAAACCGATCTGGACGCATTTGCCAGGGCTCTTCCGCAAGCCCTTGAAGAGGCCCACGAAAAATTCAGGTGACGTTTCCGGTCAGAACGCTACCCTTTGCATGCAAGCAAGGGGCGACGCGCGCATGGATGAGCGAAAACCGCCGGGTCGGGTCGAGGATTATACACAGGCGTTTCTGGTCTCTTCAGGCGTCATCCTCTTCATCGGTTTCTGGACGATTGCCGTGATTTTTGGTTGGCTCTGGGTTGCCATCACCGCCTTGGGGATTGACCGGACGGTCGTGTTTCTGGGGCGCCGGAGTACCTGAGAGGCTCCTGACGGCGAGGTTCGAGATGCGCCGTTGCCGTCCTCCGCTTCGATCCGGTGGACACTGCCGGCCCGAGGCTGCGCAGACGCAGTCCCCGCCGCGCCCCTCAACCCAGAAACCGGAACGTCCCGGCGACCTGCTCCCAGGTCTTCTCGTCCCGCGCGACGAGCATGACGCCCTCCGAAAGCGTGGCGCTGTATTCCCGGCCATCGATCAGACGGGCTACGCCGCCAGCCTCCCGCACGGCCAAGGCGCCAGCGGCATGATCCCAGGGCATCAGTTTTGCACACAAGACGAAATCGACCCGTCCCTGCGCGAGCATCCGGTGCTCGTGCGCCGAGCACCTGAGCGTTGCCACCCGCCCGAATTCCGGCAGGAGGGCTGCGATCCGGGGCTGCATTTCCTTCGCAAACAGGTAAAACGGCAGGTAGCCGGTCAGCGGACCACTGGCGGAGCCACATCTCAGCGGGTGTGATCGCCCGCGAGCCACGAACTGCGTACCCTCCCCGGCTCCGGTCACCACCCAGTCATCACAGACCGGGTCGTATATCCCGCCCCAAACCGGTTGCCCGAACCGCGTCACGGCCACGATGACACCAAAGACCGGCAGACCATTGGCAAAGTTCCACGTCCCGTCGACCGGATCCAGGATGACCGCCACCTCCGACGCACCGATCCGGGACAACAGCACGGGGTCTGCGGCCACTGCCTCCTCGCCCACCACCAACGCCTCGGGCCATGCCACCGCCAGTGCCTTTGTCAGTGCGGCTTCGCAGGCCAGATCGGCCTGTGTCACCAGATCGTCCGGGCGGCTTTTGGTCCGGACGTCACTGTCGCCCAGATGCCGAAACAGCGGCAGGATGTGCGCGCGCGCGGCCGCCTCCACCTCGGCCATCAGCCATGCCGCACGGTCGACGCCGATCACGACGGCAACTCGACGCCCAGATCATCCTCTCCGGGGCGGATCAACGTCTTGCCCGCCGACATGTCGGCCTCGTAGGCCTTGAGGCCTGCCTCGCCCTCGGTCAGCGGCACCACTCGCGCAACCTCGCTCACGGCGAATCCGCCCTTCAGCGCCTGCGTCGCCTCGCGCGCGTGCCAAAGCATCTGTGGCAAGGACTTCCGGGGCAGCCATTGCGACAACCAGAACCCCTCCACCTTTGCCTCCTTGAAGATCATCGTCCCCGGGTGCAGGGGTACGGCTTCCTGCGCCAGAGCGCCGTAGATCAGCGTGTGGGACCGCGGCCCCATGGCCTCCACCAGTTGCGCCGTCAGGGACCCGCCGACCGCATCGAACGCCATGGTGCACCGCAACTTGGCGCAAAGCTCCGCCAACGCCCCCGCAAATTCCGGATCGGTGGAATTGAGCACATGGGCCGCCCCGTCGGCCTCGAGCGCGGCGACCTGCTCGGCCCGGCGCACCACATTGATGATCTTCACCCCTTTTTCCTTGCCGCGCTTGCGGATCATCCGGCCCAACTGCCCGCCTGCCCCGGTGCTGATGGCCGAAACGTGCCTCCCTTTCCGCGCCAGCGAGATCAAGGCGATTGCCGTGAGCGGGTTCACGGCGGACATCGCCCCCGAGCCAAAGCTCACATCGTTTGGCAAGGGCACGCAGGTGGTGGCGGGAACCACGTTGAACTCTGCCCACATGCCCCCCTTGGCCGAGGCACAGGCCACCCGGCGACCGACCAGAAACCGCCCCATCATGCCGGACCCGGCGGTGACCACCGTGCCCGAGCCTTCCAACCCGGGGATTGCCGGATAGTCCCGCCGCGTCCCGTATTCTCCTTTGACGGTCATCAGGTCGGAGGGGTTGATCGGCGAGGCCCCCTGCTTTTTGCCTATGACATTGTCGGGTTGGCACTCTTTCGCGCCA
>CAYMMT010000220.1:0-4390 GCA_964391555.1 uncultured Rhodobacterales bacterium
CATCGGTGAGCATTCGCGGGACAACGACCTCGAAGTGAACCCGCTCAAGGGCAAGAAGCTGACCAACATCCGCGCCTCCGGTTCGGACGAGGCGGTGCGCCTGACGCCCCCGATCGAGATGAGCCTCGAACAGGCGATTGCCTATATCGACGACGACGAGTTGGTCGAGGTCACGCCCAGCGCCATTCGACTGCGCAAGAGCGAACTCGACCCCCACGAGCGCAAACGGCAGGCAAGACAGGCCAGCTGACCGGCAGTCAGCGTGCCGCAGTCTCGGCGCATTGGATTGGTTCACCTCGGCCTTCCGATGCCCGGCGCTGCGCGTCCGCTCGGCCGTCCAAAGAGCCTATTCCGTTGTCTCTACAATCAGCAATTCGCGCTCTGACGCGCCAAGCGCGTGGGCCAGGGCCTGCTGGTATTCCGCTGAATTGTAACAGGTTTCCGCCGCCTCGACGGACGGGAATTTGGCAACCACATTGCGGGGCCGCTCCTGACCTTCAAGCTGTACATAGCGCCCGCCGCGCGCGATGAAATAACCGCCATGCTTCTGGATCGCCGGGCCGGCCAACTCCGCGTATTTACCGTAGGCGGCAGCGTCCGTGACAGTGACATGTGCGATCCATAGCGCTGGCATGGCCTATTCTCCCAATATGGATTCCGCGGCAGCGATTGCGGCCTCGGCATTTGCGGGGTCGGTTCCGCCGCCTTGCGCCAAATCCGCACGCCCACCACCTCCCTTTCCGCCCAATTCGGCCACAGCGGCGCGCACAAGGTCAACCGCGTTTACCTTGTCCGTCAGGTCCGGCGTCACGCCTGCGGCCACTGCCGCCTTGCCGCCGGTGTCCGCGATTAGCAGGATCGCAGCAGAGCCCAACTGCGCCTTCATCTCGTCGATGAGCGGTGGCAGATCCTTGCCGGTGACACCCTGCATCACCTGAGCTTTGAACCGTATGCCATTGATTTCTTTTGATTCTACACCCTGCGCGGCTCCGCCACCCATGGCCAGGTCCCGACGCAGTTGCGCCAGTTCATTTTGCAGCGCCTTGCGTTCGTCGAGCAACGTCCTGACACGCTCGGGCACCTCGGCAGCCTGCGCTTTCAGCACCGACGCCGCCTCGGCCAGAAGGTGATCCTGGGTGCCGAGGTAGTCCAGCGCGGCCTGCCCGGTCAGCGCTTCCACCCGGCGCACCCCGGCAGACGACGCCGAATCCCCAAGCGCCACGAAGGCCCCGATGTCGCCGGTCTGGCGCACGTGGGTGCCACCGCAGAGTTCAATGGACCAGGTCTCGCGGTCCAATCCTTTGCCCGTTGGCGCCTTGCCCATGGAGACCACGCGCACCTCATCGCCGTATTTCTCGCCAAACAGGGCCTGCGCGCCAAGACTGCGGGCGTCGTCCGGCGTCATGATCCGCGTTGTGACCGGAGAGTTCTGGCGCACCATCTCATTCACCTTGCGTTCGACCGCGCGGATTTCGTCATTGCTCATGGCCTTGCCATGGGAAAAGTCGAACCGAAGCCGATCGGGCGCATTCAGCGAGCCGCGCTGCGCCACGTGGTCCCCCAACGCCTCGCGCAGGGCTTCGTGCAACAGGTGCGTGGCCGAGTGATTGGCCCGAATTGCGCTGCGTCGGTCGTGGTCGACGATTAGCCGGGCGCCCTGCCCGACCGCGATTTCCCCGTCCGTCACCTCCGCCACATGAACAAAGAGCCCTGCCGCCTTGCGCGTGTCAGTGATACGTGCGGAGCCGGTATCCGTCGTCAGCACGCCGGTGTCCCCAACCTGTCCACCGGATTCCGCGTAGAAGGGCGTCTGGTTCACGACGACCTGAACCGCCCCCTTGCCGACTTCCATCTCAGCGCCGTCAGCCACGAGCGCCACGATCTGCCCCTCGGCCCCTTCGGTGTCGTAGCCCAGGAATTCCGTGGCCCCCTGTGCGTCGGCGATGTCGAACCAGACCTTTGCATCAGCCGCTTCCCCGGTTCCGGCCCAGGCCGCACGCGCCTTCGCCTTTTGCGCCTCCATGGCGGCGTCGAAACCGTCGGTATCCACGCCGATCCCCCGGTCGCGCAATGCATCCTGGGTGAGGTCCAGCGGGAAACCGTAGGTGTCATAGAGCTTGAAAGCCGTGCCGCCGGGCAGGCTTTGCCCTTCCTCGAGGCCAGAGGTTTCTTCCGCCAAGAGCTTCAACCCGCGATCCAGCGTCTGCTGGAACCGCTCTTCCTCGCCCTTGAGGGTTTCTTCGATTGTCGCCTGCCGTTCTTGCAGCTCCGGGTAATGCCCCCCCATCTGCTTCACGAGTTCCGGCACCAGCCGATGCATCACCGGATCCTTGGCTCCCAGCAAATGCGCGTGCCGCATCGCGCGCCGCATGATCCGCCGCAAGACATACCCCCGCCCCTCATTCGACGGCAGAACGCCTTCGGCAATCAGGAACGATACCGACCGCAAGTGGTCGGCAATGACCCGGTGGTGCACATTGCCGTCTCCGTCCGGATCGACGTTGGTCGCATTGGCCGATGCCTCGATCAGGGCCCGCATCAGGTCAGTATCGTAATTGTCGTGCTTGCCCTGCAACAGCGCGCCGATCCGCTCAAGGCCCATGCCCGTGTCGATCGACTGCATCTCGAGCGGGATCATCGATCCGTCAGCGAACTGTTCATTCTGCATGAAGACGATGTTCCAGATCTCGATGAACCGGTCGCCGTCTTCTTCCGCTGATCCCGGAGGCCCGCCCCAGATGTGATCGCCGTGATCGTAGAAGATCTCGGTACACGGGCCACAGGGACCGGTTGGCCCCATCTGCCAGAAATTGTCCGACGTCGCGATCCGGATGATCCGGTCTTCGGGCACCCCGATCTTCTTCCACAACTCGAACGCCTCGTCATCGGTGTGGTACACCGTCGTCAGAAGCCGCGACTTGTCGATCCCGAAATCGTTCGTGAGCAATTCCCACGCGAAGGGGATCGCCTCGGTCTTGAAATAGTCCCCGAACGAGAAATTCCCGAGCATTTCAAAGAACGTGTGATGCCGCGCCGTGTAACCGACATTGTCGAGATCATTGTGTTTGCCACCGGCACGGACGCATTTCTGGGAGGTGGTCGCACGCACGTAGTCACGATGTTCGAGGCCGGTGAAAAGGTTCTTGAACTGCACCATTCCGGAATTGGTGAACATCAGTGTCGGGTCGTTCCGCGGCACAAGCGGAGAGCTGTCCACCACCGCGTGGCCCTGCCGTTGGAAGTATTCAAGGAAGGTCGATCGGATATCGGCAAGGCTGGTCATCACGCTGTCCGCAAATGTCATTCGGTGGCCTCAGTTAACCCCGCCCGACGGCAGCGCCAACCCCAGAGCCTTCTTCGGAACGGATTTATCCAAAAGCATCGGGGGCCGAAGGGCCCCCGATCCACGATCCTGCGTGCGCCTTGGCGCACTCATTTTGGAAGCGTCTACTCTTCGACGAGGTCGTCGAGGTCCTCACTGCCCTCGAAATCGAGCCCGTGGGCCGCCCGTATCTTGTCTTCGATCTCGAACGCGATATCGGCGTTTTCCTTCAGGAACGACTTGGCATTCTCCCGGCCCTGTCCGATCCGTTCATCTCCATACGAGAACCAGGCGCCCGATTTTTCCACCACGCCGGCCTTCACACCAAGATCCAGAAGCTCCCCGGTCTTGGAAATGCCTTCGCCGTACATGATATCGAACTCCACCTGCTTGAACGGCGGGGCGACCTTGTTCTTCACCACCTTTACGCGGGTCTGGTTGCCCACCACCTCATCACGGTCCTTGATCGCGCCGATGCGACGAATGTCGAGACGGACCGAGGAATAGAATTTCAGCGCATTGCCGCCGGTGGTGGTTTCGGGCGAGCCGAACATCACGCCGATCTTCTCGCGGATCTGGTTGATGAAGATCACCATGCAGTTCGACTTGGCGATGATGCCTGTCAGCTTGCGCAGCGCCTGGCTCATCAGGCGGGCGTGCAGACCGACGAAGCTGTCGCCCATCTCGCCTTCGATCTCGGCGCGCGGCACAAGAGCCGCAACCGAGTCGACGACGATCACGTCGACGGCGTTCGAACGCACCAGCGTCTCGACGATTTCGAGCCCTTGCTCGCCGGTGTCCGGCTGGCTGACCAGCAGATCATCGAGCCGCACGCCCAGCTTGCGGGCGTACGCCGGGTCGAGCGCGTGTTCCGCGTCGACGAACGCGCAGATTCCACCCTGACGTTGCGCTTCACCAATCACGTGGAGCGTGAGCGTCGTCTTACCCGAACTTTCCGGGCCATAGATCTCGACGATGCGGCCGCGCGGCAAACCCTTGCCACCCAGCGCCAGGTCGAGCTGGATCGACCCGGTGCGAATGCCGGTGATCTCCTTCACGAGATCGGAT
>CAYMMT010000221.1:0-4389 GCA_964391555.1 uncultured Rhodobacterales bacterium
GACTTCATCGAGGACAAGAACGCGGTCTTGCCGCTGGATTCCGCGATTCAGGAGAACCTCAAGGAAACCACGACGCGTGTCCTGGCGTCCCTGACCCCGCGCGAAGAACGTGTCCTGCGCATGCGCTTCGGCATCGGGATGAACACCGACCACACCCTCGAAGAGGTCGGCCAGCAATTCTCTGTCACCCGCGAACGCATCCGCCAGATCGAGGCGAAAGCGCTGCGGAAGCTGAAGCATCCCTCGCGGAGCAGGAAGCTGCGGAGTTTCCTCGATCAATGAACTTGCCCACATAATTCGCGTTTTCGATCGGATAGAGCATCAGCAGACCAGGGAGTCCTTCATCAGGCTTCTGATGGGCATCGCTGCCGACAACAGGCTGACCCTGGTGCCGGTGTCGCGCGGCAACTTCTCCGCAATTCACGTCTCGAGTTTGTCAGCCCCCCGGCCTTATGCGGACGCCGAGTTCGCCTTTAAGGGTGCCAAGGATCACATGCGCTGGTGGTTCCGGAAACCTGCATTTGAGTCGGGGCTGGTGCGGTTGAACACTCTCTATGAATGGTTCGATGACCTCGGATTTCGTGACGATGGAGAGGCGACCACTGATCTGAGAACGGTAGTGGATGCTGAAAAGGTACTAGATCTTCTGGGAGAATTGCTCTGATTCTTCGCGCCAATGTTGTAATTCAACGTAGTATACACTATCGTATATCCCATGATCGAAGCCAAAATCCGCAAGGTCGGCAACTCTGCCGTCATGACACTCACTGCCGAAATGCTTGCCCTGTTGGACGCCAAGCCGGGGGACAGCCTCTTCGTGGTGCGGTCCGATGACGGTACGCTCAAGATCACGCCCCATGATCCAGACCTTGAAACGGCCCTGAAGGCCGCTGAAGAGGTCATGGACGAAAACCGGGACCTGCTTCAGGCTCTGGCGTGACCCCCATCTGGCTGCCGATCGGGGCGCTCTACATCATCCACGACCGTCAGATCGCCCGCCACGGCGGCGCGCCGGGTATCCGGGACAAGGCCCTGTTGGAAAACGCCTGCGCCCGCCCGATGAACCTCGCGGCCTATGAGGACCCGGACGTTCACGACCTCGCCGCCGCCTACGCCTTCGGCATCTCCAAGGCCCACGCCTTCATTGATGGCAACAAACGTACAGCCTTTGTCGCCTGCGCCACGTTCCTTAGGCTCAACGGGCGCCACCTGCGACCCGAACCGGCGAGGGGCGTCCGCATGATGGAGGATCTCGCCGCCTCCATCGTGAGCCAAGGAGACTTCGCAACATGGCTGCGGGACCAGACCACATGCCTTTGAGCACCTACGACAACATCCTCACCGACAGAGGCTCGAAATATGCCGTGTCCGGCGGGCCTGCGCGGTCGAAGGCCGAGGCAGTCGCCCTCGTGAAGGAGTTAAAGCGCAAAAAGAAATTCGCGAAAGCCACCCACAATACTTGGGCGCTTCTGACCGACGACGGACCGGTCAAGAACGATGACGGAGAGGCCGGGGCGGGGATGGTCATCGTCCGAATGCTGGAGCGCGAAGGGCTGACAAATCACCTGATTGTGGTCACCCGGTGGTTTGGAGGCATCCAATTGGGGGGTGACAGGTTTCGTCGGGTGCAGGATTGCGTTACCCATTATCTGGACGCGATGGAGGAATGACATGTCCCTTCTCAAACGACTGTTCGGCGGCGGCGGCTCGGATGTCGGCGGCCGGCCGGCAACGGAACCGGAGGACTTCGGCGACTTCCGCATTTATCCGGAGCCGCAGAAGGACGGGGCGGGATTCCGGATCGCGGCACGGATCGAGAAGGACTTCGGGGACGAGACCAAGGTCCATCACCTGATCCGGGCCGACGTGATCTCGGATCGGGACGAATGCGTCGCGGCGACGATTGCCAAGTGCAAGCAGTTGATCGAACAGCAGGGCGACCGGATTTTCTGACTGATCAGAAGTCCCTTTGGCCGGAAGCGGTCCTTGCCGCTGTCGTGCTGAGCCGCCCCATCGGCGGGCCGCGGTCCGGCGATCAGACGGCCGTCGCCGGGCACTTCATGGCCGCCAAATCCGAAGGCGCCCGGGACGATACGCTGGCCCTACAAATCGCCGGGCCTCCAGGGCGGCCCGCCGATGGGGCGGCGGGCTAAAGCCCTTGATTCCGCCCCCGAGGGTTGAGCGGCAACGAGCGTTATCGGCCAGAGCGAGCCGCCAGTTCCATTCAGCGTATTCGGCACCAACGGTGCATCAGGTCCGCGCCCACCGGTCTGCTCTCGACGAGAGCGAAGCGCGGAGCCTCCGATAGGCGGTCGATGCCCATCGCGCCTATGGCGGGTGTGCCCTCTGCGCCCAAGAGTAGTCCAGCGGTAAACCCCACGACCTCGTCCACAAGCCCTGCGGACAGCAAGGACGCGGCAAGGCTGCCGCCGCCTTCGCAAAAGACGCGGGTCAGGCCCTTCGCCGCCAGCCCCTTCAGCATCGCCTCGGGGTCAATCTGCCGTTGCGCGGCGGGGCAGAGCAGCGTCTCAGCCCCGCGCGCCTGCCACTCCGCAATCACCGCGTCCGAGGCTTCCTTTCCGTGACATAGCCAGAGGGGCGCGTCCGGCAGGTCATCCGTCAGCCGCCCCACGGGAATGTCGATCCGGCGGGAGGCCACCACGCGGACAGGTTGGCGCGCCACGCCCAGACCGCGAACGGTCAGCGCCGGGTCATCGGCCCGCGCGGTTCCCGCTCCCACCAGCACGGCGTCGTGGGACGCCCGCAATCCATGGACCGCGCGCCGCGCCTCCGGGCCGGTTATCCACTGGCTTTCGCCGGTCGCGGTGGCGATGCGGCCGTCGAACGAGGTCGCCAGCTTCAGGGTCACGAATGGCAAACCTTGCGTCTGGACCTTCAGAAACCCGGCATTGTCGCGCCGCGCCTGCTCCGCTCTCAGCCCGACCTCAACCATAACCCCAGCCGTCCGCATCCGGGCGAGCCCTTCACCGGCGACCTTGGGAAAGGGGTCTTCGATGGGCACGACAACCCGCGAGATACCTGCCGCAATCAGCGCGTCGGCACAGGGCGGGGTGCTGCCGTGGTGGGCGCAGGGTTCGAGCGTGACGTAGGCGGTCGCGCCGCGGGCCGCGTCGCCGGCTTCGTCGAGCGCAACCCGTTCCGCATGGCGCCGTGTCACCTGATCGGACACCCCGCGCCCGACGATACGTCCGTCCATTGCGATGACACAGCCCACGGAGGGCCACGGCCAGACCTGACCGAGCCCGCGCCGCCCCAGCGACAGCGCGAGGTCCATGAACCGCGCGTCAATGTCCGGTGTCACGCCTCCGGGGGTGTGTCGGGCCGCAGTTCGCTGACGAATTTGTCGAAATCGTCGGCGGCCTGAAAGTTCTTGTAAACGCTGGCAAATCGCACATAGGCCACGGTGTCGATCCGGGCGAGGCTTTCCATCACGATTTCACCGATGGTGTGCGACTGGATGTCGGTCTCGCCCATCGATTCCAGACGTCGCACGATGCCCGAGATCATCTGATCGATCCGTTCAGGCTCCACCGGGCGTTTCTGCATGGAAATCCGGATCGAACGTTCAAGCTTGTCGCGGTCGAATTCCTCGCGCCGGCCGTTGGATTTGATGACTACCAGATCCCGAAGCTGCACCCGCTCGTAGGTGGTGAAACGCCCGCCACAGGCCGGACAGAAGCGGCGGCGGCGGATGGCGACATGGTCCTCGGCGGGCCGCGAATCCTTTACCTGAGTGTCGACATTCCCACAAAACGGACAGCGCATCGTTCGTCCCTTTATCTGCCTCTTGGGGTTCCGTCCCCATCATTGCGTACCACTATAGGAACCTTCCCAAGCTTTGGGTAGGGCCTAATCCGGACCCCCAGATTTTGGTGTCTGTTCGCGCTCAATCCTGATGCAGATGGGCCGCAATCTCGCGGATATGGGGCCGCGAGCGGTGTTCAAAGACGTAGATGCCCTGCCAGGTCCCCAACCGCATCGCGCCGTTCAGGACCGGTATGCTCAGGCTGACCGGCATCATTGCGGCCTTGATATGGGCAGGCATGTCGTCGGGTCCCTCCATCGTGTGGCGGAGATACGCCATGGACGGGTCCGACGACGGCGGCACGAGGCGGTCGAAATACGCGTGAAGGTCCGTCTGGACATCGGGGTCCGCATTTTCCTGGATCAGGAGCGAGGCCGACGTGTGTCGGATCATGAGCGTCAGCAGTCCGTCACCATCGGGGAGCCAGTCGGCAACGTTCCGGGTGACCTCGTAAAGGCCGGGGCCGCGGGTCTGTAGACGAAAGGTGGTGTGCATGAGCCCAGTGTCACCAGAGCCGTCCGCAGATTGCAATTGCAGCCCCGGTCCGATCCCGGCAGGAAGGG
>CAYMMT010000222.1:0-4354 GCA_964391555.1 uncultured Rhodobacterales bacterium
TTTCCACCCCCGGACCCCCGGAAGGTATTTTCGGCAGGATGAGGGGGGAGCGGCCCTCTGCTTCTTCTGGCCAGAAATATCCCCGCCGGAGGCACCCGCCCGCCGCCATCAGGTGCAGGGGTTTCACGGCTGGGCGCGGTAGGGTGGGTCCTGACCCACCATCCCCCTTGTGGGCCCCATCTGGCGCTGTCTATTCCGCCGGGATGGCGGCGCTGCGGCGTTCCTTCGGGAAGGGGACCAGCCGTCCCGCCTCTTCGTCCCAGAGCTTCAGGCTGAAGCTGCGCAGCGCTTCGGGCCATTCGATCGTTTGCAGGTCGAAGACCTTGCGCGCGTCCCTGTGGCAGCGCCGGAGCCTGTAGGAGGGGATGCGCGGGTTGTCGTGGTGCAGGTCGTGGTAGGCGATATTGCCGGTGGCCAGATCGAACCACCATCCGAGGTCGAGCGCCGAGGAGCCCTGGATCACCGCCTCTTTCAGCCGGTGCCGGGGCTTGCGATCCCAGTATGTGTCTTCGAAATTGTGTTGCAGATAGACGAGGAACACGCCCACGCAGGCCGCCACGAAGACCGTCGCCCCATAGACGATGAGCCCAGTCGGCCCGGCAATCGCCCAGATCAGCCCGATCCAGGCCGCCAGCGCGAGGTTCTGCCCCATGACGCCCCTCACGCCCACGGTGAGAGTGGATTTCGGCCAGCGGTAGCGCAGCACATAGGTGAAGATCCCGCCCACCGGGATCAGAAAGAGCGGATTGCGGTAGATGCGGTACCAGAGCCGCTCCCAGACCCCGGCCGCCTCCCATTCCGCCAGCGTCATCGTGTGTATCTCGCCCGAGCGCCGGTGATCGAGGTCGCCCACATGCGCGTGATGCACGTTATGATTGTATTGCATGGCCCGGTAGGGCGTCAAAGTGAAGGTCGAGAGCCCATAGCCCGCCCAATCGTTCATCCACCGTTCGGAAAAGAGCGAGGCGTGCCCGCAATCGTGCTGGAGCACATAGAGCCGGACGCCCGAGAGCGCGTTGATCACGACGAGCGGCACGACCCAGGGGCTTGCGGCGAGCGCGATGGCTCCGACAAGCGTCCCGAAATAGACGGCAAAGGTGCCGAAATAGCTCAGGCTCGCCAGCCGGTCGTCCTTTGCCACATAGGCTGACGTGAATTCTCGGATCGTCATCGGGCCCCCCCCGTTTCCAAACCTGTCACGATTATGTGTGCTGTTCCGGTGGGATCTCAAGCCCCTGCGCGCCGATCCGCGACGCCTTGCCGATCGCGGGCAGGAACTGAAGCGGGTAACGGGAATCGAACCCGTAACCTAAGCTTGGGAAGCTTAACCGCTATTGATAGTTTGCCGCCTTAAATCAAGCGGTTGGTGGGTGTGCTTGCTTCGTTTTGTAGGCAGTTTGTAGGCGAAAAAGTAGTTGCCTACAAATTGGAGCGGGTGAAGGGAATTGAACCCTCGTCGTTAGCTTGGGAAGCTACTGCTCTACCATTGAGCTACACCCGCAACAGCCTTCTGACTACCGTTTCGGGGTGGAGGCTTCAAGCTGAAATTGCTTCGCCATGACCCGCCTAAACCGCAAAGTACGTCAAGCTTCTAGGTGGCTACGATCACCCGACAGAAAGCGGTTTAGGAAGTCTTCCGCCTCGGACGCGACTTGCTCTTCCATTTCGTTTGCTTGCGCACGCAAATTGGCGGCTTCCTCCATCGCATCGGCAATAGCGTCTTCGATCTTTGCGTCGAAACGTGGCACCGTCAGGTTCTTGATGTCTTCTGGACCGATTTCGGGGACACTACTGCCAAAGGCACCTTTCAAGATGCGTGGGCGGCCTAGGGTCGGATGGCCAAGAACAGCCAGCAAATAGCCGATGCGAATGGAAGGCTTCTTCTTGGGCACCACCCGCAGGATATGGTTCGTGAGAACTTTGCTCTCGTGCCACTCTGTGGCGAGGACCACGCTGCCAACGATCCCGTGTAGCTGACCCGAACAGGGGATTAGCAGCGTCCCGGCATCGACGACATAGCCTGCCTTCTTCTCACCTTTAAGGGAGAGGACTCGCTTACTAATGTCAGGCGCAACTTCCAAAATCTGAGCGCTATCAAGATAAGGAGTGCCCTCGTCGCCATAGACGTGTTTGAAGCGCCCCGGTACAAAAACCCGCTCAACGAGGTCATCGACACACTCAGTTCTTGCGGCTCTTGACTGTATTGCCGATTCCGCAGCTCGAGCATGGGGATTGTGGAAATTGCCTTCTAAGCGCCGTCCCTTACCAAACATCGCACTCGCGCGCGTCGTAAAGCCGCTATCTGTGCACCCCGAGTTGGCTGGTTCACCAACCACGCGAAGCAAATTACCTTCAGCTTCCAACACCAGGCGATGTGCGCGATCTCGGGCGCTCAGGATCGCAGCTACACGGTCATTGAAGGGTTCTCTCAACGCTTGTTGAAGTTTGATTATCGGTAGCGCTTCGAGGTGATGGGTTTCGAGATGTTTGATGATATGTCCGTATTGAGCCGCCTTCATCATCGCGCGGGCCGTTGGCGCTCTCAAGTAGGCGTAAATCCATCCCCACCAAGAGGCTTCTTTAGCATTCACCCTAAGAAGGTCGTCAGAGATGATATGGCCCGAATGAGCATTGGTTGCGATAGTCGCGCGGCCCACCGTTCCTGATCTTGTCATAAGGATTTGTCCGCCCTTTACTTCCAGAGCAGCAGGGTCGGAAATTTTATCGACAGACAGGAATCTGCGGGAGGCGGGACGCACGTCAAAGACCTGAGTAGCCGACAAGTATGGTCTTCCATCATCGGGCGAGACCAAAGTGCCCTTTAGGCGTGTTGGCTGCCAAATTCGAGAAAACTGTTCGAGTTTTGCCCAGCATTCGGGTTTGGACTCCAAAGCCACTCGAGTGCCATAGCCTCGCGCAAGGAAATTCTCTGCCTCCATGCGGCGCCCACCAACAAAGAGCAGTGACGCCTTAAGGGAGGACGATTTGACCTCGTGCCAAGGCCAATCCGTCTTTGTTTCGCGAGGCGGAGTTAGTCTTGCTCGTAGAGCCATGACCGGAATGCCTGTGCTATTTGAAGGGTGTTGTCGTCGATGACTTTGCGCTGCGTGCGCTGCTTTTTGTAGACGGGCTTGCCGTCCTCATACTCCTTAAGCGTTTCCTCGACTTCTTCGACGATCTCGTTGCCCTTACGGTCGCGAACATAGGTGACGTTGCCGCGTTTGTCGTGGCCGATGTGGTTCGCCACGGCCATGAAGACCTCGTAATCATTCAGGCGACCCGCTGCCGTCTCGACAGCAATCTGCTCGTCCGTCTTGCGTTCGAGGACGAGCACGCTCGTCTGCACGCTGACGTGCGGCTGGAAGGTGTCGGGGTGTAGGTCGATGCTGGCGAGCACGCGCGTGTTCTGTAAAATCCATTCGCGCACATAGCCAAGGCCCGGCGATCCGAGGATACCGTCAGGCAGAACGATGGCGCAGCGACCCGAGCCGGGTTTCAGCAGTTTGATGCACCACTCGATGAACAGGATTTCGGGCGGCTGCGATTTCTGAACGGCGTCAGTTTTGGTCCACTTGTCGGTGTCGGCATCATAGGACTAAGTATGCCCGAGGTCGTATGCCTCCAAGATCGACGGTTCGTCGATGGGGATTTTCGAGCCGAAAGGCGGGTTAGTGAATAGAAGATCGACTTGACCCATTATCTGCCGATCCCGAAGGTTGTCTTCCCATGTGGCAGGAGCCTTGAGGGAGTTCGACTGATACAGACCGCCCGCACCGTCATTGTTCATGACCATGTTCATCTTGGACGCTTTAGCGAGGTTCGGGTTCAGGTCCATGCCGATGATGTAGTTCTGCGCGAAGCGGCTCACGCGCTGACGGATTGCTGTTTCCGCCCGCTCAACGTCGCCCCACTTGCTGATTTCGGCAGACCTGATCTTTTCGATCACGTAGTTCATGGCCGTGATCAGAAAGCCCCCAGTGCCACACGCTGGATCGAGGATCATTTGCCGCTCGCCGGGATCGAGCATCGCGACGGCCATTTGGCAGATATTGCGAGGGGTGAAGAATTCCCCGCGATCCCCGCGCAGGTTTGAGCCGACGATTTCCTCGTAGGCGCGGCCTTTCACGTCGATGTCACTTTCGAGCAGCGAATACATCTGCAACTGGCTGACGATATAGGCGCGAACGCCGTCATTAAGTTCGACGACCTCGTTTTCCCGAAAGATCGTATGATACTCGGCTTTCACCTCGTCAAATAGGCGGGCGATACGGGCCTTGACCTTAAGTTGCCCATTCAGGCTGTGAATCGGCATGCAAAATTGACCCACTTTGGTGGGTTATGAGCGAGTAAAATT
>CAYMMT010000223.1:0-4318 GCA_964391555.1 uncultured Rhodobacterales bacterium
GCCCGCCATAGCCCATGGGCACCCCGAACCGCTGCGCCGAGCCCACGGCGATATCCGCGCCCATGGCCGCCGGTTCCTTCAACAGGCACAGGGCAAGCGGGTCCGCCGCCACGATCCCGATGGCCTTCGCCCCGTGCAGGGCCTCGATCTGGGGGGTGAAATCCCGCAATCGCCCGGTGGTCCCCGGATACTGGAACAGGGCGCCAAAGACGGCCCCCGGGTCCAGATCCTCGGGCGCCCCGACGGTCACCCCGATCCCCAACGGCGCCGCCCGTGTCCGGACCACCGCGATGGTCTGCGGATGGCAATTCTCGTCCACGAAGAACCCGGTGGCCTTCGACTTGGCGACACGCTGCGCCATGGTCATCGCCTCGGCCGCCGCCGTCGCCTCGTCGAGAAGCGAGGCATTGGCGATCTCGAGCCCGGTCAGGTCGCAGATCATCGTCTGGAAGTTCAACAGCGCTTCCAGCCGACCCTGGCTGATCTCGGGCTGATAGGGCGTGTAGGCCGTGTACCAGGCCGGGTTTTCCAGCACGTTCCGCTGGATCACCGGCGGCACCACGG
This sequence comes from uncultured Rhodobacterales bacterium, assembly GCA_964391555.1. GTDB lineage: Bacteria > Pseudomonadota > Alphaproteobacteria > Rhodobacterales > Rhodobacteraceae > JAMWZF01. The sequence continues at coordinate 565 of CAYMMT010000223.1, forward strand.
TCCCGTGATATCCCTGCCCGATGAGCGAGGTCAGCACCGTGTTCTTCGCCGCGACGCGCCGCATGTAGTGCAGCAATTCGCGTTCCGACTTGGCCTTGCCGAAATCGAGCGGCTCGGACTGACGGATCGCCGCCGGCACCGTTTCATCGATGAGTTGGTCGAGCGATCCGGCCCCGACCACCTCCAGCATCGCCGCCATTTCCCTGGGCGAGGGACCAATGTGGCGCCGGTTGGCGAAATCGTAAGGCAGGTAATCGGTTGGAGTGAACGCCATGGCTTCCCTCTTCATCTTGGCAGAAAACGCAAATTGAACCGGCCCCGAAGGCCCGGCGGAACCTGATCGGGAGAGGCTGTTACCCCACCATCTCCTTGTAGGCGGCCTCGTCCATGTACTCCTCCATCTGGGCGGGGTCGGTGGCCGTCATCTTGAAGAACCAGCCGTTGCCCTGCGGATCCTCGTTCACGAGGCCGGGGTTTTCGGTCAGGGCCGCGTTGACCTCCACGATCTCGCCGTCAAGCGGGGCGAGGATGTCGGACGCCGCCTTCACGCTCTCGATCACCACGATGTCGTCGTCCTTGGTGACCTCGGTGCCTTCGTCCGGCAGCTCGACAAAGACGATATCACCCAGTTGCTCTGCGGCGTGGTCGGTGATGCCCACCGTGATGACATTGCCGTCCTGGCGGAGCCATTCATGTTCTTCGGTAAACTTCATGTGGTGTCCTCTAGCGCTTGAAGTTGAGGGGGGTGAAGGGAAGCTCGGCGACGGTGACCGGCAGACGTTTGCCGCGCACCTCACCGAAAAGCCGTGTGCCGGTGGCATCGAGACCGTCGGCGACAAGGCCCATGGCGACGGGTCCGCCGACCGTGGGGCCAAAACCGCCCGACGTCACGACACCGATCTTGTTGCCGCCCTCCGGCTGGTCGAAAAGGGCCACGCCGTGCCGCATCGGGGCCTTGCCGTCGGGTTTCAGGCCCACGCGGTGCCGATCGACGCCATGGTCAAGGGCCGCGAGAATGGTCTCTGCCCCGGGGAAACCGCCTTCGCGGTCCCCGCCGCGGCGCCGGACCTTCTGAATGGCCCATGTGAGCGACGCCTCGACCGGGTTCAGACCGGCATCCATGTCCTGACCGTAGAGGCAGAGCCCGGCCTCCAGCCGCAGCGAATCCCGCGCGCCAAGGCCGATGGGACGGACCCGCTCATCGCCAAGCAGGTCGCGCACCATTGCCTCGGCCCCGTCGGCGGGAACCGAGATTTCGAACCCGTCCTCGCCGGTATAGCCCGACCTACTGATCAGGCAGGCCAGGCCGCCGATCTCGACATGGGCCAGGTCCATGAACCGGGTCCCGGCGACGGCGGGCGCGCGAACGGCCAGCGCCGACTCGGCCAGCGGGCCCTGCAGCGCCACAAGCGCGCGGTCGGCCACCGGCGTCACCGTCAGCTCCGGCTCCAGCGCCGCTTTCATCCGGGCGGTATCAGCCGCCTTGCAGGCCGCATTGACCACCACGAACAGCCGATCCCCGCCGGGGTCGCGCGCAAACATCAGGTCGTCTTCAATCCCGCCGGTGTCATTGGTGAAGAACCCGTAGCGCTGCCGCCCCGGCGCAAGGCCCAGCACGTTCTGCGGCACCAGCCCCTCGAAGCCGCGCGCAATGGTTTCCCAGTCCGGCCCGTCGATCCAGACCTGTCCCATGTGGCTCACGTCAAAGAGCCCGGCCTTGTCCCGGGTCCAGTTGTGTTCCGCCATGACACCGTCGAACTGCACGGGCATGGCATATCCCGCGAATTCGACCAAACGAGCGCCCAATTCCTCGTGCAGCGCGGTCAGTGGCGTGCGGGCCAGCGTCTCTGAACTCATGTCCCCTCCGGTCTTTGGCCGGGGCATTCCATCGTGAGGAGGCCGCCGGGCATCGTGGACGGCCCGTGACAGGCCGCGGTGTCGATGCCCCCTCTGTCCTTTCGCCTGAGATCGCTATCCCTTCGGCGGACGGGTTTCCCCGCCTCTCTCCAGAGTCGTGTGGTGACCAAGGTCCCTTGGGCCTGAGAGTTTCCGGGGCGGTTGCTCCTTCGGCACCCCATTCGGGGTTCTCCCTTCGATCACGTCCCTAGGGTTAGCCGTCATGCGGGGTCCGCGCAAGCCTCCGCGTAATCAGGCGCGCAAGAACCGCCATTCGGTCGTCTGGGTCCAGGTCTCTTCCGGGGCCAGTTCGATGGAGGGAAAGCGCGGATTGTTGGGTGCATCGGGCCAGTGCTGCGGCTCGATGGCCAAGCCTTCATAGGCCCCGCGTCCCGGCCGGTTCGGGGCGCGCTGGTCGTAGATCTGCACCCCGGGCGCGGTCGTGGCCAGCGTCATCCGCAGGCCGGTCCGGCCGGTCAACCAGAGGACGTCGCGCAGCGGGACGTTGTGATCGGACAGGCAGAGATTGTGGTCGAGCGGCGGCGCGCCCGGCGCGATCTCCCGCCCGTCCCGAAAATCGAACGGGGTGCCCGCGACATCGGCGATTTCCCCCGTCGGGGCGGCATTTTCGTCGGTCGGCAGGACCCGGTCGGCGGCCACGCGGAGGTGATGCCCGGCCCAGCCCGGCCCGCCGTCGAGGGTCCAGTAGCTGTGGTTGGCGAGGCTCATGAGCGTCGTCTCGTCGGTCGTCGCGCTGAGCGCGAGGCGCAGGGTTGTCCCCGCCACTTCGAACCGCGCAGTGATCCGGCGGTTGCCCGGCATGGCGCAGGCCCCGTCGGGAAGCGTGACCGTCAGGGTCGCGTGGGTCGGGCCGACCTCCGCGACATCCCAGATCCGGTCGATCGTGCCGCCGGGCCCGGAATGCAGCAGATGCCCGCCGGGCGCGTTGGCGGCGAACTGGTAGCGGAGCCCGCCGATGGGCGCCTTGGCCCCGGTCAGGCGGTTCACCACCGGTCCGATGATCGGCCCGAAGTAGGCCAGCCTCCCCTCGTAGTCGCTCATCGCGTCCGAGCCGAGGGTCAGGCCGTGATCCACACCGGCAAGCCGGACGTCCTGGAGGATCGCACCATAGGTCAGGATGCGGACGCTCAGGTCGCCGGTTGCGATCTCGACCGCATGGACCGCGCGCCCGTCGCGGGTTGTGCCGAAGGGCGTCATCCCAGGGGCGCCCAGTGAACGCCGGCCGGCGGCAGGGTGATGTCGCCCCACGCCGCGGGCTCCGGCGCGTAGTTGAAGACAAAGCGGTGGCTGTCGGTGTCGCGGATGCGCAGCCCGTCCCCAAGGTGCATGTGCGTCAGGCCCAGCTCGGGAAGTATCTGCGCCAGGATCAGGTCCCAGGTTCCGTCATCGGGCCAGCCGCCCAGCAGGCGGAGCGCGCCACCGCCCAGGATCGCCGGGCTGCCGTCGCTTGCGGTCAGGCTCACCGGAGCCGTCCCTTCGAGAGCGTCGCGCCAGTGCACAAAGGCGCCGCCGTTGTCGAGGGGAACCTCGGTTCCCGGCGGCAGGCTTTCGGACAATGCGACCGTCGCGTCGAGTCCGGCAAGCGCAGGTCCCATCGGCGTCGGGATCGCGAAATCCGGCGTGCGCAGGCCCGAGCGGGGACCGATCAGGGCGATGCCCTCGAACACGTCCAGGGCACTGCGGAGATTGGGCGAAATCGACAACAGACCCGGGGCCAGCACCAGCTTGTAGGACGACAAGTCCGCGCAGTCGGGCGGCACAATGTCGATGTTGAGCCCGGCCCGGCGCAGCGCGCGGTAGGCCGCGAAGGCCAGCCTGAACGCCGAGAAGTCGGCCC
>CAYMMT010000224.1:0-4207 GCA_964391555.1 uncultured Rhodobacterales bacterium
CGACCAGTCCCAACATCCACACAGTGGCGCCATTGAACGAAAAGGCACTCTGAGCCACGTCGATCGTATGTTCAAACGTCACCCCTGTTGCGGTCACCAGCAGCAGATGGTGCGCCTCCCCGTCAACCCAGGGATAAGGAATATGAAGCGCTGCCCGCCCGAGCCGCCCGATCGGCCCCGACGGTTCGATGGTGAAATCGCGATAGGCGCCATCGACCTGGACCTGGGCAATTGTCACGGGAATGGAGCCGTCGGCCCGGACGGTCAGTTCGATCGCGCCGGGCATAAGCCGCACCGCGTCCAGCGCGATTTCTTCGACCGGTGGCGCGGATTGGGTCAGCCGTTCCAACGGTTTGCCAACTATGATGAAGGCCACCAGCGCGGCCATCACCAACACGGGCAACAAAAGCCAGGCAATCCTCATGGCTCACACCACCTCGAACTGGCTTGTCCATCCAAGCTCTGCAAATTCTGTCTGATGCGCATGGAACATGTACAGTCCCGGCTCATGGTCCGAGAAATCGATCTCGAGGATCCCGCGTTGCGCCTGGCATTGCATGATCGTGTCAACGGTCCGCAACGTCGGCGTCAGCGTCGTGCCATGGTCGTAATAGTCGAAGAAATTGGCATGAAGGTGGAAGGAGTTGACGGGATCGAATTCCGTCATGTTGACCAGATATATCCGGACCGGGCGGCTCCGCTCGATGCGCAGCGGCTCATCAACATGGGCGAACGGATATGTATTGACCGCGTAGAATTCGTTTTCGTCGTCGAAGTTGGTATCAAACCCGTTCATGACCATGACAAATTCCTGCCAGCGCGCGTTTTCCGGTGTACCGGCCAGCCGGCTGCGCGCGGCATCGCGGAAGTCCGGATGGCGGTCCGGGTCCGGGTCGATGATGAATGCGCCATAGAGCCCTTTGTGGATGTGCCGCTTAAGCGGGAAGGCGTGGCAGTGATATAGGTGGCAGCCGAATGGCTTGGCCGTGAACTCATAGGTGAACGACCCGCCCGGATCGATCTGCCCTGCACCGGGCACCCCATCCATCCTTGCCGCATGAATACCGTGAAAGTGAATCGTGTGCGGGTGGCTGCCGGCATTGAGAAACGTGATGCGCAGCCTTTCACCTTCGACGCAGCGAAGCGCGGGCCCGGGAACGCGCCCATTGTAGGTCCAGGCAGGAAAGGACACGCCGGGCGCGATTTCCAGCTCTGCATTGAAGGCCGTAATCGTCCACTCCCGCAGGCGTGTCCCGTCGTCGTCCGTTGTCACCATTCCGTAGTCGAACTCGGTTGCCAGTTCCATCGGGGTAAAGCCATTCGCGGCATAATCGACCCGCCCGACAACCTGGTTGCCACCCAGTCGGGGATGGCCACCTTCCTGGCTGCCGACGTTCAAATGTCTGGCCCGCGCGGCCGATCCGGACAGGCCGAGGCCCGCAAGTGCAGCAAGAATTTGCCGTTTCGACAAAGGCACGGCGTCGTCTCCTCGCGATTGGTTTTGGGCGCACGAGTGACGTGTCGCGCGTCGAGGACAGACTATTGCGATTGAAATTCATTCGCAACTGCGGCCGGAGGCGTCAAGACGCAGGGCCAGAAAGCCGAAACCGGAGCGAATGCGACCAAATCCCGAGAAAATGCATCTGGGCGGAATGCAACACCTTGCGGCAAACAGGAGTTCTCGCGAATAATTGCTTTGGCCGGACCGTTCATGGCCTCCAAAAATCAGAAAAACGGCGGAATACAGTGGTAAATGACATGACAAACAAGAGATTGGGAAGACGAGAGTTCATCGGGCTCGCGGCAGCGGGTGCGGTACTCCCTGCGGGAATTGTGCGCGCACATCCCTACACGCTTCCAGAGAAATTCCTGCCGCAGCTGGTCAACACCCGTCGCCCGGACTGGTTGCCCGGCGAAGTTCATGTCACGCCGGATGACTTCTTTCTCTACTTCATGCTGACGGACGGGTTGGCAATCCGCTATGGCGTCGGCGTCGGGCGCAGGCGCCGTTACATGCCCGGAACCTTTACGGTAAACCGAAAGGCCGAGTGGCCGCGATGGCGACCGACCAATGCGATGATCCGGCGCGAGCCGGAAAAGTACGCCCAATTCGCGGATGGAATGCCCGGCGGCCCCAACAACCCATTGGGTGCCCGTGCGTTGTATCTGTACGATAGCAATGGGCATGACACCTACTTGCGCATACATGGCACCGATGCGCCCAGCACGATTGGGACCGCGGTTTCAAACGGATGTGCGCGTCTCACCAACGAATACATCATCGACCTGTATCAACGTGTTGAAATTGGAGCGCGGGTCATCCTCTATCCGAAGTCGGCCGACGTCTGATTGGCCGAGACAAGGACCGCTCGTCCGCCCGCCAATCCCGGGGTGATCGGACAGGTTCTCAACTCGCTCTGACGCCTTGGCCGCGACATCTGGGCGCCGCGATGGATCGGTCTCTTGTTATGTGCCGGTTTTGCTGTAGTTTCGCTGGCGAAAGAAAAGCCCACCTAACGGGCTGAACGAGCGGGCACATGGAATTCTGGCGCGAAAACCTCGCCGCCGGGTTCCGGATAGACAGGTGAGATTTCACGGCAATGGTGCCACGGATTTTCGGCCAGCGATTTGGCGCCGCCCCGAGGCGACTTGCGCCCGCCGCGAAAGTGACCGGGCCGCTCTGCTGGCTCGCGGTCATTTGCCTTTTGATCTCGACCTACACCAGCGCGCTCGAGGCGTTGCCTCAATCACCGGTTTTGCAAGACCATGCGGATGCCAGGCATGAGGGAGATAGCTCTCATTCCCTGGCCAATTGCGACGGCGGTGTTGTTTGTTCCGCTTTGCTGGTGCCAATGGCCGAAGGCAGCTTTCGATACCTGTTTCGGGTGCAAGAGACACCGGCATCCGATCCGCACGTTCCTGACCTTCTCTCGCCCGTGATCGACCCGCCACCTCCGAAGCTCTCCGCCTGAGTGTTGAACAACGCTTGCGCAAATGCGCGAGAACGCGGCTCAACCCTTGAGCCGTGGCCGCGATTGTCAGCGCACTAAGGTCGTTCAACACCGCACGACATCCAGAGGACATTGAGCAACACGCGGATCGGCAGACAGATGAAAAGAATAACGGGACTCGTTGCGGCGGGATCGATGGTGACGGCCACGCTGGCCCTGGCACACGCGGGGGCAACCGGCGTCACACTCGAAAGAATGCAAGGCATGACGGCAATGCGCGATATCATGCGGGATATCGCTCCATACATCCAGGGTGACGCGCCCTATGATGCCTTGGCAGTCTCGGAGGCTGGCTATGTGATTGCGCGTTACGGCGGCGCGGCAATGCTGGATCTGTTTCCGGAGGGCAGTACGACGGGTGTGACCTATGCCAAGACGGAAATCTGGTCGGAATGGGCGCAGTTTGAAGCCCTTGCCGAAGAGCTGCAATCTTATGGCAACGCGTTGTCCAAAGCGGCAACTCTCGGGCCCGAAGGCGCGCCCAAACCGCAGGAACGGACTGTCGACATGAGCGAAGATGTCGACACCAGCCCGGAAGATCGGCGCGCGAACCAGATCGCGACGCTGATGGGCTACGATGGCAGTTCCACGCCGGCATCGCCCATGGAAGCGATGTCGAACGCAGGTCGGGCGCCGCAACTGTCCGACCAGCTCAGCGTCACCGAGATTTTTGCCAAGATCAGCGGAACCTGTTCGGCATGCCACGCCCGTTTTCGAGACGGAAAGGGGTAGGGCATGCGTGGATTGATCCGAGTGGCAGCGCTGGCCGGTGTGGCTTTGGCAGGTGCCGGCCTGGCGACCCTGAGAGTCTGGCCCATCGGCGAGCCCGTGTCCGAAAGCTTTCCCGCCGGCGACGCGCTGCGCGGGGCCTATCTTGCCCGTTCGAGCGGTTGTGTCTCGTGTCACACCGATTTCGAGGCGGGCGCGCCGGCCCTTGCCGGAGGCGCGCCGCTTGATACGCCCTTTGGGACCTTTGTTCCGCCCAACATCACCCCGCATCCGGAGGCCGGGATCGGGCGTTGGACCATTCAGGATTTTGCCAGGGCGGTTCGGCAGGGTATCTCGCCGTCGGGCGACCCCTATTATCCGGTTTTCACCTATTCCTTCTATGGCAATTTCACGGACCAGCAAATCGCCGACCTGTGGGAGGCCTTCCGCACCGTACCGCCGATCGCGCAGGCAGCGGCGGATCACGA
>CAYMMT010000225.1:0-4159 GCA_964391555.1 uncultured Rhodobacterales bacterium
GATTTCTTCGGCGGCGGCTATTCGATCGACAGCCCCACGGCGCTGTGGTGGAAGCAACTGGCGACGGCGGTTGTCTTCGGCCTTGGTATCGCGACGGTGCTGACGCTGATCTTCACGCCATCAATGCTGGCGCTTCGGGTCTGGGTCACGACCTATGCCATCTGGATCGCGCGGGCACTGGCGCGGCTGTCGTTCGGTCGCGGCAGCCGGGCGGCGCGGGACTGGGCGCTGAACCGCGAGGCGCGGCGTATCCGGCACCCCGAGATCATCTGGGCCGAGCCGGAAGAGATTGCCGAGCTGCTCCCGCAGGACGACACCGAGGCACCGGTCAACCCCACCCCGCCCCTGCGCGCCGCCGAGTGACGCCATGGGTGCGACCCGCATCCTTGCCAGCCTGTCACCAGACGACCGCGCCCGGCTGACCGCGCCGTCGGACCGGGCGGGGCTGTGGCATCTGGCAGGTCATCTGGGGATCATCGTCGGGCTCGGCGCGGTGGTCCTGTCGGGTGTCGCGGGCTGGTGGCTGGCGCTTTGGCCACTGGGGATCGCGCTGGCGTTCCTGTTCACGCTTCAGCATGAATGCACGCACAAGACACCTTTTGCGACCGGCTGGCTCAACGAGGTGGCAGGCCACGTCGCGGGCGTGATCCTGGTCCAGCCGTTCCTCTGGTTCCGGGCCTTTCACATGGCCCACCACCGGCACACCAACGACCCCCGGCACGACCCCGAACTGGCCGGCGATGGGTCGCGTCCCCGGACCTGGCCGCAATTCCTGTGGTACCTCTCGACGCTTGGGTATTGGCGGGACAAACTCCTGCTGCTCTGGTCAAACGCCACCGGCCCCAAGCCGTCCCCCTACATCAGCCCCCGCGCCGCGCCCCGAATCCGGGCGGAGGCGCGCGCGTTGATCGCGGTCTATGCCGCCGCGATCCTTGCCATGCTGACCGTGGCGCCGTGGCTGTTCTGGGTCTGGCTGGTGCCGCTTTCGCTCGGGTTTCCGGTGCTCCGGCTCTACCTGCTGGCCGAACATGACCGCTGCCCGGAAGTCGCAGACATGCTGCGCAATTCACGCACGACGCTGACCAACCCGTTCACGCGGTTCCTGGCGTGGAACATGCCCTACCACGCCGAGCACCATGCCTGTCCGACGGTGCCGTTCCATAGGCTGCCCGAGGTGCACGGGCTTGCCCGCGATGAGATCGAAGTCCTGACGCAGGGCTACCGGACATTCGTCCGTGAGACGGCTGAGGGGTTACGGTAGTTCGCGTCGGCGGCGCGCAATACACGGCAAGGCTCCCCCCCCTTCGCTCCGGAATATGGTGGCGCCTAGGCCGCTTCCGCCTCTTCCGCCGCCTGCCGCGCCCAAAGCTGGGCGTATCTGCCATCGCGGGCCAGCAGCGCGTCGTGCGTGCCTTCCTCGACCACCTCGCCCGCTTCCAGAACCACGATCCGGTCGGCATCGGCCACGGTCGAAAGCCGGTGTGCGATGGTCAGGACCGTCCGCCCCTGCCCCATGGCCTTGAGTTCGCGCTGAATGTTCTGTTCCGTCTCGGTATCGAGCGCCGAGGTCGCCTCGTCCAAGAGCAGGATCGGCGGGTCCTTCAGCAGCGTCCGGGCGATGCCCACGCGCTGTTTCTCACCGCCTGACAGCTTCAGGCCTCGTTCTCCAACCTCGGTTTCGTATCCGTTGGGCAGATCCATGATGAAGTCATGGATACGCGCGGCCTTGGCGGCGGCCTCGACCTCTTCACGGGTGGACACGTCCTTGCCGTAGGCGATGTTGTAGTAGATCGAGTCGTTGAAGAGCACCGTGTCCTGCGGCACGACGCCGATCACCTGGTGCAGGCTTTCCTGCGTGACATCCCGGACGTCCTGCCCGTCGATTTCCACCGCTCCCCCACCGACGTCATAGAAGCGGAAAAGGAGCCGACCGATGGTGGACTTGCCCGCCCCCGAAGAACCGACGAAGGCGATGGTCTCTCCCGCCTTGGCGGTGACGTCGAGACCCTTGAGGATCGGCCGCTCGGCCTCGTAGCCGAAGACGACATTGCGGAAGGCAACCTCCCCGCCCGTTACGACGATTGGTTTTGCGCCCGGTTTGTCGGCCACCTCGGCGGGTTGTTCGAGCAGGCCGAACATTTCGCCCATGTCGATCAGCGCCTGCCGTATCTCGCGGTAGACGGTGCCGAGGAAATTGAGCGGCAAGGTGATCTGGATCATGTAGGCGTTGACCATGACGAAATCGCCCACGGTCAACGCGCCGTTCTGCACGCCGACCGCTGCCATGACCATCACCGCGACGAGGCCCCCGGTAATCAGAACGGACTGACCGAAATTCAGGAAGGCAAGCGAATAGGAGGTGCGCAGCGCGGCGTCGACATACCGCGCCATGGCCCCGTCATAGCGTTTGGCCTCGCGCGCCTCGGCGCCGAAATACTTCACCGTTTCGAAGTTCAGCAGGCTGTCGATGGCCTTCTGGTTCGCATCGGTGTCCTGGTCGTTCATCTCCTTGCGGATCTTCACGCGCCACTCGGTGACCTTGAACGTGAACCAGATATAGAGCGCGATGGTGACCATGACGACGGCCAGATACCATGCGTCGAAGAGGACAAAGAGCACGACCGCGATCATCAGCAGTTCGAGCAGGAGCGGACCGATGGAAAACAGCAGGAACCGCAAGAGGAACTCGACCCCCTTCACCCCGCGCTCGATGATCCGCGACAGGCCACCCGTCTTGCGCGTGATGTGATAGCGCATGGACAGGCGGTGGATATGAGTGAATGTCTCCAGCGCCAGTTGCCGCAGGGCGCGCTGCCCGACCTTGGCGAATATCACGTCTCGGAGCTGTTGAAAGCCGACGTTCATCAGCCGCGCCATGCCGTAGGCGAGGGTCAGGCCCACGGCTCCGATGGCCAACACGGCGGCCTCGCCTTCGCCCGACAGGGAGTCCACCGCGTATTTGTAGAGGATCGGCGTGCCGGCCGCGATAACCTTGGACAGGAACAGGACGGCCATGGCGGCGACGACCCGGTACCTGACCCATTTGAGGGTCGGGTCGGCCGGCCAGAGGTACGGCGCGACCTTTGCGATCACGCGCCACCCGGAGGCCTGGGTGCCTTCGAGATTGGCAGAGGTTTTTGTCAGTCCGCGCATGGACCCTAGCTAGGGGTCGGCGCCGGGGAATACCAGCGCATAACGCCTATTCGCTGTCCTCAAGCTCCAGTTCCGGAAGGCGAAACACCTGACCCGGGTAGATCAGGTCGGGGTCGCGAATGAGATCGCGATTGGCCTCATAGACTTCCACATACAGAATACCGTCGCCATAACGTTCGCGGCTGATGGCCCAGAGGGTATTGCCCGGCTGCACGGTGCGGGAGGCGACGGTGAAATCCTCGGCCGAGGTCTCGTCGGCAAGAACCTCCGCGATTGTTTCGGGCTCTTCGCGGCGAAACGGTGTCTCCACGCGGCTGACGACAGTGCCGTCGCCGGCCAGCTCGTCCACGCGAAGCGTGTAGGTACCGGTGTCGACATCGGGCAGGTCGGTGCGCCACGTCCCGTCTTCGGGAATGCGTGCCGTCGTGACCGGGCGATTGTTCAGGTAGACCAGAACAAACCCCTCTCCGGTGCTACGTCCCGACAGCACGACATCACCGTCGGGGTCGTAGGTGATGGTGTCGATGGAGACATTGGACATCACCTCGGGCGCCGCGCCGCTGCCGCCGGGTTGAACGAGTGTGACGCCATCGGCACCGGCGGACAGGATCGCGGGGGCGCGCGGCGGCGCCGGAGGCGCGGGAGCCGCCGCGATGATATCGGGCCCGGCTTCGGGCGCCGGAGCGTCCGCGATCTCGGCCGGCTGAACCGTGACCGCGGGCGGGGCGGCGACCTCGGCTGTGAGCGTCGCGTCAGCTGGCGCCGTGTCATCTGCCGACACTTCGGGCGTTGAGTCGGGCTCCACGACGGCGACCTGTGCTGCGTCCGCCGCCGTTTCACCGGCATCAGTCGTCACGGTCGCGGCGTCGCCGTCGGTCGCATCGGCGACGGTCGGTTCCGGTTGCGTGGCATCCTCGATCGGGGCCACCGTGGTGGCCACGGTCTCTGCCCCGTCCGTCGGGACCTGTTCAACATCGCCCGCATCGGCACGGTCCGAAACCGCATC
>CAYMMT010000226.1:0-4156 GCA_964391555.1 uncultured Rhodobacterales bacterium
TCCTCCCACGTTTTCTGGACCGGGTTTCGCCCGATGTATCCCATGATGACGTCGAGCCCGGCCTGCGCGATCTCGGGGCCGATGTCGTTGAGGGCCACGCCGGTCAGCCGATCCTTGGCCGTGGCGGCGAGACCCATCGCGATCAGGCCCCCGCGCGAGGTTCCGAGAATCGCTGTTTTCTCAAGTCCCAGATGATCCATGAGCGCCAGCGCATCCTGCGCCTCCTGCGGGATCGTGTAGCTGGCCGGATCCGCGCGGTCGGATTTGCCGCGGCCCCGGTAGTCCATGCGGATCAGGCGGCAGGGCAGGTGCGGCGCCACATGGTCGAAGTCCCGCGAGTTCCGGGTCAGCCCGGCCAGCGCAAGGACCGCGGGACCGTCCCCCGACACGTCGTAATAAAGGTTGGTGCCGTCAGCGGCAGCAAAGTGCGGCATCAGATCAGGGCCCCCACCTGCGTCAGGTCCCGGGCCTCGTGGTCTGGTGCGCCCCAGAGCCGCTCGCGTGGCTCGCCCGCGCGATTGACCCAAAGCGTCGTGAACCCGTAGGCCGACGCCGCAGCGGCGTCCCAGCCATTGGACGAGACGAACAGGACCTGATCCGGTGCACAGCCGAATTGCTGTCCTACGAGGTCGTACACGCGGGGGTGCGGTTTGAAGATACCGATGGTTTCAACTGACAGGACGGCATCGAGGTAATTGCCGATGCCCGCGTGGTCCACGGCGCCGTCGAGCATTTCGGGGGTGCCGTTGGACAGGATGCCGGTCGCGAGCCCCCGGGCCTTGAGGTCGGTGAGCATTTGGGGAACCTCGGGATAGGCGCCCAGGGTCCAGTAAAGGTTCATCAGCGGAGCCCGCAGCGCCTCCGGGAGGGACTGCGCCTCAAGCGCCCAGTCGAGCGCGTCACCGGTGACGCGCCAGAAATCCAGATGCTGATCGGCGGTGGCCCGGAGCCAGGTGTAGGACAATTGTCTGGTTCGCCAGTCCGCGGCGAGCCTCGGCCAGGTGTCGGCCAGCGCGGCCTCTGTGCGGGCGAGTTCGCGGGCGGCGGCGGCAACATCGAAAAGTGTGCCATAGGCATCGAAGATGCAGGTTGTGATGGGCATGCGCCAGTCCTCTTGTCCGGCGGACAGTGTCATGGAGGCGGGTCGGGGAAAAGGGGGGGAATTGCGCCGACTGCGTCGTCGCCGGGGACGAATTCCCGGTCGGAATTCGCCTGCGTCGGGGCTGGACTGCCGGCTCTGCCCCGGCGGCGCCACGGGCGGAAGGGCCGGGGAGCCTCCGGCGGGGATATTTTGAGCCAAAGAAAGCGGCATGTGGTCTGGACAGTGCCGGGTGGGGTGGTGAGAAAGGCGGTCATGACACCGCAAGAGCTTGCAGAGGCCGTTTCGGCGGGCGATCGCCGGGCACTGGCCCGGGCGATCACGCTTGTCGAAAGCGGGCGGGCTGATCACCGGGCGCTGGCGCAGGAGATGCTGGCGGCCCTGCCTCCGGGGCGCGAGGCGCTGCGCATCGGGCTGTCCGGGACGCCCGGCGTCGGAAAGTCGAGCTTTATCGAGGCGTTTGGTCTGTACCTGACAGGGCAGGGGAAGCGCGTGGCGGTCCTTGCGGTGGACCCGTCTTCCGCGCGGTCGGGTGGGTCGATCCTCGGGGACAAGACGCGGATGGAGGAACTCAGCCGCGACCGCGCCGCCTTCATTCGGCCCTCGCCCGCGCAGTCCCAGCTTGGCGGTGTGGCAAGGCGCACGCGGGAGGCGGTGTCGCTCTGCGAGGCGGCAGGTTTCGACGTGGTGCTGATCGAAACCGTGGGCGTGGGCCAGTCCGAAACGCAGGTGGCGGACATGTCGGACCTGTTCCTCCTGCTTCTGGCGCCGGCGGGCGGCGACGAATTGCAGGGGGTGAAACGCGGGATCATGGAGGTGGCGGACCTGATCCTCGTCAACAAGGCTGATGGCGCGTTGAAAGGCCCGGCGATGCGGACCTGCGCCGACTACGCGGGTGCGCTCCGGTTGCTTCGAAAGCGGTCACAGGATCCTGATGGATATCCAAGGGCGCTGACGGTGTCGGCCCTGACCGGTGACGGTCTGGAGGAGGCCTGGGCTGCCATGACGGACCTGTCCGAGTGGCGAAAGGGGTCGGGCGTCTGGGCGGATCGACGCAAGGATCAGGCGCGGTTCTGGTTTCGGGAGGAAGTGCGGCAGGGATTGCTCGCGCGGCTCACCCGGGACCCCGATCTGGCGGCGCGGATGGCCGCGGCCGAGGATGCGGTGGCCGAGGGCCACACACGCCCCGGGGCCGCGGCGGCTGAAATCCTGGCAACGATCGGGGAGGCGTCGTGACAGAGGAGGCCGCAGGTCTCTTTGCCGGCAAGAACCTCAGGGCCGATCTCTTCCAGCGAGGCCACGGGAGGCTTCTGGTGACGTTTGACTTCCGCACGCCGGGGCGGAGCGGATTTCGACCCCTGTCGCCGTCGAACCGCTTTGCGACCGCCGGGTTTGATCAGCTTGTAGTCCGCTCGGCGGCCAATGACTGGTTCATCAACGCGGATACCGAAGCGCTCGAAGACGCCCTGCGCGGGGCGGCCGCGCGATACGGGCGGGTTCAGGCTCTGGGGTATTCCATGGGCGGCTACGGTGCCCTGCGGTTCGCCAAGGCACTCGGCCTGCAAGGCGTCGTCGCGGTCAGCCCGCAGGCCACGCTCGACCCGGCAATCGTGCCGTGGGAGACCCGGTACAAGGCCGAGGTAAAGGGGTTTGACCCGGACCTGGGGGCGCTTGGCTCCCGAGGGATGGCCGATCTCGCCGGGATCATCGTCGTCGATCCGTTCAAACGGCTCGACATGGCCCACGCCGGCTTGATCCAAGAGGCGTTTCCGGGCCTGACCCTTGCCCGCGTTCCGTTTGGAGGTCATCCCGCCACCCGGGCGCTTCGACAGGCGGGCAAGGCCTGGATCGTGCAACGGGAGGCATTGTCGGACACGCCGCGCGCCACCGAGATCGTCGCGATGCACCGCCGGCACCGTCGCGAGGCGCCCATCTATTGGGACGGTTTGTCGAAGCGTGCGGGCGACCGTCGTCCGGCGCTTGCCGCTTCGGCCCGGGAAATGGCGGAAAAGCTGGCGGCCACGGCTTGACGGACGGGGGATTCGGGCCTAAAGCCAGCAGCCTGATTACAGGCCTCGCGCCGGGCGCGGGGCCTTGTCCGTTGGGCGGTACGACAGCGCCCCCCGCGGATCGACCCGAAAACCGCGTCGCGGATACGCCCGCTGACGCAAACGAGACGCAAGAGACGAAGGAAACGCCGATGTCCCGCCGCTGCGAACTGACCGGTAAAGGCCCGATGACTGGCAACAACGTCAGCCATGCCAACAACAAGACAAAGCGGCGCTTTCTGCCCAATCTTCAGGACG
The DNA here is from genome assembly GCA_964391555.1 of uncultured Rhodobacterales bacterium. Lineage (GTDB taxonomy): Bacteria > Pseudomonadota > Alphaproteobacteria > Rhodobacterales > Rhodobacteraceae > JAMWZF01. The sequence continues at coordinate 3,406 of CAYMMT010000226.1, forward strand.
TGACGCTTCAGTCGGACGTTCTGGGCCGCGCGTTCAAATTCCGCATCTCCTCGGCGGCGCTGCGCAGCGTGGACCACCGTGGGGGGCTCGATGCCTACCTCGCCAAGGCAAAGGACGATGAACTGTCGCCCGCCGCGCTGAAGGTCAAGAAAGAGATCGCGAAGGCGCAGGCGGCCTGACGGACGCCCGTCAATCGACTTCACGAGAACGGCCCGGGTGCATCGGCCCCCGGGCCGTTTCTTTTTGGCCGCGTGTGCGGCGAGGCAAACTGCCGCTTGTCGCTTTCCCGAGGGGGATATTAGACCCCCTGCCATGGTGCACCTGATCTCAACGGTACTGGCCGTCGCCGTCTTCGCGCTGGGTCAATCCATGGCCGTGGCCATGGACGGTCCGGCGTCTGTGGGTGCGGTGATGAACTGTACGGGCGGCGTATCAGTCACGGTGGATGCCGAGGGTCGTCCGACTGGGCTCGTCCATGGGTGCCCGGACTGCACCCCTGCGGTTCTGGCGTCGCATGCTGCGCCTCACATCGTCGACCCAGGGCACGTTGTCGTCGAATGCATGGTGCCGTCGGCGGGTCGATCCGTTGCGCATCTGGTCTTGGCGACAGTGCCGCTGGCGAGAGGTCCTCCTGTCCCAGTCTGAACCCTTTTCAGACTAACGAGATAAATCAGGAGACCCCCATGTTCCGTTTTGCAACCGCCGCGGCCCTGACCGTGGTCCTGTCCACATCCGCGCTGGCCGAAATGAC
>CAYMMT010000227.1:0-4147 GCA_964391555.1 uncultured Rhodobacterales bacterium
TTCTCCATGGTGACGAAGCCCGCCAAGGAATACACCGACAGCCAGGGTCGCCGGAAGGTGAAGGGCAACATGGACATCGAACTGACCGTCGATGCCATGGAAATTGCCGCCCATGTCGATCACATCGTGCTCTTCTCCGGCGACGGCGATTTCCGTCCGCTGGTCGAAGCGCTGCAGCGCAAGGGCGTACGTGTGTCGGTCGTCTCGACGATCCGCAGCCAACCGCCGATGATTGCAGACGAACTGCGCCGGCAGGCAGACAACTTCATTGAGCTGGACGAGCTGCGCGAAGTCGTGGGCCGTCCCCCTCGGGAGCCGCGTCTGGAAGACGACGAACCGGCACCGGCACGGTCGACCGCAGCGGCCCCGGCCTCAACCGCGGACTGACACACATGACAGAGTGAGACGGGAAGGGCGCGTTCGGGCGCCCTTTTTTGGTTTCGCTCCCACCTCGGCATCGGGGCCTTGCTGGTTGGGATCGACGCGGTCCCGACCCGTCATGTCACGGTACGCGGGATCGGGCCTTGCGGGATCTGGACCTCACAAGCGCGCAACCGGCCCGTCGCGGCGACAGACGCGCAGTGCACCGACGGCCAGGATCAGGAAAAGCCCGCTGGCGGGAAGCGGCACCTGGGAAGGGACGTCGTCCATGGCCAATTCGAACCTGACCCCAGGCACCGCGCGTGACAGGATCAGGCCTTGCATCCCGTAAATGAAGTTGAACCCATCCTGATCCCAGAATGCCGGGTTCGAAGAATTGGCCTGAAAATACTGCAAACCTTGCGTTGGCCCGCCTGACAACACGGAAAACTCAAGGAGGTAATTCGTCCGCTCTGTCCCAACCAGCGAGTGCGGAAGGATCAGACCACCGAGGTCGAACATCTTCCAGCCGATATCCCCTTGTGCAAGTGTGAGGTACTGCACCGATAGAGTATGCGTGATGCCGCCGGACGCGACGCGGTGAAGTCCCATGCGGAGCGTGTCGGTCGGTCGAACCGACTGTCCGACATTGACCCCGATCTTGTCGATCTCGACCGAACCGGCCGGGTCCCCCACGGTGAACAACAGACCCGGGTTTGTGGCGTAGTAGGTGCCGAGGTTCCCGTTTTGCGTCGTCGTCCCGGGGGTGGTCGGCATGAAATCGACCGTCGTCGCTTGGCCAAGCGTCGGGAGCATTGTGGTCAGCAAAAAGGCCAGACGGGCCAGCCAGTTCATCTTCATCATTTGTCTTGCTCCATGTTGGTCATGGCGGTCGTCGCACTGTCCGCCCCGGCAATCCCCGCGAGCAGAGGCAAATGACGTGGACTTGAACGCAATTTCGTCATGCGGAGCCCGTCCGGGACTCTCTCCCCCACACCGCAAGGCCGCCCAGCCCGGTCAATAGCAACGCCAAACCAGCCGGAAGCGGGACCGGGGAAGGTGCGATCTCGGAGACCAATGGCGGCGCGCTCGGGTAGGCGGCCGACATCGTCAGGAGCATCCCGCTTTCATCGTAGAACCGTGCTCCGAAGGAAACCGGAACCACAGAGAGCTGAGACGCATGGGGGGGCAAATCGTCATTCAGCCAATCGTCTGTTGGCAGACCGAAGTAGATCGCGGCCCAGTCAAAGGTACCGGAGCCGATACCGACGTCGGAATGATAGAAGATGCCGACGAAATCCGACCGATTGGTGGCCTGCGCCGTGGCGTCCTGGACCTGCAGACTGTTGTTGATCTTGGACGGATCCGAATCCGTGGCGACGGCCACACCATCAAATAGGATTTGCATGTTCGAAAACTCGAGCTTGCGGGTCGTCGCCGTGAGCATGCCGTTTTCGACCACCGTGCCGAGTTGCGTGTCCGACGGGTCCTGGCTGATCTCGAACGAAAATGTGATGCGGTCGGGCGCCGTGAGGCCAAACCCATCCCACGCATTGATATCGTTTGCAGCAGTTGCGACCGAATCGCCGGAAAGACGGAGGTTCGCGGCGTCGAACGAGATCTCGTATCCGATAGGTGAGGCGAGAACGCTGCTACCCATCGCGGCAACCGCCGTGCTCAACGCGGCGGGCAGAAGGCGCGTGCCAATGCGCCGCAACCTACCGCGAGAGGGGACCACCGAACTTGCTATGCCGGACGCACCTCCCGCGGCAATGCAGGACCAAAACACCTTCCCCTGACCGTTGCTCAATACAAGAGCCCCTTACTCATAAGACTTGATCCCGCCAAAACGACTGGTTATCGCTGACGACACAACGTTCGGGAAGCTCAACGCAATCAACGACTTATTCGTGTATTTGCGTTGTTATTCGCGAAAGATCGGGAATGGCAATTTGGCGAAACGTGAAACCGCAGCCGATTTTGTGACCGACCGCAAGCTGTTCGTCTTTGTCGCTCTCGTCGCTGGGTTTTCGATTCTGGGTCCGTTTGGCACCTACGAAATCCTGACGTTCTGGCCCCGGATCATCTTCTGGTCATTGCTGATGGCTGGCATCGGGGGCCTCATGCACTTTGCGATTACGCTGGCCTTGCACGGGGATCTTCTGCGGGTTTGGCCGTTTGTCGCGAAGGTGGCGGTGGGCGCGATGATCGCTGCAGTGCCGTCGGTGGCGCTTGTCATCTTCATGACAGGCTATTTCTTTGAAACAGGTGTTTCACCGGATGCGTTTCCGCTGCTTTGGGCTCAGGTGACGGTGATCGGGATCGTTGCCGGCGTGATCGAATACCGCCCCACACCAAGAGATGCGGAAATGCAGCCCGGCACGCCAAGGACACGCCTCCATAATCGCCTGTCATTCGACGGCGCACCGGACATCCTGTCCCTGTCCATGCACGACCACTACGTGGAAGTCAGCACCTCCTCAGGGTCCGAAATGGTTCTCATGCGTCTGTCGGATGCGATTGCCGAACTCGACGGCCTGCCCGGGGCAAAGATACACAGATCGCACTGGGCAGCGAGCAGGCATATGACGGCCCTCAGCAGACAGGGCCGGCGGCACGCGGTGACGCTTTCGAATGGAAAGGAACTTCCCGTCTCTGCCAGCCACCTCGAGGCTGTGACCGAAGCGATGAAGGGCAACCCGACGAAGTGATCTCTGGACAAGCCCGCTACGCCGTACCAAGTCTGGTTCCATGACCAAACCGCCTTTGACCCTGTACCTCGCCGCCCCGCGCGGATTCTGCGCTGGTGTAGACCGTGCCATAAAGATCGTGGAGATGGCGCTCGAAAAATGGGGCGCTCCGGTCTATGTGCGCCATGAAATCGTACACAACCGGTTCGTGGTCGACGACTTGCGCAACAAGGGCGCGGTCTTTGTCGAGGAGCTTCATGAATGCCCGACAGACCGGCCGGTGATCTTTTCCGCCCACGGGGTTCCTAGGGCCGTACCCGCCGAAGCCGCCCGCCGCGAGATGCTCTTTGTCGATGCGACCTGTCCGTTGGTCTCAAAGGTCCATATCGAAGCCGCCCGGCACGCCGAGAACGGCCTCCAGATGATCATGATCGGCCACGCCGGGCATCCTGAGACCGTCGGGACCATGGGCCAGTTGCCCGACGGCGAAGTCCTGCTCGTCGAAACGGTGGAAGATGTCGCATCGGTCGTGGTTCGGGATCCGGAACAGCTCGCATTCGTGACCCAGACCACACTTTCCGTGGACGATACCGCAGATATCGTGGCCGCCCTGCAAACCCGGTTTCCGGGAATTGTTGGCCCCCACAAGGAAGACATCTGCTATGCCACGACCAACCGTCAGGAGGCGGTGAAGGCGATGGCGCCGCAAGCCGATGCAATGCTGGTGGTCGGGGCGCCGAATTCATCGAATTCGAAACGCCTGGTGGAAGTTGGTCGGAAGGCTGGTTGCCCGTATGCGCAGCTTGTTCAGCGCGCCGCCGATATCGACTGGCGCGCCCTTGGGGGGATCCATTCGATTGGCATCACTGCCGGAGCTTCAGCACCGGAAGTGCTGATTGACGAAGTCATCGACGCGTTTCGGGATCGCTACGACGTCAAGGTCGAGCAGGTCGAAACCGCGACGGAAAACGTCGAGTTCAAGGTGCCACGGGTGCTCCGAGAACCCGCGTGATCTGATGTTTCAGCCGCGAGATGGCTTAAACGTCAGGTTCGAACCCGCCGCACGGCACCACAGTCCCGGCGCAGATGCCGGTATG
>CAYMMT010000228.1:0-4130 GCA_964391555.1 uncultured Rhodobacterales bacterium
TTGCGGCTGCCGCCGCCGCGCGCCGGGCCCCCGCCCGGTGAGCCTGCTCGATATTGCCGGCCCTCTGATGATGCCGCAGGAGGTCATAGGCCTCGTTGATGCTGACCAGCTTCCGGCTGTCGCCCCCCGAAACGTCAGGATGGTGACACCTCACGAGGCGGCGGTAGGCCGCCCTGATTGTCGCGAAATCGTCGCTTTGCGTGACGCCAAGGGTGGCATAGGCGCTGGTGAGGCTGCTTCGGGTCATCGGTCAAAGTCCTGGTCGGCGTGGATCAGATCCGCGGCCCGCCCCCGAACACCATCGCATCTGATGAAAAGACAATAACAATTTTACGAGAACTCCGAATAGCCTTGTTGTTGAGACAAGGTTAACGGAATCGAGATGATTTTTTCCTTCATCATTTTGATAAATAACAAATAACCTTTCGTTTACCTTGCCCAGATCTTGGGCGTGTCAACGAAGGTTTCGCCGCTATTTGACCAGATTGCTTGCTCGACCGCTTGCCGGTATGACCAATCTGCGAGGCTCAAGGGGTGCGACGAACCATGCTTATTTGCCGGGAAATTGCGACCTTGCGGACCGCAGTGGCGGCGATCCGGACGGCGGGAGAGAGCATCGGCCTCGTCACCACCATGGGCGCGCTACACGAGGGGCACATGGCATTGGTGGCAGCGGCGCGCGCCGACCACGACAGGGTTGTCACGACCATCTTCGTCAACCCCACCCAATTTGGCGATCCCAAGGATCTCGAAACCTATCCACGGACCGAAGAAACCGATCTGGCGCTGTTCGAGGCAGCGGGGGTCGACGCCGTGCTTATCCCGACAGCAGCGGAAATCTATCCGGCAGGCGACGAGACCATCGTCGAGACGACCCATCTTGCCGGGCTCTTTCACGGTGCGGTTCGACCCGGTCATTTCCGGGGGGTTGCAACAGTGGTCGCGAAACTCTTCAACATCGTGCAACCGGATGCCGCCTACTTCGGCGAGAAGGACTACCAGCAGCTCGCCGTTATCCGCCGGATGGTACGGGACCTCCATTTTCCCTTGCAGATCGTGGGGGTGCCCACCGTTCGAGAGGCAGATGGCCTCGCCATGTCCTCACGCAATGCGCGGCTGACGGCCGAGAATCGAAAAGCCGCGGTCGTTCTCAACGCCGCTCTCACCGAAGCGGAACGGATCGCCGCGGCTGGCGGCGACATCGCCGCCCTGGACACGGCGATCCGCACCGTGATCGCCTCCGAACCCCGCGCCTGTCTTAAGGGGCTCGACATCGTCGATCCCGAGGCCTTCAGGCCGGCAACCGGGCCGCTGGATGCGACTGTCGGTGTGATGGTGTCGGCGGAATTCGGCGGTATCCTTCTTCTTGATCAACGCGAAATCGGCCCAAAGGGAGCCCCATGAGATGAGCAAGCAAACCGAGGTCATTCGCCGTATCACCGTGCCACAGTTGCGCAATCGCAAGGGCGGCGATCCGATCGTATCACTGACGTCTTACCACGCGCATACCGCCGCGATCGTGGACAAGTACGCGGATTTCATCCTCGTGGGGGACAGCCTCGGGATGGTGATGCACGGCATGGAATCGACCGTGGGCGTGCCGCTTGACCTGATGATCATGCACGGCAAAGCCGTCGTGCGGGGGACCAGGCGCGCTCTGATCGTGGTGGATATGCCCTTTGGCAGCTATGAAGAAAGCCCCAACGTCGCCTTCCGCAATGCCGCAAAGATCATCAAGGAGACGCAATGCCAGGCGGTGAAGCTCGAAGGCGGCAAGCGCATGGCCGAAACCATCCGCTTTCTGGTGGAGCGCGGTATTCCCGTAATGGCGCACATCGGCCTGACGCCGCAGTCCGTCAACACGATGGGCGGGTTCAAGGTGCAGGGACGGGATGAAGCCGCTTGGGCCGTTCATATCGATGACGCGAAAGCCGTGGCCGACGCCGGCGCCTTTGCCGTGGTCGTCGAAGGCGTTGTGGAGGAGTTGGCCGACCGGATAACCGAGGCAGTCGATATCCCCACCATCGGCATCGGCGCCTCGGCCAATTGCGACGGGCAGATCCTTGTCCTCGAGGACATGCTGGGCCTCAGCCCGTGGACCCCGAAATTCGTGAAGGTTTACGGCAAGCTTGGCCCGATGATCGAAGAGGCGGTAAAAACCTATGCCGAAGAGGTTTCGGATCGCAGCTTTCCGGGTGAGGATCAGGTCTATCAATGACCGGTGTCCCAAGAGTGTACGGCACGAAGGCTCAGGTAGTCGGGCCAGGTTCGATGTGCCATTTCAAACACTCTCGCGGACGGGCGATGCCGAATGAACTTCTATGCAAGCGGTGTTGAGGTTAGAATCCGCGCAACGAGTCCAAAATGGACCGTCCCATAGAGCAGTTGACGAGCAGTCCCATGTCACGCTTCGCTATCGCAGCCCTTGGCTGCGTCTTCTTGTTGTCGGCCTGTGCGACCACGACGCAATCGGTTGTGTCGAGCCGCAATTACTACGAGACGATCTTCGTGCCGGATCTCAGCGGCCCGCAATGATCTTGGCGCCCTGGCCGATCGACATCATCCAGTGACCCTTCGGCGAACTGGCCCGGAAAACCTGACTGGACAGCTCCAATGGGCGCCCCCATCCTGACCCAAAGGAACACTGGGAGGATGGACCGATGGCGCGCAGCATCATGGACGCCGCAAAGCTGGCGCAAGCCAGCTACAAACCACATCTGATTACCTCGCCACAGATTACGGACAGTCTCGACCAAGGGGGTGTGCAGGCGCATTTGTGTTCGGATGGCACGCTTCTGCTGCCCGGTTCCAACTCGCTGCTCGATTATGCCCATTTCAACCTGCGGGTCTTCAACGTCGGCGGAAAGAAATACCGGCTGTCGGCGAAATCGACGGAGCGCGGGGCGTCGGGAACCGTCTGGCATCAGGGGTTTCTGAAATATTCGAAGGCCGTGTTCGATTGGGTCGGCTCTCGCAAACCAAAACTCATCATCGGTCATTCACTGGGCGCCGCGGCCGCCCAGATCCTCTCCAAGAGCTGGAACCGCCACGCCATCGGCTTCGCCGCACCCCGACCGAAATCGACCGGTGGACCGGTCGCCCACGCCGACAAATGTCTCCTGATCTGCCGGGTGGACGATGTGGTTTGTTCGCTGACGCCGGGGTTCCATCATCTCGGAGATGCCCGCTTCCTCGAACCGGAGAGCGTCAATTGGGGCGGTGATCATTCGATGAAGAACTACATCCGCATCTTGAGCAAGAACAAAGGCCCTGACGGTGTACCGGCCCGTTGGGGATAGCGCGCTGGTGGCGCTGATGCGTGGGGGTCCAGGAAGTCCGTTGGCCAGTTGCCAGCGCCGCGTCGGCTCGGGCCAGCCATCCGAAGACCAGCAGCCATGCTGACCAGAAGGTTTCGCACCCCCGGGACCGGTGTTGCGGCGCGCAGAGTCTGTGCGGTGATCCGGCTGGATTTTCAGTCGGGGACCGCCCACCTGACTCTGAGAAAGGATACGAGCAATGACCTACACCGCTTCACCTCAGACCACGATCGGTCATGTCCACTTGAAAGTCGCCAACCTGGATCGCGCCATCGCCTTCTACGAAGGCGTTTTGGGCCTCTCCGTGATGCAACGCTACGGGCACCAGGCCGCGTTTCTCTCCGCAGGCGGCTACCATCATCACATCGGCCTCAACACGTGGGAAAGCGCGGGCGGCACGCCAGCGCCCATGGGTCACACCGGGCTCTACCACGTAGCGCTGCTCTACCCCGACCGACCCGCGCTTGGTGCCGCGATCCGGTCCGTGCAGGAGGCGGGCGTGCCACTCGACGGCGCCGCCGACCACGGGGTCAGCGAGGCGGTCTACCTGCGGGATCCCGATAGCAACGGCATCGAGCTATACTGCGACAGGCCCGAGGCCGACTGGCCAAGGGACCCGAATGGAGAGCTGAAGATGGTCAACGCCCGGCTCGACGTGGCGGCGATCGTGGCCGAAGCGACCGCCTGACCGTCACAATCCTGAATCGGAAGCCGGGTAGCGTCGCCGCACAGACGGCTTGGTTGCCGGACCCTCCGTCCCCCGGCCCGAGCGCCGCGGCGCCTCGTCTGCCCTGTCCGGCCCGCGGTTTCATC
>CAYMMT010000229.1:0-4128 GCA_964391555.1 uncultured Rhodobacterales bacterium
CTTTTTGATTTTCGGGACGACGGGCATCTGGACAATCCACACTTGCTCCTTGAGTCGATCGCCGCTGTTGCCCTGATTGCCGGCGTAGTCTTCCTGATGATCGAATTGCGCAGATTGCTGTCCCGGATGTCGGACATGCAGACCGGCATCGATATTGCTCATGGGCACATGGCGACGATCGTCGAGGAATTCTTCGACAAGTGGAACCTGACCAGAGCGGAAAAGGACGTTGCCATCATGATCTTGAAAGGGTTGGACAATGACGCGATTGCACGGGTCCGAAACACCGCATCGGGGACAGTGCGGGCCCAAGCGACCAGTATCTACGCCAAATCACAATCAGACGGGCGCGCGCAATTCATTAGCCTCTTTGTCGACGAGTTGATCGCCGGCAACGAACGCTTGCGCACTGGCACCGAATACGGCCCGGAAAGCGAAGTCATCACGGATCCGTCATCTGACCGCAATTTGTGTAAAGAGAAGCCATGACCAATCCAAGCGCGCATCCCGACGATCCCCATTATGTTACCCGCAGTGGCTGGTTGCGCGCTGCGGTTCTGGGCGCAAATGACGGGATCGTTTCCGTTTCGTCGCTCGTCGCTCGTCGTCGGCGTTGCCGCCGCAGACCCCAGTCCGAGGGCAGTTCTGATCGCGGGGGTTGCCGGTCTGGCGGCCGGTGCGATGTCGATGGCGATGGCGGCTGGCGAATACGTTTCGGTGTCGTCACAGTCTGACACCGAACGGGCGGATATAGAACGCGAAAATCGCGCACTCAAGGAAACCCCGGAAGCCGAACTCGAAGAACTCGCCGCGATCTATCAGGAGCGTGGCCTCAGCGAGAAAACGGCGCTGGCCGTCGCCCGGGAACTGACCGAGAACGATGCTCTGGACGCCCATATCCGGGATGAATTGGGTCTCTCGGAGGTGCATGCAGCCAATCCGCTGCAGGCCGCAATGGCATCGGGCGCGACTTTCAGCGTCGCCGCGGCCATTCCGGTACTTGCCGCATACCTTGCGCCAGTTTCGGCGATTACTCCGACGGTACTGTTGGTCACCGTGGTAGCCCTAGCGATCCTCGGCGCGCTTGGGGCCAAAGCCGGGGCCGCGCCGATGCCGCCCGCGATAATGCGCGTCGTCGGGTGGGGCGTATTCGCGATGGCCGTGACGGCCGCAGTCGGCTGGTTGTTTGGCGTGAGTGTCTGACGGATGAACCTGCGTCTGGGTTCTTTGGTATAGCCGTTGAGTTGTTAGGGACGGATCAAACGCCGTGTCCATGTAAACGGGCGCGCGCTGCACTTTGTGACAGCCTTCTCAAGCAGTGCGGTTGCTGCTGTGAAAACGGCTTCGACGATTGCTCCTGCCCGCCGCATCGCTGTTCGTCCACTCCCGAAATCACAAATCTCGGTGATTGCTGCGGCGACGAACTTTCGATCCATCTAATGTAATACTTTTGGCCCTGCGAGCGTCACCTGTCTACACGCAGCGCAACCTGTGTCGATGGGGAGAGCAGAAAAGTGGCCAGCAAGGAACCGGGGTGCTCCCAACTGGCGGTCGACGAGACCAAGTATGGGGCAGAAATTCAAAGATTGATCGATGCGCTGTTCTGCGCGTGCTTGTCTGATCTGGAGGCACCTGAAAAGACCTTGCGCCGGGACTTGTTTCGCATGGTCGATCTGGAAGGACTTGAGCTCTCCAAAGCTGCCGACGCGCTAGGGATTTCGAGGGCGGAGGCCAAAGAGCTGCAAGAGAAGACCAGACGCGAAATCGCAATTCTGCTGGTCTTGGGGCTCGGCACATTCGAGCACGCGGACGTGAATGACCCTAACGCGGTGCCGGGCTGCCGCTGTGGCAATCAAGGCAAGGAGACAGACTGAAGGACTTGAACGTGGCGGGTAGTGTGCATAACCAAGTAAGATGCTCGAGCACCTTACATTTCGGCCGGTTGGACTTTGACTTCAGAATCGAGCAGCTTCTTGATTTCATCATTTGCGCGTCGGGTGGCCACGGCCCCTGCAGCAATGCAGTGACGCTTCAACCGGAATTCAAGTGTGCCGATTGTTTGGGTGAATGCGGGCCGAATAACAAGGTCGGCCTGTGCGAAACGCAGCCTTGCGTGTTCGTACTGGCAGACTTCGATGGAGCGCATCATCGCCTGCAAACCGTTTTTTGGACCGGTGGTGTTTTCGCGCTGGCTGGGATCGACGGCGATTACAGCTTCGACGCCGGCGGCTCTTGCCACATCGACAGGCGCGATGTCCGCGTAGGCCCCATCCATGAGTATGTGATCCCCATGCACAAGGGGCGGTAAAATTCCGGCCAATGCAGCGCTCGAATAAACGCAATCCGTCGCTCGCCCCTCGTCAAATACCACGCGTCGACCCGACAGAATGTCGGTCGCACAAACAAAAATCGGAATCCGACCGTCCTGCAGGTTCTTACCCTTGGTCAGATCGGTCAAGACATCGCGGCCCCAGGCTTCGGTGCGTGCTCCAACGCCCCAGCCGAAATACATGTCCCGCGCGGCAAGAAGCGCAATCCGGAGGCCCCTCAGTCTCGCAATCAGACCTGGCAGTCGAAAGTCGGGTGTTGCCGGAAATCCGCTGGTGTCCATCTGAACAAGTTCGTCGTACCAGTTGTCATTTAAGGCATATGTCGCGGCAACAACCGCCCCCATCGACACACCGACGATGGCGCTCGGGATGTATCCTCTGGCAACCAGGGCTTTGAGAACTCCCGCATGCGATAACCCCCGTGCACCGCCGCCACTGAGAACGAGGGCAAAGGGTTTGTGGGGTCGTTCACTTGTGTCGGCCTGGCGTGTCATTGTTCGGCTCCGCATTCCGCATTTTATGGCTAGCTTCGTCAATGGCTTGAGAGCCCTTACTGCATTGTATCCCGTGAACGACTGACGCGCGCCATCAGCCGATGTTACCGGCTGTTGCGGCGCGCCAATCGCAAAAATCCGCCGCTGTTTTCATCCTTGCATGTAACAGCCGTCGCCGAGCGGCGTCTATTATTCTGACGATCTTTTGAGACTGCGCGAAATTTTCGACAGGAGCCAACCATGAAAACTTTGACCCTTGAGCTCCGCGGGCTGTTCGAGGAACTCGATCATCTCGGGGTTGAACGCCATTTGATGGCGCTCATCGGTGTCCACCGCGCCGAAGCAAACCCTGCCTCGGCCAGCGTAACGGTGCAATATGATGAAGCGGTGGTTGATGAGAAAACCCTACGCGGCACGATTGAGAAGTGCGGTTTTCACTGCGCCGGAGAGCAGCTTCCCGAGCACATCTGCAAAATGGACCACAAGGTTCATACCGGTCATGAGGGCCATGCCGGTCACGCTGCGCATGGCGCAAAGGTGCCGACCTCTCACGAGGAGATGGCGCACGAGATGGGGCATGGCGCCGGTCACGACATGGCGGCGATGGTCAAGGACATGCGCAATCGCTTCTGGGTTGCGCTGCTCTTTACCGTCCCGATCTTCATTTATTCTCCGATGGGCGGAATGTTCACGCCTCCTGTGCCTCCATTCGGCTTGAGGCTGGACCTCTGGCTGTTCTTTCTTGGTAGCGCGGCAATTGTCTGGCCGAGCTGGCCGTTCTTCATCGCGGCATGGCGCGCATTAAAAAATGGTATTCTCAACATGGCTGTGCTGGTGGTTTTGTCTGTCGGCACTGGATACTTCTTCAGCGTCGGATCGACTTTCTTCTTCCCTGGCGTTCAGTTCTATGAAGCCGTGGCGGTTCTGCTGGTCTTTATCCTGCTTGGCCATTGGCTGGAAATGCGGGCCCGTGCGGGTGCCTCCGAGGCGATCCGTGCGCTGCTTGATCTGGCGCCTCCCATGGCCGTGGTCCTGCGAAACGGGGAGGAAATCGAGGTCCCCACTGCCGAGGTTCTGGCCGGCGAGACCGTCATCATCCGACCCGGCAACAAGATCCCCGTTGATGGCGAAGTGATCGAGGGCGAGTCGGTCGTCGATGAATCCATGCTCACGGGCGAGTCCATGCCGGTGTCGAAGAAGCCCGGTGACAAGGTTGTGGGCGCGACCATCAACAAGACTGGTAGCTTCCGCTTCAAGGCGACCAAGGTCGGCGCGGATTCCGCGCTGGCCCAGATCGTCAAGCT
>CAYMMT010000230.1:0-4074 GCA_964391555.1 uncultured Rhodobacterales bacterium
CGCAACCATGAAATGGCAGCCGAGCCCGGCAGAGGCCCGGGCACCGTCGGGCACCTTGGTTGAGGAGTTATGCGGGCATCCGGCACAGAAATAGGGCAGTCGCGTCGCAATATCTTCCGCGTTATCAGACCGCTGCGCCTCCGCAAGGACAGCCATGGCGCCCTCGAGGGCATCCGTCCGGCGCCCCTCTTCGAGCAGGATCTCGCCGAGTTTTCGCGCGACCATGACCGGATCCAGCGCCATCCGGCTCTGGAACAGCTCTGCACCATGCATCGACCCGGCGCCGCCGCCCTTGTGCCACCCGTAAACCCTGCGCCCGCGCCGGTCATCGAAGATGGCTTCCTTGATCTGCACCTCGATCAGCTTGCGCTTTTCCTCGACCACCACGATCAGGTCGAGCCCTTCGGCCCAATCCGTGATGCCCTTCATGTCCAGCGGAAAGGTCTGACCGACCTTGTAGGTCGTCAGGCCAAGCCGTTCCGCCTCTTCCTCGTCGATCCCCAGCAACTGGAACGCGTGCACCAGGTCGAGCCAGTTCTTGCCAGCCGCCACGAACCCGATCTTCGCGCCCGGCTTGCCCCAGACGCGTCGGTCGATTTTGTTTGCATGGGCAAAGGCTTCCGCCGCGAACCGCTTGTGATTGATGATCCGCTCTTCCTGCGCGATCCAGTGGTCGCCCAGCCGAATGTTGAGCCCCCCTGCTGGCAGTTCAAACTCGGGCTGGACGATCTGCATCCGGTCGAGGGAGCCATCCACGACAGAGGTCACCTCCACCGTGTCCTTCATCAGCTTCAATCCGGCCCAGAGCCCCGAAAACCGGGACAATGCAAATCCGTAGAGCCCGAAATCGAGGATTTCCTGCACGCCGGCGGGCGACAGGACCGGCATGTAGACGTCGACCATGGCCCAATCGGACTGGTGACACACGGTTGAGGATTCGCCCGTGTGGTCATCCCCCATCGCCATCAGGACGCCACCGTTGGGAGAGGTTCCGGCCATGTTCGCGTGCCGCATGGCGTCCCCCGAGCGGTCTACCCCGGGACCCTTGCCGTACCACAGCCCGAACACACCGTCGAAGCGCCCCTCTCCCCGCAACTCCGCGCCCTGCGTCCCCCAGAGCGCGGTGGCGGCAAGGTCCTCGTTCAGTCCGGGCTGAAAGATGATGTCCGCAGCGGTCAGATCCTTCGCTGCGCGGCTCATCTGCATGTCAACGGCGCTCAACGGTGATCCCCGGTACCCGGTCACGTAGCCGGCGGTATTCAACCCCGCCGCGCGATCCCGCGCCTTTTGCATCAGCATCAGCCGCACCAGGGCCTGGGTGCCGTTCATCAGGACCTCGCGCTTCCCGAGGTCATACTTGTCATGGAGGCTGACGTTGTGCCTGCTCAAGGTGCACCTCCCGATGCGCTTGATCCGCGATGCGATCATTATAGGTCACTAATTCTGACCTACAAAGCGCAAAATCGGTTCGACACAGGTTTGTCATCCGGTGATGGGCCGGGGTAAGACATGCTAAGAGTGAGCGGTAACGGCGGGACGGATCGAAAAGTCATGGATTGGGACAAGCTAAGAATATTTCACGCGGTGGCCGATGCCGGGTCGCTCACTGCGGCGGGCGAGAAACTGTACCTTAGCCAGTCGGCCGTCAGCCGACAGATTCGGGCATTGGAAGAAGCGCTGAATGCGACGCTCTTCCACCGGCACGCCCGCGGACTGATTCTCACCGAGCAGGGCGAGCTCTTGTTCGACGCAACAAAATCCATGAACAAGCGGCTCGAAGCGGCCGCCGCCCGCATCCGGGATAGCGACGAGGAGGTCTTTGGCGATCTCAAAGTCACCACCACCATCGGATTCGGGTCACTGTGGCTCGCTCCACGCCTCGCCAAGCTCTATGAAAAATATCCCGATCTCAGGATCGACCTGATGCTCGAAGAGCGGGTGCTGGACCTTCCCATGCGCGAAGCTGATGTGGCGATCCGCATGAAGGAACCATCGCAAGCCGATCTGATCCGCAAGCGTCTCATGTCGGTGAGGATGCGTCTTTACGGGTCGCGCAACTACCTGTCCCAGCATCCGGAGATCACAAGGATCGAAGACCTCAGAGAACATCGGATCATTTGTCAGAACGTAACGGCGACGCAAGTCTCTGCCAGCACCGCACTGACCAAGGAACTCCTGTCGTTCGACCTGCCGAGCCTGTTGTTTGTCAACAATTATTTCGGTGTCCTGCAGGCGGTTCACAACGACCTTGGGGTGGGGATCCTGCCCGACTACGTCGTCGAGGATTTTCCGGATCTCGTCCGCGTTTTGCCGGATCTCGAGAGCACCGAAGTGCCGGTGTTCCTCGCCTATCCCGAGGAGTTGCGACAATCCAAGCGCATCGCGGCCTTCCGGGATTTCGTGCAGGACGAGATCATCGCGCACCGGCGTAAAATTCGGGGGGCGACAGCGGAATGATCCACATATTGCGGTCCAGCCATGTGTTGCACGCATACCCGCTTTGTTGTGGAATTGCCGCACCGGGGCTTGATTGGACTCACTGTGCCACTTAATTCCTCAATCGAAGGCGTTGGAGCCTCCGGCTTCATCACTTCATACCTCCCTGTTGGACTTGCCGGGCCTCGTGCCCGGCTTTTTTCTTTCTCGGGATCGCTTGGTCGCCCCGGTCATTCACCGTAGGCTCAGCGCATGTCAAACTCTCTCAATGCCGATCAGCGGGCGTTCTGGAACACCCGGCCCGGCCAGACCTGGGCGCGGCTGCAGCCCCTCCTCGACCGGCAACACGCCGAGGCCGCGGATATCCTGACGGAGCGTGCCTGTCTGACGCGCGGGGAGGCCGTGCTCGACGTCGGGTGCGGCGGCGGTGACACGACACTCCGGGCGGCACATGCGGTGGGGTCAGGCGGCCGTGTGGTCGGCCTCGACATCTCCGCGCCCATTCTGGACGTTGCCAAGGCGCGTGCAGCCCAGTCAGGGCTGGAGCATGTGTCGTTCGTGGAAGCTGACGCCCAATCCTACGCCGCCCCTGCCCCGTTCGACATAGCAATATCCCGCTTTGGCGTGATGTTCTTCGACGACCCTGTCGCCGGTTTCGCGGCGATCCGCGAGCAGCTTCGCCCCGGCGGTCGGATTTGCTGGGTGACCTGGGCGGGACCGGCGCACAACATTCTGTTCCGCGCGACCGCCGAGATTGCGGCGGCCCATCTGGGCCCCGGACCAAAGCCCGATCCGTCAGCACCCGGTCCCATGGCCCTTCAGGACATCGACCGGGTGACCGGGCTGCTGGACGCGGCCGGCTTCGTCGATATCGATGGAGAGCCGATAGACGGGCATTTGACCATGCCCGAGGAAGCCGCTGCGCTTCTGATCACCGAACTTGGCCCCATCGGGTCCCGTGTCCGTCTCGAAGGCGGGACGGAGGATCAGAAGAACGCCATGTGTGCGGACGCCCTTGCCCGGTTCTCGGAGTTTCTGACCGATGGCATCTACCATGTGCCCGCGCGCTACATCCTCTATACCGCAAATCGCCCATAGGCGCTTTTCCCCGCCCGCCCGGACCGGTAAGAGGGCGCGGAAAACGGATGGGGGACTCCGACATGCAGGAACCGGCGATCACAGAGGAACTGATCGAAGCCCATGGCATCAATTCCGATGAATACGCCGAGATCCTGCGCATCCTGAACCGGGAGCCGACCTTCACCGAACTCGGCATCTTCTCGGCGATGTGGAACGAGCACTGCTCCTACAAGTCTTCCAAGATCCACCTTCGCAAACTGCCGACCACCGGCCCGCAGGTGATTTGCGGCCCCGGTGAAAACGCTGGTGTGGTGGACATCGGCGATGGTCAGGCCGTGGTCTTCAAGATGGAGAGCCACAACCACCCCAGCTACATCGAACCCTATCAGGGGGCGGCAACGGGTGTGGGGGGCATCTTGCGGGACGTCTTTACCATGGGCGCGCGCCCCATCGCCGCAATGAACGCGCTCAGCTTCGGTGCGCCGGATCATCCCAGGACCCGCCAACTGGTGCACGGCGCTGTTGAGGGCGTGGGCGGTTACGGCAACTGCTTCGGGG
>CAYMMT010000231.1:0-4044 GCA_964391555.1 uncultured Rhodobacterales bacterium
CGCAGCACCACGATCTTGTCGGCCAGCGTCATCGCCTCGACCTGATCGTGGGTGACGTAGATCATCGTCGCGCCGATCTCCTTGTGGAGACGGGCGATTTCCACCCGCATCTCGACCCGCAATTCGGCATCGAGGTTCGAGAGCGGTTCGTCGAAGAGGAACACCTCCGGGCCACGGACAATCGCCCGGCCGATGGCGACGCGCTGACGCTGGCCGCCGGACAGGGCCGCGGGCTTGCGCTTGAGATACTCGTCGAGCTTCAGGATGCGGCTCGCCTCGCTGACCTTTGCCTTGATTTCGGAGGCGGGGTGGCGGTTCATCTTCAGGCCGAAGCCCATGTTCTCCTCGACCGTCATGTGCGGGTAGAGCGCGTAGGTCTGGAACACCATCGCCACGCCGCGCAGGGCCGGGTCCTCTTTCGTGACATCGCGGGTGCCGATTCGGATCGTGCCTTCGGTGGTCTCTTCCAGACCGGCGACCATCCGCAGCAGGGTGGACTTGCCGCAGCCGGACGGACCGACGAACACGCAGAATTCACCGTCCTCGATCTGCAGATCGACTCCGTGGATCACCTGCACATCGCCATAGCGTTTCACGACGCTTTCAAGGGTTACTCCGCTCATGGGCTCTTGGCTCCTTCGGGACGAGGTTGAGGGGTTGCGGACTGGGGGAACCGCCAGCCCGCCGCATCGGTCGCGATGGCCGCGGCGGTGTCCTGCAGGTCCGGGACCAGTTGTTCGAGACCCGCCAGATCGGTGCGCCGGGTGGACGATGTCACCGAGAGGCCGCCGAGAACCCGGGCGTCCGGGCCGAGAATCGGGACGGCCACGCAGATGATGCCGGGTTCGTGTTCTTCGCGGTCAAAGCCGTAGCCGACTTCGCGAATGACCCGCAATTCCCTTGTCAGCATCTCGGGGCTGGTGAGGGTCGCGGGGGTGAAGGCATGAAAGCTTTGCTGGGCGATGGCCGCGTCGCGGGCCGCCCGGTCGAGATGGGCGAGCATGGTTTTGCCGACGCCGGTGCAATAGGCGGGGCCGATCTTTCCGGCGTCCGAGAACATCTCGATGGGCCGGGCGGCGTTCCGCTTGTCGACGTAGAGGACCTGCGCATGGTCCAGCTGGGCGAGGTGGACCGTTTCGCCAAGTTCGGCGGACAGCCTGTCCAGATGGTCCCGCGCGATCGGCGCGAGCGAGGACTGGGCCCAGGCCGCATGGGCCAGCCGGACCAGCCGGATGCCGGGCGCATAGGTCTGGCGGTCGGGGTCGAAGGCCAGCATGCCCTGATTCGTGAGAGTCTGAACGAACCGGTAGAGCGTCGCCTTGGGGTAGGGGGCCTCGTCCAGAAGCTCGGCAAAGCGCACCGGGCGGCCGAAGCTCGCCACGCGGTCGAGCACGTCGAGCGCCTTGCCGACCGTTCCGTCACCCGAGCCGCCTTGTGCCCCCATCTTCTGCAGTCCTCCCATGCCCCGCGGCCCTCCCGCCGCATCGTGGCTGTTGACAAGCATAGGCGAGTCGCGGTTAAGTTTTCAATATGCAAAACTAAGTTTCACATAGTGGAACTAAAGTGGCGATAAGACGGCGGGTCCTCGGGCCCGGACGAAACGCATAGGGAGGACAATCATGCGTTCCATTCTCAAGGCGTCGGTGGCGGCGCTGGCTCTGGGTGCCGTAGCGGCCCCCGCATTCGCTGATAGCGACATGAACCTCAGCGGCACGCTTCGGATCATCTCCGACATGTCGAACCCCGCCCCGCGGGCCGTCATGGAAAAGCTGGCCGAAGAGTTTGGCGAACTCCACCCCGACCTCACCGTGGAGCTGGAAATCGTCGACCGCGAAGCCTGGAAAACCCAGATCCGGAACGCCCTGTCGGCCAACCCGCCGGACGTGGTGAACTGGTACGCGGCCACCCGGATGACGCCGTATGTCGACGCGGGCCTGTTCATGGACATCTCCGACCTCTGGGAAGAAGAGCACTTTGACGCGCTCGGCTCGACCAAGGGCGCGATGACGCTGAACGGTGCCCAGTGGGGCGTGCCCTACACCTACTACCAGTGGGGCGTGTACTACCGGAAGGACATCTACGAAGAGCTTGGCCTGTCCGAGCCCACCACCTGGGACGAAGAGATCGCCAACTGCCAGGCGATCCTCGATTCGGGCCGCAAGTGCTACACCATCGGGTCGAAGTTCCTGTGGACCGCCGGCGGCTGGTTCGACTACATCAACTCGCGCACCAACGGCTACGAGTTCCACATCCAGCTGGCCAACGGTGAAGTGCCCTGGACCGACGAGCGGGTGCGTCAGACCTTCGCCAACTGGCGTCAGCTGATCGACATGGGTGCCTTCATCGACGACCACCAGTCCTACTCCTGGCAGGAAGCGATGCCGTTCATGGTCGACGGCGAAGCCGCCGCCTACCTGATGGGCAACTTCTCGGTCGCGGCCTTCCGTGAAAGCGGGCTGACCGACGATCAACTGGACTTCTACCAGTTCCCGACGATCAACCCTGACGTCGCCCCGGCGGAAGACGCGCCGACCGACACGTTCCACATCGCCTCTGGCGCGCAGAACGTCGAAGCGGCCAAGGAATTCCTCCGTTTCGTGACCTCCGCCGAAGTGCAGAGCGAGATCAACGCCGGCGACGCGCTGGGTCAGCTTCCGGTGAACGCGAACGCCACCGTTTCCGATGACAAGTTCATCCAGGAAGGGTTCGAGATGCTGTCGAACAACGCCTCTGGCGGGATCATGCAGTTCTTCGACCGCGACTTCCCGGCAGAAATGGCTTCGGTCGGCATGGAAGGCCTGCAGGAATTCATGGTCTTCCCCGACAACCTCGAGGACATCCTTGCCCGTCTCGAGGAAACCCGTCAGCGGGTCTACTAACATCCTGAAGGGGCGGGCCTTTCGCGAGGTCCGCCCCTCACCCCTTCCGCAAGCCGCCGGAGGTCCGGCGTCTTTCGCGAGGGTCTCAGAACCGATCAGGATCAGACATGGCCGCAATCGACACATCGCACCCGCAGCGCAGCTGGTACAAGCGCAACGAGATCAGCATCACGCCGTGGCTGTTCCTGCTGCCCGGGATGCTGTTTTTCGCGGTCTACGTGGTCATTCCGATCTTCCAGTCGTTCTGGATCAGCTTCCATGAATGGGACGGCCTTGGCGAGGCGCGCTGGGTCGGAACGGACAATTACGAACGTCTGCTGGGCATCGATGGCACGCGCTGGGTCGAAGGCGAACCGGTGGTTGACGGGATAGATCCGGACACCGGCAAGGAACGCATGGTGATCCCGATGGTGCTGGAAACGGCCATCAACGAAGAGACCGGCGCGGAAGAGGTTGTCATCGTCGAACGGAACATGGACCGCAAATTCGAGGTCTCGTTCTGGAACAACGTGAAGTGGCTGGTCCTCTACCTGCTCGCGATCCCGGCGGGGCTGTTCATCGCGCTGTTCCTGAACCAGACGGTGACGGGGATCAGGCTCTACAAGTCGCTCTTCTTCTTCCCGTTCGTGCTGTCGCAGGTTGTCGTCGGGCTCGTGTTCTCGTGGTTCTACCTGCCCAACGACGGGCTTTTCGACACGATCATGGCGGTCTTCGGGATCGACATAAGCGGGGGCGTCCTCGGCAATCCCAACACGGCGACCTACGGCATCATCGCCGCCGGGCTCTGGCCGCAGACGGCCTATTGCATGATCCTGTACCTGACCGGTCTGAACGCGGTGGACCCCGAACAGGTCGAGGCCGCGCGTCTGGACGGGGCCAAGGGCGGGCGGATGCTCTGGTACGTGATCCTGCCACAGCTCAGGCCCGCGACCTTCATCGCCTTCGTGGTGACGATCATCGGCGCGCTTCGGTCGTTCGACTTCATCGCGGTGATGACCAACGGCGGACCGTTCGGATCAACCCGTGTCCTGAGTTTCTACATGTTCGAGGAAAGCCTGTCGGAATTTGGGTTCCGCATGGGCTATGGCGCGGCGATCGCCGTGATCCTGTTCTTCATCATGCTCTTCTTCATCGCGTATTTCCTGTACTCGATGTGGCGTGACGA
>CAYMMT010000232.1:0-4036 GCA_964391555.1 uncultured Rhodobacterales bacterium
CAGGGACCTGCCGGGCGGGGAGCACCCATTCCAGCTTTGTGCTCTGGCCACACCCAACGGGGTCAAGGTCACCATGATGTTCGAGGAACTGCTGGCCGCCGGGGTGTCGGACGCCGAATATGATGCCTGGATCATCAACATTGGCGAGGGGGATCAATTTGGATCCGGCTTCGTGGAGGTGAACCCGAACTCGAAAATACCGGCGCTGCTGGATCGCACGGGCGACGCGCCGCTGCGGGTCTTTGAGAGCGGCTCGATCCTGATGCATCTGGCCGAAAAGTTCGGAATGTTCCTGCCCGCCTCAGGGCCGGAAAGGACCGAAACCCTGAATTGGTTGATGTGGCAGATGGGCTCCGCCCCGTATCTCGGCGGCGGGTTTGGCCACTTCTACGCCTATGCGCCGGAGAAATGGGAATATCCGATCAACCGTTTTGCGATGGAGACGAAACGGCAGTTGGACGTGCTCGACCGGGAACTGGCGAAGCGGGAATGGATCAATGGTGTGGGGTATTCGATCGCCGATATGGCGATCTGGCCATGGTACGGCAACCTCGCGCTCGGCCGGCAATACGATGCGGGTGAATTCCTCGATGTCGAAAGCTACGAGAACGTACAGCGCTGGGCAAAGATGATCGACGCACGCCCCGAGGTGCAGCGCGGCCGCATGGTCAATCGCGCCTGGGGCGAGGAGCACGAGCAGCTCCCCGAACGTCATTCCGCGGCGGATTTCGACAGATAGCTTTCGGACCTGTTGACCGCGACGTCCGGTTGGTAAGGCTTGCCCATTCGCCTTCGTCGGGCTAGCGACGCCGTTGCGCGGGACGATGGCGTCGTCCCCATTGGCAGCGCGCATCCGTCCTGAACGCCGGGACCTCTTTGAGAGAAGGGGGCCGAAATGGACCGTCCCGAATTCTACCGTTTTCATCAGGGTGACCGGGTGTTGCCGTTCTCCGGCGACGAATACGAAGCGCGTCTCGCGGGTTTGCGCTCGGCGATGGAGGCGGCCGGCGTGGGCGCCTGTGTCCTGACGTCGATGCACAATGTGGCCTATTACTCGGGCTTTCTCTACTGCAGTTTCGGTCGGCCCTACGCGCTTGTCGTGACCGGGACCGCAAGCGTGACGATCAGCGCCGGTATCGACGCGGCGCAGCCATGGCGGCGCTGCCACGGCGACAACATCACCTATACGGACTGGGCGCGGAACAACTACTGGCGCGCGATCCGGTCGGTGACGGGCGAAGGCGGTGTCATCGGTTACGAGGCGGACCATCTGACAATTGCCCAGCGTGACCTGCTCGAATATTTCCTGAAGCCCGCGGCGACGCTGGATATCGCGCCTGCCACCATGGCCCAGCGGATGATGAAATCCGCGGCTGAGGTCGAGTTGATCCGGGCGGGGGCCGCGGTGGCCGACGTGGGGGGCTATGCGATCCGGGACGCGATCAAACCCGGTGTCCGGGAAATCGATGTGGCCATGGCCGGACGCGACGCGATGGAACTGGAAATCGCGAAACGGTTCCCGCAGGCGGAGTATCGCGACACCTGGGTCTGGTTCCAGTCCGGCATCAATACCGACGGGGCCCATAACCCGGTCACCGGGCGCGTGCTCGAGCATGGGGACATCCTGTCGTTGAATACCTTCCCGATGATCTCGGGATATTACACGGCGTTGGAGCGGACGCTGTTCGTGGGCGAAGCGGATGACGCGAGCCTGACGATCTGGGAGGCAAACGTGGCGGCCCACGAGTTGGGGATGAGCCTGCTCAGACCCGGCAAGAGCTGTGCGGAGGTGACCGAGGAGATCAACGCGTTCTTTGCCGAGCGCGATCTCTTGCAGTACCGGACCTTCGGCTATGGCCATTCCTTCGGCGTCTTGAGCCACTACTACGGGCGCGAGGCGGGGCTGGAACTGCGCGAGGACATCGACACTGTCCTGGAGCCCGGTCACGTGATCTCCATGGAACCGATGCTGACGATCCCGGACGGACAACCCGGCGCCGGCGGATACCGGGAGCATGACATCCTCGTGATCACCGAGGACGGCAGCGAGGACATCACGGGCTATCCTTTCGGCCCCGACTTCAACGTGGTTTGACGACGGGACGACGCTCGGCTGGCCCCCGGGGGCCGGCCATCGCCCCGCCCGCCGTCCCGGATTGCCTCGTTTGGTCCCGTAGACACCGGTCCGGGGCGTGGTAAGACTTGGGCAAACCACGGAGGGCCACAGCGATGAGCGTCACTCGCATTGCCAAACATGTTTGCCTCTTGGCCACCAGTCTCCTGCTGGCCGCCTGCGCGCGCCCGGCGGATGACGTTCTCGACGACACCGCCGAAGCAACATCCTTTGAGGACGTTGTTCATGATCCGGGTTACGGTCTGTTGAATGACGGCGACTATGTGCTGCCACCGATCCCGGCCGAATTCACTCGAGGAGTGAATAAACGGGCTCTTGTGCCGTACCCCGGCGATGAAGAGGCCGGCGTGATCGAAGTCGATATCCACGCCAAGTTCCTTTACCTCGTCCTGGATGACGGCATGGCCATGCGCTACCCCATTTCCGTCGGTCGGCTTGGTCGTGCGCTCAGGTTCGATACAACGATCCGGGACAAGCGGGAGTGGCCGGGCTGGACCCCCACGGCCAACATGCTCCGCACCGAACCCGAGGTTTACGGCCCCTTTGCAGGTGGTGTTCCCGGTGGCCTTGCCAGCCCGCTCGGTGCGCGGGCGCTATACCTCTATCGCAACGGGCGGGACACACGGTACCGGATTCACGGCACCAACGATTTTGGCTCTATCGGCAATTCCGGGTCCGCGGGCTGCATCCGGCTTTTCAATCAAGACATAATCGATCTGTTCAGCCGCGTTGAAACGCCAACGGAGGTGGTCATGCGGTCCGAGGAGGATTCCATGCGGATCGAAGGCGAGTTCTTTAACCGGGGCGAGGAATTGCCGCCCGTGATCATCGACCCCGAAACGATTTACGGTGCCGTGGATGAGGAGGAGGGAGCGGTCGAGAACGCGGCTGCCGAAGATGAGGAAGAAGGGCCGATGGACGACGCCACGTGACGCCGACCCGGCATCTTCCCCTTCAAACCCCGGTCGTACCAATTAAGTAACAGACACGTGATCCATCACCGAGAGGACATCTAGATGAGCGATTTCGACACCCAGATCCAGGAAAGCCAGGCTCAGGTGCAGGAGGCGCAATCCAAGATCGCGGAACTGACCAGCCGGATCGAGACCGCCCGTCAGAAGATGGCGGAAGGCACCGATATCGCGGTCGATATCGAAAATGCCTCGCTGGATGACGTCCACGCCCATACCGAGGTGATGAACGCCAATATCGCGGAGCTCATCATGGGGCTCGACGATGTCACTGCCGGGTTCCAACAGGACTTTGACGAGATGCGCTCCAAAACCGGGTGGGAGAGCTTTGTCGGCATCTTCTCCAAGGGAAAATCGGAATCGATGCGCCAGGAACGCATGCGCACCGCCACCATCGACGACAAGCTCCAGGACCTGATCTCCAAATCCGACACGATCACTCAGCTGCTTGAAGGGCAGTTGGCCGTGCTAAATGAACAGAAGGAGAAGGTCGAAGCGAACCTTGGCACCACGCTGACAGAGCGGGAAACCGTCGTTGCCGAGCTGGAGACGTTAAAAACGGACATCAAGGGGATGGACCCCAAGATCATCGAGCTGGAGAACAAGATCTCCGTCGAACAGGACGCCGCCGCGCGCACAAAGCTGGAGACCGAACTGGCCGAACTTAACGCGAAGTACAACGAGATGGTGCAGTCCGAGCAGGTCAAGATCGCGAAGTCGCAGACGCTTGAGCGCTATATCGAAAAGGGCAAGACCTGGATCGATAGCCTGCAAAACCAGGCCGCAACGCAGATGGTGCTGATCAACAAGCTGCAGACGGACACCCAGCAGCGGGTGGTGCTCTACGACGCGCTGAACGAGTCGCTGAAAGCCGCGCAGCCGCAGGACGTGGCTCACCGCATCAACGAAATCGGCGTCCAGACCGACCAGG
>CAYMMT010000233.1:0-4008 GCA_964391555.1 uncultured Rhodobacterales bacterium
TGAATGTCTTCCGCCGCATCGCGTCCTTCGGCGACGGCGGTTACGGTCAGGTCGTCGCCGCCCGTGGCGCAGTCGCCCCCGGCCCAGATGCCTTCGATCGACGTGCGGCCCGCACCGGTCACAGCGATCTTGCCACCCTCCAGCTTGATTTCGCCATCACTCGACAGCGTCTGACCGATCGCCTGGAGCACCTGGTCGGCGGGAAGGCGGAAGGTCTCGCCTGTCCCCTGCAATCCATCGTCCGTCTCATTGGTGTATTCCAGTTCAATCTCGGTTGCCGCGCCATTGCCGTGGATCGCCACGGGCTGGACGTGGGTGAGGATGCGCACACCCTTGGACGCGGCGAGGTCCTGCTCCCACATGCTTGCGGCCATGCGGTTTCGACCGCGGCGGTAGGCGATCGTGACGTTTTCGGCGCCGAGAAGCTTTGATTGGACGGCCGCGTCGATGGCGGTCATTCCCCCGCCGATGACCACGACATGACGGCCGACTGCCACGTCCGCCTTTTCGCCGGATTGCCGGAGGGTCGAGATGAAATCGACCGCCGCGAGCACGCCGGATCTGTCCGACCCGTCTACCGACAATGCGTTCACGCCACCAAGTCCGATGGCGAGGAACACGGCATCATAGTCGGATTGCAGCGACTCGAGGGTCAGGTCTGCGGTTCCAAGCGGCCGGTTTGGAACAAGGGTGATGCCGCCGATGGACATCAGCCACGCGACCTCGGCCTGTGCAAAACCGCCGGGGGTCTTGTAGGCCGCGATACCATATTCGTTCAGCCCTCCCGGCTTGGGGTTGCTGTCAAAGATCGTGACGTCATGGCCGTGCATGGCGAGCCGGTGGGCACAGGCCAGTCCTGCGGGGCCGGCTCCGGCGATGGCCACCTTCTTGCCCGTCGATGCGGCCCGTTCGAACGGGTGATGGCCCGCTGCCATAACCGAATCCGTCGCATGTCGTTGCAGCCTCCCGATCTCCACCGGCTTGCCCTCGGCGGTTTCGCGGACACAAGCCTGTTCGCAGAGTTCTTCGGTCGGGCACACACGGGCGCACATGCCGCCGAGGATGTTCTGGTCAAGGATCGTCTTGCCCGCGGCTTCGGACTGACCCGTGGCGATTTGGCGAATGAACAGCGGGATATCGATTGTCGTCGGGCAAGCCGTGACGCAGGGCGCGTCATAACAGAAATAGCACCGGTCCGCCGCAACCGCGGCCTCGTGAGCGTCGTAAGGCGGGTGCAGGTCCGAGAAATTCTCGGCCAACTGATCCTCATTCAGGCGGCCCGGCAGAATTCCGGGCGAAAGCGGGCTGGTCATGGCAACTCCCTGATTTTCTCGGAATGCTGCCATGGATTCGGTTTTTGACCAAATGGTAAAATTTCATATCGGGCCAGACTTGGGGCAATCGCTTGCATTTGTGCAAATCTTTGGCAGTTCCAATTGTCCGGCCGCGACCGCCAAACGGCATGTATCGTCCAATTTGAAGGATCACGGCGAGGTATCGTAAGACGGTCAGGCAAGTCGCCGACGCCCGGTTCAAGCGAAAGGAGATGGAGGAATAAATGGACGAGGAAGCCAATATCGAAATCGATGCGGTCAACCGCTCTAGCTACCGGATTTTCAAACCCGGCAACAAAGTCGAGTCGATCTCGGTGTCAGGAGCAACGCTCGACTGCGACGTTCGCGACGGTCACCTTGTGATCTTGATCGGCGGAACCGTCGACCGGACGTATCATCCCGCCAATTGGCTCTCCGTTAACCGAAAACCGGAAAACATCCAGGATGTAAGGAGTCTAGTCCCGCAGCAGGTCGTTGATGCCTGTTTTGGATCGGGTCCGTTCGTCCACGCGTTTCACAATGACCGCACAATAGAGGTTGATGCCGTTCTTTGACGGCATCGAGCCCGCGACCACGACCGAATAGGGTGGCACCTCGCCGTACATGACCTCGCCGCTTTCGCGGTCGACGATTTTCGTTGACTGGCCGATGAAGACGCCCATGCCAAGGACCGAGCCTTCCCGCACGATGCAGCCTTCGACGACCTCCGACCGGGCGCCGATGAAGCAGTTATCCTCAATGATCGTGGGCCCCGCCTGCATAGGCTCAAGGACCCCGCCGATGCCGACACCGCCAGAGAGGTGCACAGTCTTGCCGATCTGGGCGCAAGACCCGACTGTCGCCCACGTGTCCACCATGGTGCCTTCGTCAACGTAGGCACCGAGGTTCACGAACGACGGCATCAGAACGACGCCGGGAGCGATGAACGCGGACTTCCGGACGATACAGTTGGGGACCGCGCGAAATCCGGCCGCACCCCACTCGTTGTCGCCCCAGCCCTTGAACTTGCTGTCGACCTTGTCCCACCAGTGGCCGCCCTGCGGGCCGCCGTCCTGTTGTTCCATGTCCTTGAGCCGGAACCCCAGAAGAACCGCTTTCTTGGCCCACTGGTTGACGTGCCAATCGCCGTTGTCCTGCCGCTCGGCAACACGGAGCGCCCCGCCGTCGAGAGCATTCAGGGTATCTTCAATGGCCTCGCGGGTTTCCCCCCCGGTTGTCGGAGTGATCTGATCGCGGTTGTCCCACGCGGCTTCGATGGCGGCTTCCAGCTGGGCATTGGACATCAGACGACTCCCTCCATTGACAGCGCCTGCTGTTAGTGCGGCTTGCCGTCAGGTGCAACCGACTGTCCGGCGGGCTTGCACGAGCAACGAGGCTGAAGCGACGGGTCGCCTCGCCAGGTCATCGGCAATCCGGCAGCGATTGAAGGTGTGGCGCAGGACCAATGACGAAGAGAGGCCACGTCGCCGATCAGACTCCTTCGAAGATGTCGTCTTCCGTCGGGTGCCGCAGGGTCTGCATCGGTGGCAAATGCGGCTCCCGCAGGAGCCGCTTCACGGCGTGTCCGCACCACTCTCCGGCCTCTTGCACGTTTTCCTTGATCGTGTGGATCTGCGGGCGGAAAAGCTCGAGGATCGGCTCGGTGGTTTCCTTCGAGAAGAACTCAATATCCGCGCCAAGTCTTCGACCCGCGGTTTCCAATCCGGCCGTCGCTGCCATGGCGGCAGAACTTGATGCGGTCATCATACCGTCGATCCGGGGGTTTTCCTGCAGAATGGCCGTGATCCGGGCGGCCAGTTGATCGCGGGGATCGTCGCTGGTGACACCTGACGCTATCTCGACCGAAACCCCGGTCTCGGACCCGGCCTCCAACACTCCGTTTCTGAAGTCGAGCCCGTAGGACTGATGCGCCGGCGGAGCGATTGCGAGGAGATTCCGGCGGCCCCGCCGGGCCAGAAATTTCACCGCGAGGCTGCCGATATCGCGGTTGCAGACATCGTAATAGGAATGGCTGTCGGACCATTTGGTCCGGCCATGGGTAACAAACGGAAAGCCATGCTCCTGCAAATAGGCGACCCGCGGATCTTCGGGTTCCGTCTGGTTGAGAATCACGGCATCGGCGGAGCGCGTCTCGACGATGTAGCGGAAGGGGCGCAACGGGTCCTGATCGGCGAAGAACGGTGAGAAGTTCAGGTGGAAAGCAGTGTCGCGCAGGGTTTCGGCGATGGCGGTCACGAACCGGCCTGTATGATTGGAAAGGTCATTGTCGGTCGACATCACGACGCTGATGACGTTGGTGCGCCCGGTACGCAGCCGCACGCCGGCACGGTTCGGGACGTAACCGATATCCCTCGCGATGGCGCGGACGCGGGCCTTGGTGTCCTTGCCGATATCCGGCGCGTCGTTGAGAGCACGGCTAACGGTCGGCACAGCGAGGCCGGAAAGCTCTGCTATTGTTCGCAAAGTCGGCTTTTCTGTCCTCTTGTCCCGTGTGCCCGTTGTCACAACTTGCTCCGTCCTGGTGCCCAATTCTTGCGCTTTTGACTCCTCGCAGTCCGATGTTTGGTGCCGCTAACAGGAATCGTTTGCCACCCGATCCTAAATCGTTATAGGTTCATCTACAACGATTTAGACAGGGAGGACGAATCGTGGATCTCAAAACCAATCTTCTGAC
>CAYMMT010000234.1:0-4008 GCA_964391555.1 uncultured Rhodobacterales bacterium
GCCGGTCCCGTGGGTTTGGCATACGTTCCCGGACACCACCCCCGCCTTTCCACCGGAGCTGACGGCAGAGGCCGCGCGATTGGCCGGGACAGATGGCATTCTGGGTGACTGCCACGCCTCCGGGACCGAGATCATAGCGCGGCTCGGCGAAGAACACCTCATAACCGGCAAACCCATCTGCTACACCTCGGCTGATAGCGTCTTCCAGATCGCCGCCCATGAAGAGGCGTTTGGCCTCGACCGGCTTCTGGATCTTTGCCGGGCCCTCGCCCCACGGCTGCACGACATGCGTGTAGGTAGGGTCATCGCCCGTCCCTTTGTCGGCAAACCGGGAGCGTTCGAACGGACGCTCAACCGGCACGACTATGCCATTGCACCACCTGCGCCGACACTCTGCGATTGGGTGACCGACGCCGGGCGCAGGGTGACCGGCGTTGGCAAGATCGGCGATATCTTTTCCATGCGCGGAATCGCGGAGGTCCTGAAGGGCGCAGACACCACGCTGATGGAGCACTTGCTGGGGCTGGCCGAGACCGCGCCCGAAGGTGGCCTTGTCTTCGCCAACCTCGTGGAGTTCGATAGCCTCTACGGCCATCGGAGGAACCCGGAGGGGTATCGCGACCACTTGCAATGGTTTGACCGGGAACTGGCCAGGTTTTTGTCTAGAATGCGGGACGGCGACCTCTTGATCGTGACCGCCGATCACGGCAATGACCCCACCTGGGCCGGCACCGACCATACGCGCGAGCGGGTTCCCGTGCTCTGCCACGGGGTCGGCGCGCGGGCCCTGGGGCATATCGCCTTCACCGATGTCGCGGCGAGCGTGGCGGCACATTTGGACGTGCCGTCCGACGGACCCGGAAGGAGCTTTCTGTGAGTTTCAGATCCCTGCCCAAGGTGGAGCTTCACCTTCACCTCGAAGGTGGTGCGCCGCCAGCATTCATACGGGGGCTGGCCGCCGAGAAGGGCATGAACCTGTCCGGTATTTTCAAGCCCGACGGCGGCTATGCCTACCGGGATTTCGACCACTTCCTCGAGGTCTATGAGGCGGCGTGCACCGTGCTCACCGGGCCAGAGGAGTTTCGTCGCCTCGTGCTGGCTGTCCTTGAGGAAAGCGCGAGCCACGGCGTGGTCTATTCAGAGACGTTCGTGTCGCCCGAATTCTGCGGGGGCGGTGACCTCGCGGCGTGGCGTGACTACCTGGCTGCAATGGAAGACGCCGCCTCGGAGGCGGAAAGGCAATTCGGCATCACGCTGAAGGCCATCGTAACCTGCATCCGGCACCTTGGACCTGAGGTCGCCAGGGCATCGGCCCATTGCGCCTGCGAGACGCAGGGGGACTTTCTCACCGGCTTCGGCATGGCGGGGGCCGAACTCATGGGTCGACCTGAAGACTTCGCCTACAGTTTCGACATGGCCCGAGAGGCCGGCTTGCGGCTGACCTGCCACGCTGGTGAATGGGGAGGGCCGGACATGGTGGCTGACACCCTGCGCCACCTGAGGCCGGAACGCATCGGCCACGGCATTTCCGCGGCCCGCGATCCTGCCTTGATGGAGAAACTGGCGGAGGCGGGCACCGTGCTCGAGGTGTGCCCGGGCTCCAACGTCTTTCTGGGAGCCGTGCCGAGTTGGGAGGCCCATCCGATCCGCGTCCTGCGGGAGGCCGGCGTGAAGGTCACTGTTTCGACAGATGATCCGCCTTTCTTCGATACGACGATGACGGCCGAATTCGAAGGCCTCGCCCGGACGTTTGACTGGAACGAAGACGATTTCGCCGATCTGAACCGCACCGCCCTTGACGCGGCTTTCTGCGACGATGAGACGAAGGACAAGATCGCCAAGCTGCTGGAGCCTGCCCCATGACCGACCACCTTACCCTCGTTGACCATCCACTGGTCCAGCACAAACTGACGATCATGCGGGACAAGGACACCTCGACCAAGTCCTTTCGCCAACTCCTGCGCGAGATCAGCCATCTGTTGGCCTACGAGGTGACCCGCGGCCTCCCGATGACGACGCGCAAGATCGAAACCCCGCTGGAACCAATGGATGCGCCCAGCATCGACGGCAAGAAGCTCGCACTGGTATCGATTCTGCGGGCCGGGAACGGGCTGCTCGACGGGATCCTCGACCTGATCCCGAACGCCCGGGTCGGCTTTGTCGGTCTCTATCGCAATGAGGAGACACTGCAACCGGTCCAGTATTACTGCAAGTTGCCCGACCAACTGGAAGATCGGCTTGTCATCGCGGTGGACCCCATGCTCGCAACCGGCAACAGCTCCGCTGCGGCGATTGACCTGCTGAAGGAAGCCGGTGCAAGGAACATCCGGTTTCTGTGCCTTCTGGCCGCGCCCGAGGGGATTGCGCGAATGAAGGACGCGCACCCCGATGTGCCGATCGTCACTGCTGCTGTGGACAGCCATCTGAATTCTTCGGGATATATCGTACCCGGACTAGGGGATGCGGGTGACCGCATGTTTGGCACGAAATAAGGGGTTTCACCTTTACACAATAGGTTCTGTCGGGCATCTTCCCACAAAATATAGTGGGGGCACCAATGGGCAGAGCAGCCTTCGTCTTAGTCGTTGTGGCCGGAGTTCTGGCCACGACCGCGGTCGTTCATGCGCAGGACCTGAGCCGCGCCGGTCCGCCGGCTGAAACCCCACCGTCCAGCTACACGTCCAACCAGTATGTCGACAGTCGCGGGTGCGTGTATATTCGTGCCGGAATTGGCGGGACGACCAACTGGGTGCCACGGGTCAACCAGCGGCGGCAGGTGCTCTGCGGCTTTACGCCGACGTTCGCGCGCCCCGCGCTGGAGCCCGAACCTCCTCTGGTCGCCGCGGCGCCCGCGCCGGAACCCGCATCGCCATCCAACCGCATCGCGAGTGCAGCGGCACCGGTCTCGACCCAACGCACGCCATCCCAGGACCCGGTCGCTGTGCCTGCGTCGGTTCCCCGCAGCCCGGTGATCACCCGCGTGACCGGCACGTCGGTTGTGGCCGGTTCGACGATGACCCGGGGCGCGACCCCTGCGGTCGAGGACACGCCCGCCGCGCCACGCATGACCCGTTCCCAGTTCTGCGACGGCCGCTTCGGCATTCAGCCCGGTTTTGTCAGCAGCCGGACCGGAGAGACCATCAACTGCGGCCCGCGCCCGGCTGCGCCGATTGTGCAGCCGGCTGCCATGGCGGTGCCCGCAGGGCCGCCTGCACCCGGCGTGCGCCGCGCGACACGGACCGAGATCTGCGAAGAGATCCGCGCGACAGGCCGCCAGTTCATGAATGTCGCAACCGGTCTGCCGGTGCGCTGCCCGTCAACCGCACCGGCCACGGCGGTCGCGCGCGTATCGGTGACACCCCCCACCACGACGGTTGCTCAGACCACCTGCACAAGCGCCACCAACAGCGACCCGACCCGCTGTGGCAACGCCGTCCGGGCGCCGATTCTTGCCGGAGCCGCGCCAGCGACCGCCACCACATCGACCATGGCGCGCCGCAACCCGTTCAACCCGCCGGTGCCGGCCTCCAACCCGACCTTCGCGACCGATCCCGACCCGGCACCGCCCAGCGGATACCAGCGGGTGTTCGGGGACGGGCGGCTCAATCCCCACCGGGGTCTTCCGGCGCCGGTCGCGGCGCCCATGGAGGCGCGCATTTAAGCCCGCAATGTCTCTCCACGAACGTTCGCCGCGCCACCGCGCCCCTATGTTCAGGTCGGGACATTTCTGAGCCGGGACGACGCGCGGAACGCAGCCAGGGCCTGCTGTCCCGAGGGTTGCCCATGCGGATCGCGGTTTATAGCCGAGACGGTCACGAGCATCGCATCGTGCTTGCCGGTCCGTTTCCGACGCGGGCCGCCATCGACGCCGCCATCGGTCAGGTCCGCCAGCTCGGCTATGGCGCGGCGCGGTCGGTGCGGTTTTGATGTAGCGCCCAATCCCGCGCCACTGGCGGCCTAGGGTCAGGACTCATAACCAGAACATGACGACGGCGGCGAGCGCGCAGG
>CAYMMT010000235.1:0-3986 GCA_964391555.1 uncultured Rhodobacterales bacterium
CGGTGTCGAAACAGGCGATCTGCGGCAGGTCGGGGCGCAGGGCCGCGATGGCCTCAATCCCCGCGATGTTGGCCGGAAGATGCAGGGGCGCCAGCGGGACAATGCCATGCAGTCGCGCAAGAAGGTCGGGACTGACTTGTTCGGGGCAATCACAATCCGGTCCGCCGTGGGCCACACGATGCCCGACGGCGACCGGATGAACCCCCAGCCGATCGGAGGTGACCTCGGAAATCACGGCATCAAGGGCGGTGTGATGGTCCGGAAATGCGCCGATACGTTCGACGTCCGCCTCGTC
This sequence comes from uncultured Rhodobacterales bacterium, assembly GCA_964391555.1. GTDB lineage: Bacteria > Pseudomonadota > Alphaproteobacteria > Rhodobacterales > Rhodobacteraceae > JAMWZF01. The sequence continues at coordinate 296 of CAYMMT010000235.1, forward strand.
GCCGGTCCCGGTCAATGTGAACCGGGCGGCATCGGTTCCAATTCCCGCAACCGCCCCACCGGCAAATCGCGCACCGGTTCGCTCTGCCTCGAAAAGCGCGAACTTGAGGCTGGACGACCCCGCGTTCAGGATCAGGATCGCAGGGCGTTGCGTATCATGTCCGCGTGTCATCGGACGGCCCTGTCTGAGCCTGCGAATTGTCGTCGTCTGCGATGGCGCGGGCATCGCGGGGCTCTTGCTCAAGCCCCGCTTTCTCGTCGGTGGAGACCCGGGTCCTGTCGCCCCGGCCATGGCCACCATGGCTGCCGTGGCCATGACCAAACAGATGCATGGCCACCATTCCGCCACCCAGCAGAAGAACGAGCCAGTTGTCCACGATCCATTGCATGGGTCATTCCTTTTCTTGGGTCACGAGCCCGGCGCCAGGGGCATAGGCGGCCTTGAACAGCACCGCGATGGCGTGATCTCGGGCCACACGCATCGCCCCGAGACTGGCCCCGATCCGCTGGCCAAGCTCACGCTCCGCCGTCAGGTAGGGATCATCAGCCGGCAGCGGCACACGGTCCGGACGGATCGAGGCGGCCATCGCCTGCACGGCCCCCATCCATGGGTTGTAGCGCGCCGAAAACATCAGGCGGCTCCAGCGCATCGGATGCATCGCGCGCAGCATCTCCGCCGATTGCGGCGTGCTCACGGCCCTCAGCCAAGGCCCCAGAAACAGGTCGTAGGCAGCTTCGCCCGTCCGGGAGACCTGCGCCACATTCTCGAGCGCTTCGGTCGGGTGCACGTCGCCGATATCCGACACGTCACGCGGCTCGAAGCTCACCGAAAAGGCAGGTTTCCGGCAATCGGGGTCGCCGGTCGGATTGTCGATTTTCATCTCGTAGAGGCCCGGCTCAAGGGTCTCGATCTCATCAAGGCTCTCGAGGATGGCGCGGTGTTCGAGCCGCGCCACCGAGGCAGAAACGAAGATACCGAGGTGCCCGACATGGGGGTTCACGAGATAGACGATCCGCTGACCTGCGGCCTTCAGCGCGGCGGTGTCGGCATAGACCTTCGGTATCCAGCCCAAGGCCTGCGCCGGCGGGGTGATGTTGTCGCCCTCCGACGCAAAGATCACAATCGGGTTCTGAATCCGCCGCAGGTCGACCGAGCAGTCATCACAGATTTGCATCTCACCGGTTTCCAGCTTGTTGCCGATGAAGAGATTCTCGGTGATCGCCAGAATTTCCTCGCGGCTCAGCGTGTAGAAGCCGTTCCACCAACGCTCGAACTCCAGGAACCGCTCACGTTCGTCGTCGATATGAGAGAACAAGCGGGTGTATTTGTCCCAGATCGCCTTTTCCGGCTGCAGGTTCTCGAAGTTCTGCGCGAGCCAGGCGCCGTCGAAACGACCGTCGCCAAGGTCGGCGGTCATGTGCGCGGCCCAGGTGCCCCCTGCGAGGCCGCCCATCATCCGCATCGGATTGGTTCCGGCTTCACCGGCCCAGTAGGACAGCGGCGAGCCATTGAGGACGATTGGGCCGGACAGCCCCTGGCAATCAGCGGCCAGAAGCGTGATTGCCCAGCCCGCCTGGCAGTTTCCGTAAAGAATGGGTGGGTGATCCGGGTGGCGCTTGGCGATTTCCTCGACGAAGCGACGCAGCGCGTGATGCACATCGGCGAGCGTTTGCCCCCGTTCCGGTTCGGGAAAGAACGCCACGAAGTAGACCGGGTGGCACTCGTGCATCGCGATGCCCACTTCGCTGTCACGCTTGAAGCCGCCGATGCCCGGGCCGTGACCTGCGCGCGGGTCGACCACGATCACCGGCGGCTTGGCATTGTCGACACAATCGTCCCAGCAATCATCGCCGATCGCGGTGATCCTGAGGAGCGCGTAGTTGGCGGGACGATCGAAGTGACGCGCGTCGAGAAGGGTTTCGTACTTGAAATCCAGAAGCGGCGGCATTCCTCGCCGCTCATGCTCGATCATGTTGTCGGCCCGCTCGCGCAGCGCGTCCAGAAACAGGACCCAGCGTTCAAACAGGTCCCCGGGATAAGTCGCGGCGACGCCGGTCACACTTTCGACTCGCGCGGACTTCGGGTCTTCGGTGACCGGGCCGCCTCGGTTTTCCGGCGAAGCGGCCCGTCCGGCGGCAACCGATGTGAGCTGCCGCTTGGGCGATGTGGTCGCGACCATCACGCACTCCGTTCAGCAAACAAGTTGAACAAGGGACCAAAGATCAGAGCGACAAACCAGCCGTAGAGCAGCGTTTCAACAACGCCGAGGACGTAGCCGCCAGTGCTGATGTCATCGACCCACGGCAGAAGCGGATTCCAAAGGGCGGTCATGCTCTGGCCGGGAAAGACCAGGTCGAAGATCACGCAGATCGTGTAGGTGATCGCGAAGAAAATGCCGAGGCTCCAGGCCAGGGCCTGGATCGGGATGTGCGCGACGCGAGGCGTGTCAGTCATACTTGTCATGTCGAAACCTCCTTTGTGTCATGAAGCGCGTTCAATAGCGCTTCCTGACAAAGACGCCCGACGGCCGGACACATTACACATTTTCGGTTTCTGTCCGCAGCGGATTGCGCGGAGGCGTCGGACTTCTTTGGGCAGGTTCGGGGCGATCCGCAAAAATCGCGCGCAAAGCGACAAAGGTCAGATGCAGCGCATATTCAAATCCCGCCGCGATGAGCGGGAAGCAGACCGCCAAAGGAACCCGACAAGAACGATCGGCGATGATTTCCCGTAGGTCATTCGGCGGCGACCGGGTTCGCCTTGCGCGCGTCTGGTGTCAAGGGATCCGAAGTCGTGTGGTCGCTCAAATCGGGGAGCCGCCGTTTCGCGGCATCAATATAGTCGCGCGTCGACGGAACGGCGTCCAAACGATGTGCGAGCTGGATCTGGAATACGACGAGATGGTTGTAGCGAAATCCTGCCTCGCAGGACGCAAGGTAGAATTCCCACATCCGGCAGAAGCGTTCATCGTAGAGCTTCGCCGCTTCGTCCCGCCGCGCCATGAAGCGGTCCCGCCAGACTTTCAGCGTGTCGGCATAGTGAAGGCGGAGGACTTCGATATCCGTGATGACGAGCCCGGCCCGTTCAATTTCCGGCACGATTTCCGAGAGCGACGGAACATAACCTCCGGGGAAGATGTACTTGGAGAGCCACGGGTCAGGCGCACGCGGCGGGCGGGCGCTGCCGATCGTATGCACCAGCGCCACGCCCTCCTCATCGAGCAGGTCCGCAAGCTTGGCGAAATACTCGCCATAGTGCCCGACGCCGACATGTTCGAACATGCCGACCGACACGATCCGGTCGAAGCGGCCCGACTGATGGCGATAGTCGCGCAGATCAAAGCGGACCCGGTCATGTAACCCATCGCGCCGCGCCTTGTCGGTCGCGTATTTCTGCTGATCCACAGACAGCGTGACCCCCGAGACCTGCGCACCCGTCGCGCGGGCAAGGTACGTCCCCAATCCACCCCAGCCGGACCCGATGTCGAGCACTCTCTGCCCCGGCACCACGCGCAACTTGGCAGCGATGTGGCGCATCTTGTGAACCTGTGCGGCTTCCAGACTGTCGTCAGCGGGCTCGAAATAGGCGCAGGAATATTGGCGCTCGGGGTCGAGAAAGAGGTCATAGAGCTCGTCGCCCAGATCGTAGTGGTGGGCGACATTCCGGCGCGATCGCGAAACGGGATTGTGCA
>CAYMMT010000236.1:0-3872 GCA_964391555.1 uncultured Rhodobacterales bacterium
GGAAGGGGAATTCCGGTTTCGGCAGGACATTGTCGAGCCGGGAGCAGAGACGGTTCTGGGTCAGTCCTATGGCGGGAAGCGGCGCGGCCAACTCGATGCAATCAGGGAGGCGCTGAAAGATCTCGCCACCCATCCCGACACGGCCCGACATATTGCGCACAAGCTGGCCACGCATTTCGTGGCGGATACCCCGCCGGAGGCTTTGGTCGACGCCCTGTCGGAGGTCTGGCGAGATAGCGGCGGTGATCTTGCCGCGGTGACGGGGGCCTTGCTGTCCCACCCGGACGCCTGGCAGCCGGAGGCGCGAAAGGTCCTGCCTCCGCAACAGTTTATTGCCTCCGGTCTTCGCGCTCTGGCGGTGCCGCCCGAAAGCCTGTTTGACCTCGACCGGCCGGACATAGGTCGTGTCTTCCAGCGTCCGATGCAGGACATGGGACAGCCATGGGAACGGCCTCCGGGGCCCGACGGCTGGCCCGAAGAGGCGGTGGCATGGATTACCCCGCAAGGCATGGCCAGCCGCATCACCTGGGCGATGACCGCGCCGGGGCGGGTCTTGCCGGACTTGCCGGATCCGCGCCTGTTTGCCGAAGCCGCGCTTGGGCCGAATTTGCCTGAACCGGTGCGTTTCGCCGCCAGCGCCGCAGAAACGAGGCGGGAGGGCGTTGGCATCGTTCTGGCCTCGGCCGCGTTTCAGAGGAGATGAGCATGGATCGCCGCACCTTTCTGTCGAGCCTCGCGTTGGGGTGTTCCGCCGCGGCGAGCCCGCTTCTGACGCCGGTCACCCTCGCCTCGGCGCCCTGGGACAATCGGCTGGTGGTGATCATCCTGCGGGGCGGCATGGACGGGATTGACGCCGTGCGGCCCGTCGGGGACCGGGACTATGGGGGACTCAGGCCTGAGGACGAGGGAGACGGGCTCCCGCTGGGAGACGGGTTCTTCGCCGCGCATCCGTCGTTTCAGCCGCTCACGCCGCTTTGGCAGGCCGGAGAGGTGCAGTTCGTTCACGCGGTCTCCACGCCGTACCGAGACAAGCGCAGTCATTTCGACGGGCAGGATATTCTGGAGGCCGGCGTGCCGGGTCTGGACGGCGGCATCCGTGACGGCTGGCTGAACCGGATGTTGCAGATTGCGCCCGGAGTCACGGCAGAGACGGCCTATGCCGTCGGGCGCGAGCGGATGCTGATCCTTGCGGGTGACGCACCTTCATCCAGTTGGTCGCCCCGAACGCGGTTGCGATTGTCGGCGCAGGCCGAGAGGCTGCTGGAGCTTGTGTACCATGACGATCCGCTTTTTCGCGAGGCGAGCGCACGGGCGATCTCGATCGCCGCCGAGGCCAACGACCCGGAGGCGCGGGACGCCCGCGAGGAAGCCCGCGAGATGCTTCAGGCCGACCCGATGATGAGCGAGGTGAGCTTTGGTGCTGGTCATGTTCAGCTCGCTGAGTTCACGGCGCTGAGACTTGTGGACGAAACCCGGATCGCAAGTTTTTCGCTGAATGGCTGGGACACTCATCGTGGTCAGGCGAAGGCGATGCGCGGCGCCGTCACGCAACTGGCCGAGACGATCCTGACGTTAAAGGCCGGACTGGGTCGCGAGGTTTGGGGCAAGACGGCGGTCGTCTGCATGACCGAGTTCGGGCGCACGGCGCGGTTCAATGGCACGCTGGGGAGCGATCATGGAACTGGCGGTGCCATGCTGCTGGCCGGCGGTGCGTTGTCCGGGGCACGAGTGATCGCCAACTGGCCGGGCCTTGCCGAGACGGACCTCTATGATCGGCGCGACCTGTTGCCGACCCGAGACGTCAGGGCCCACGCGGGTTGGCTCCTGCGCGGTCTGTTCGGGATAGGAGCCGGGGACATCGAACGCACGATCTTCCCCGGGCTAGAACTGGGCCCCGATCCGGGGCACCTCGCGTAGCAGTCGAAGATATCCCTGGCTTAGATGCCGACCTGCCGGTCGTGGACGACCTGTCCGGTGTCGTCGGCGAGATCGGAGGCCGTGGTGCCGATGGAGGCCGCGATTGCAGCGCCGAGCATGACGATGCCGGCGGTCAAGACCAGCCAGTCGACCGTGGTATTCCCGCGTTCGTCGCTCCAGAAACGTTCAAGTATTGCAGCCATCTCGATGTCCTCGTTAAGGGGTAAATCCCGTCCCTGACGCGGAAATTGCCGACCGAATGCGGCCTAAATTGGCCGAATACGGGGTTGTTTTGGGCCTCGACGTGGTCCTGGGGCGCCACTGGCACCGCACGCCATCCGTCACCTGAATTGGTGCTACGCAGGCGCCACTGAACCTCTTGCCGGTTTGCCGATGGGGCGCCCGCGCACTGAGCGGGTCAAAGTGGCCTCCCGGCAGACGGAGGCCCGGACGGGTCAGTCGGAGCGCTGGCGGGTCTCAGGTCCGATCTTCCGCCATGTCGCTCACGGCGGCGGCGTTCTGAACACCCGTGAGAGCGGCGAGGCGGTCGGGGTCGGCGATTTGCAGGTGGCTTGGTGCTGTGTCGGCCATGATGGCTTCAAGGTCGGCGAGAATACCGCGCCCGATCGGGTGCCGGCCCCCGGGAACGGCGGCGGCGCGATGCGGGGACAGGATCAGGCCGGGCAGGGTGCGGAAACGGGCGTCCGCCAACACCGGCTCTTCGGGGAAGACATCCGTCGCGGCGCGAATGTGACCATCTTCGATTGCCGCGATCATCGCCGGAAAATCGACGAGATGCGCCCTGCTCAGAACCACAAGTCCGGCGCCTCTGGGCATCATCGCGAATTGCTCGGCTCCGAGGAGTCCGAGGTTTTCGGTGGAGGGTGCGGCGCAGACGAAGGTGATCTGACTTCCTGTCAGCACCTCTTCGAGGCTTACCAGCGGGACGTCGGCATCCTTCAGCCAGGGGTCGAACGCGCGGGCCGTGATGCCAAAAGGCTGGAGCAGGCGATGCAGTTCGCGGGCGATGGACCCGAAACCGACAAATCCCACGGCTGCCCCAAACAGGGTGAAGTCGATGCCATCCCGGTCTTCGAGCCAGGCTTCCCCCCCTGTTCGAAAGGCTTCGTGTTCGGCAACCAACCCGCGGCACAGCCCCAGGGCCATCGCCAACCCCATCTCGGCCACGGAAAAGCGGAAACCCGGCGCGCAGGAAAGAACGGTGACGCCTTTTGCAGCACAGGCGGCATAGTCAATCGACGGGGGAAAGCCGCCCTCGACCTCGATGATGACCTTGAGTTTGGGCGCCGCCGCCAGCGTCTCGGCGGTTACCTTGGGCGGCGCGGCGACAAGTGCGACGGCTTTCGGTAGGGCTTCGTTCAGGACATCGCCAGGAATGGGGGCGTTCTTGCCCCAAACCACGTCATAGGTGTCGTGCAACGCTGCCAGATCGGACGGCGAAAACAATTCATCCATTCGCCGCCAATGGGCATCAACTATAACGACTGGCTTCATTTATCACTCCGGATGGAAAAGATGCGCCTGCTCGGGGCGGAAGGTCAGGTCGACCCGCTCACCCGGTTCAAAGACCCTGTCTTCGGGAAGCGCCGCGATCAAGGGTGTGCCGTCGGCTGTCTTGATCTCGACCACGGTTTCGCTGCCCAGCCGTTCGGTGAGGGCCACGGTGCCATGGATCATCCCCTCGCCGGGAGCGACGGGCCTCAGGTATTGCGGGCGGATGCCGAGGGTCGCCGTCTGGCCGGTTGCGAAGCCCCGGCCATGGTCCGGCACAGCCACCGCGTCGAGGGCGGCATTGGCAACCTTGGCCTCGCCACCGGCCTCACCCTCGACTTCGACCGAGAGGAAGTTCATCGACGGCGCGCCGAGGAACCCCGCCACGAAAAGGTTTGCCGGGTCGTGGTAAAGCTCCATGGGCGACCCGATCTGCATGACGT
>CAYMMT010000237.1:0-3840 GCA_964391555.1 uncultured Rhodobacterales bacterium
GTGTCGCCTGCGCCGGTGCCATTTTCCTCGATGACACGGGCCGTTGCTTCGGCAGTGATCGACATGGGGATCTCCTTGGTTTCAAAGGGTTATGGCGCAAGCCGGGATGTCGTCCAGCAGAGCCCATGGAGGGTGAACCCGCCCGTTGAGACGCGCGGATGGGGGCCGATACACGAGGTTTGCCAAAAAGAAAAGGGGTCAGGTGGCCACGAGGTCGACCGAGCCGAGGTCGAGCCCCGTGACCCCTTGAAGAACCACAACCGGGACGCCATCGGCCAGGATCGTGGTGTCGCCGTCATGCTCGGACGCGGTGAGCGCGGGTTGGGCACCGGTCGCGTCATAAAGCACCTGAACGATGTCTTCCCCCGGCACGAAGTCCGCCACCACGCCCACGCCTGCGGCAGCGGACGCGGCAAAGGTGTCCGCGCCGGTTCCGCCCGAGGCAAGGTCGCCGCCCCCGACCAGCAGGAGATCGTCCCCGGCGCCACCGTTGAGAAAGTCGGTGGCATCGCCATCGCCGGTGCCATCGAGCGTATCGTTTCCGGCACCGCCGTGAAGCACATCGGCGCCAAGACCGCCGATCAGAAGGTCGTCACCGAGGTTGCCGGACAAGGCGTCGTCGCCGGAGCCACCGTCGACGAGGTCGGCCCCGTCGCCGCCGGTCAACGTGTCATTGCCCGTGCCCCCGTCGAGCACGTCATCGCCCACGTGGCCAAACAGATCATCGTCGCCATCCGCGCCGATCAGGACGTCGCTCCCGCGCCCCGCGTGAATCGTGTCATCACCGTCACCGCCGTCGATCCAATCATCGCCGTCGGCCGTGTCGATATAGTCCGCGCCGCCAAGGCCGGCGACCGTGTCATCCTCCTCCCCGAGGTAAGTGACATCGGCGCCTTCGGTCAGGGGAAACATCTCGTCTTCGGGCGGGGCGTCGCCATCGGTCGGGGTCGCGGAAACGTCGAGCCCGTCCGGCAACAGCATCGCCGCACCGGCAAAGGCGAGGCCCAACAAACCAAGGAATACCATCATGACTGGCCCACTCCGAACACTGCCCCCGACGCTATCACGCCCAGCCTTCCGCCATCACAAAGTCATGAACAGCTGGTTAACGCTTGAGCTGACCATAGCAGCGAACACTGAGCCATGCGTTAACGCGCGACCGAATTTTGCGGGTCCCACCGCAGGAACATTTGCGCGTAGCCGATATAGAGCGGGTGGCGGGGATGTCCGGCCGCCGTCAGCCCGAGATGGTGGAGCGGTTTGCCGGTCTGGCGAAGCTTCCGCTCCATGACGCGACCGCGGCCTATCGGGTCATCGGGACCCCGGTGCGCCCCATGCGCGCCCCAGCCACAGACGACGAAATCCCCCGGCCGCCCCGCCCATCCCGAGACGGCGCGCAGGACAATGCGGTCGTTCGAGGCGCCGACCGGCGCGGCGGCGCGGCGCAGATCCGCCGGGTCCGTCGCGCGAAACCCGAAGATGTTCACGACCCCAAAGGCCCCGAACCCGAGGGCGCGCGCCCGCCTTTCGCAGCGCTCGATCGTCGGGTCGTTGCGGCGCTCGTCCGCTGTCGAGGGATTGAGCAGGATCCACAGGAGTCGCGGCCCGTCGCCATCCCATGTCCGGGTCAGGCTGTAGCGATACCTCCCGCAGCGGGAATAAACCGCCTTTGAGACGCACCCATCGCTGGTATGCTGACGGCGAACGAGGTCAGTCATGGGCCTTGCCCCGTCCGGTCACCAGAAAGGAGCCCGTCATGCAGCTTGGTGCGTTTTCCATTTCACTGTCGGTCAAGGATATTCAGGCCTCACGCGCCTTCTACGAAAAGCTGGGTTTCAGCACCATGGTGCCGCCGGAGGAGGATGCGACCTGGATGATCCTCAAGAACGGAGACACGATCATCGGCCTGTTTCAGGGGATGTTCGACGGAAACCTGCTGACGTTCAATCCCGGCTGGGATCAGTCCGCGACGAATGTCGACCCCTTCATGGACGTGCGCGAGATTGCAGTGGCGTTGTCCGGCCAAGGTGTCGCGCTCACCCAGGAACAGGGGCTGGACGGGGACGGGGTGGGCAGTTTCGCCCTGACGGATCCGGACGGCAACGTCATCCTGATTGACCAGCACCGCCCGAAGCCGGGCTAAGTCGCCGCGAAAACGCGGGTCGGGTGCATCTCTCCGCCGCGATAGATGCCCACGGCCACGGCGCGCCCCTCGTGCGAGGCCCAGCAGGTTTCGCCGTACTCCGCCGTGCCGATTACAGATGCGGGGTTGCCATTGCGCAGGCGTGTGGCGCTGGCCTCGGGTGCGCGAAGCTCGGTCAGTTCCACAAGGCCGGTTTCGAGCGGCAGGAGGTAGTCGTCAAGCGCCGGCGTGCGGGCCATCTCCTCAACCTGGTCGAGGGTCAGGCCGTCTTCGGCCCGAAACGGTCCCGACCACGTTCTCCGCAAGGACTGCACGTGACCAAGGCAGCCCAGGGCGTCCCCGAGATCCCGCGCGATGGACCGCACGTAGCCTCCCTTGCCGCAGACCATTTCCAGCACCGCGTGATCGGCATCGGGCCGGTCGATCAGCAACAGTTCCTCGACCCAGAGAGGCCGCGCCGCGAGGGTCAGGTCCTCTCCCTCCCGTGCCTTCGCATAGGCCCGCTCGCCGTCGATCTTGACCGCCGAAAAGGCCGGGGGAACCTGCAGAATGTCGCCGACGAAGCTGCCGAGCGCATCCTTGATCGCGTCATCGGTCGGCCGGGCGTCGGAGGTGGCGATGGTCTCGCCCTCGGCGTCGTCCGTGTTCGTCCGGGTCCCGAACCGAACCGTGAATTCATAGGCTTTCAGGGCATCGGTGATGAAGGGGACCGTCTTGGTCGCCTCACCGAAGGCCACGGCCAGCGTGCCCGTTGCGGCAGGATCCAGGGTTCCGGCATGGCCTGCCTTCCGCGCGTCCAGCGCCCAGCGCAGCTTGTTGACGACAGCGGTCGACGTCGGCCCCGACGGTTTGTCGATGACCAGCCATCCCGAGATGTCCCGCCCCTTGCGCCGTCGTCCCATGTGATCCTCATGCGTTTCGGAGCGCGGTCCTACACGGCGGTCGCGGGCCGGACAAGGCGTTGCGGCGCGGTGGGCCGACCCGATCCTGCGCATTTCGCCTTCGGCCGGATCCGGAGTGATGTCCGGTGGGACGGGATCGGCCCCCCGGTCAGTCAGGTGCCGCCCTTGGACCGCCCCCCCGGGGCTCTCATCCGCCGGCCTTCCGGACCGCCACCTTCGTCTTCCTCGTCCAGGACTTCGGTCAGGCGGGTTTCGAGGTTCTTGTTCAATTGCTGCGCCCGGGCGATGTATTCGGCGTTTTTCTCCAGCGGAACATCCGGTTTCCACAGGGCAGCCAGATCGCGGAGCGCGGCGCGATCATGCTGGTAATAGTTCATCTCGATCCGGTTCGCCTCGAACTCCGACAGCCCGAGGTTTTCCAGCACATAGCGCCCCGCCCGAAGCGAACTGTCGAACAGCTCGCGCACGATGTCGTCCGCCCCGGCCTGGTAGAGTTCGAACACGTTCGTCCGGTCCCGCGCGCGTGCCACGATGTGCAGATCGGGGCGCACGCGGCGGGCGTAAGAGACCAGCCGAATGGCCGCCGGGCGGTCGTCGAGCGCCACCACCAGAACATCCGCGGTTTCTATGCCCGCGGCGTGCAGCAGGTCGGGTCGGGTGGGGTCGCCGAAGTAGCCCTTGAAGCCGAATTGCCGCATCGTCTGGACCGCGGCGAGGTTGGTGTCGAGCACGGTGGTCGTTAAGCCCGCGCTTTCCACAAGCCGTGACACCACCTGACCAAAGCGTCCGATCCCG
>CAYMMT010000238.1:0-2057 GCA_964391555.1 uncultured Rhodobacterales bacterium
CAACAATCGATGTTCCACGGCACCCTCCCTGTCCGCGCGTAGCGTAGCACAACACGCCCGTTTCCGTCGGATGAAAAAATACCTCACCGTCGGCGTCCACACCTGCCACGGAGGCCAAAAGCCCGGTACACTCGCCCCCATGCCCGCCCTGTGCCGCGATTGTCTGACCACGTTTGAAACCGGTTCCCGGTGTCCGGCCTGCCGGTCACCCCGGATCGTCGCGCATCCCGAACTCTTTGACCTGTCCATCGCCCATATGGACTGTGACGCGTTCTTCGCGAGCGTGGAAAAGCGCGACAACCCCGAACTCGCCGACAAACCCGTCATCATCGGCGGCGGGCGGCGGGGCGTGGTCTCGACCGCCTGCTATATCGCCCGGATCAAGGGCGTTCGCTCGGCCATGCCGATGTTCCAGGCGCTCAAGCTGTGCCCCGAGGCCGTGGTCGTCCGCGGGCGGATGGACCGGTACGCCGAGGTCAGCCGCGAGGTTCGGCAATTGATGGATGAACTGACACCGGTCGTGGAGCCGTTGAGCCTTGACGAGGCCTTCATGGATCTCACGGGAACCGCCCGGCTTCACGGGCATCCTCCTGCGGTCATGCTCGCCCGGCTGACACAACGGATGGCGCGCGAGATCGGCATTACCGGGTCGATTGGCCTCAGCCACAACAAATTTCTGGCCAAAGTGGCAAGCGACCTCGACAAACCCCGCGGCTTTTCGATCATCGGCGCGGCCGAGACTGCCGACTTCCTCCACGACAAACCCGTGCGCCTGATCTGGGGTATCGGCCCCGCAGCGCAGGAGAGCCTCGAGGCCAAAGGCATCCGCACCTTCGCGGACCTGAAACGCTGGGACCGGCGCGACCTCGCCGCGCGGTTCGGCGTCATGGGCGACCGGCTCTGGCACCTGGCCCGGGGCGAAGATGCGCGGCGGGTGTCGGCCCGCAACCCGGTAAAGTCGATCTCGAACGAGACCACGTTTCGGGAGGATACGGCCGACGGCGAGGTACTCGATGGCCATATCTGGCGGCTTAGCGAAAAGGTTTCGGCCCGGGCCAAGGCCAAGGACTACGCGGGGCGTGTGGTAACCCTTAAGCTGAAGAAATCAGACCACAAGATCCTGACCCGCCGTCAAAGCCTGCCCCAGCCGACACAACTCGCTGACACGATCTACCGCACCGCCCGCGGTCTCTATGGCCCCGAGGCCGGAAGCGGGCCATTCCGCCTCTTGGGTGTCGGGCTCTCGGACCTCGTGAACGCCGACATGGCCGACCGGGAGGGTGACCTGCTTGATCCCGACGCCCACCGCCGCGAAGGCGCGGAGCGGGCCGCGGATGCGCTGAGGGAGCGGTTTGGCGAGGGCGCGATCCTGAAAGGACGGTCGCTGAAGTAAGTACCGCGCCGCGCGCATCGTTCGGTGACATCCGCTTCTGCGTTGTTTGCCGGGTCGCCGACCACCGTCCCCGGCCCAATCTGGACATCATCCGGCAGTTGTGCGCAGCGTGAACGATGTCGCTGGCGACCGACCTTGATTTGATCGTGAAATCTGTCCTGCCAATCGATCCCGGCTTTCGGCGGGTGGAGCAGAGTGCGATAGACAGCTGCGTTTCCGATACGCGAAGATACGCGTTGGAGGGCTGCAAGGGGTCCTTTCTGTTGTCGGCGATGCGCCTCCTTGCGCTTGCCGAAAACGGGCACACCCGGCTGATACCGAACGATGCCGTCTCGGTCCTTCCCATGAGGTTCGTAACCATCGGATCAGCCGTGCATCTGGTTGGAACGGCCCCGGACACGGCTGCGCCAAGGGGGCAGTTGATCGCGGTCAACGGAGCCCCGGTAAGCGCGATCGAAACTGCGTCAGAGGCGTTTCTTGCCGGAACACGTCAGCGCAAACGGGTTATAGGAGCGTTGCTGTTCGCGTGGCCTCATGCCCTGTCGCATCTGGGGTTTTCCCTGGACACCGAAACGACCGAGTTTCGGATACGAGACGCGACCGGTCGGACAACAGATTTCAGTGTGAAGAACACATCGACGGTTCCGGCCTCAGCACTCTACCC
>CAYMMT010000238.1:2157-3839 GCA_964391555.1 uncultured Rhodobacterales bacterium
TTGCTTGTGGACAAATTCACATTTTCCGCCGCAATCGTGTTCGCCGCCATCCTCAAACATCGTTTGGGACGCAGGCTCATACTCATCGGGGAAGACATGGGCGACGCGTTGACGTTCTTTGCCGAGGGGGGGGTTGCTCGAAGTACCAACCAGCGGCGCGGTGGTTCGATACTCGACGGCCTTTCACGATTGGGAGACAGGCACCAGCGATGAAACCACACCGGCCGAAATCGCTCGGCACATCGTCCCGGCGGGAGCTCTGGAAGTCGACTGGACATGGTCCAGGGACCCGACGACCGAGGATGCGCAGGCCTTCTATCGACAGGTACATGAAAGCCTGAGCGGGTAGACACCCTCAGGTTGGTTCGTGCATCGCAGACGCCGACACCCGGATAGGCCGCGTTATTCTGCCGCGACAGGCATTTCCCGGGGGCGGCCGATGTCGGCGATTTCGGCGATAACGCTTTCAAGCGCGGCGCGGAACCCGTCAAACCCGGCGTGGGGCATGACCCGTGCCTCGTCCATGTAAAGCGCGCGGTCGATCTCGATCTGAACGCAATGCTGGCGGCGGGACGGACGGCCGTAGTGCTGCGCGATATAGGCGCCCGCAAAGGGCATGTTGCGCGCGACCTTGAACCCGGCAGAGGAAAACGCCGCTTCGACCCGCTCGACAACGTCCGCCGCCGCCGCCGCGCCAAAGCGATCACCCAACACCACGTCCGGGCGCTGCGCCCCCGGCGGACCCACGTTCTCCAGTGCCTCGTGGGGCATGGAGTGGCAGTCGATCAGGATCGCCTCGCCAAAGGTGTTGTGGCTCTGATCCAGCAGGGTCTGCAGGGCATCGTGATACGGCCGCCAATAGCCGGAAATGCGCGCATGGGCCTCGTCCAGCCGCAGTTTGCCGCGGTAAATGGCCCGCCCGTTGGCCACCACGCGCGGCACGACACCAAGGCCGCTCGCGATACGAGGATTATGGGCCGAGCGGCGCACGCCTTCGATCAGTGCGGGGTCAAGCTCGTCCGGGGCACGATTGAGGTCGACATAGGCCCGGGGGCCCCCTGCCCGAAGAAACGGGGCGCCAAAGCGGGGCGCGGTTTCAAAAAGCTTGTCGACAAACGCATCCTCGGACGAGCGCAGTTCCAGTTCGTTCAGAACCGAGTGCCGCACGAGGCTTTCCGGATAGTCGCGGCCGGAATGCGGCGACGCGAAGACAACGCTGGTTCGACGCGCATCAGGGCGGATCAGGTGGTAGGCGGCGTGAGACATCCGTGCTCCTTCGATCCCGAAGATAGCGCGAAACGCGGTGAAGCCAAAAGCCCTTGATCCGCCATACGACTCCTTTTATAGACCGCTCACCCGACGCGTGGCGTGCCTCGCGTCCTTTCTTTTTGGAGAGGGCGGATGTGGCGGGCCAAGGCCGGGACCGGGCGGTTAGCTCAGCGGTAGAGCACTACGTTGACATCGTAGGGGTCACTGGTTCGATCCCAGTACCGCCCACCATTTTGAGCCCCGTGGCACCGTGGTGTCACTGATGAAACCAAAGGCGCAATCGCCGCGCCGCGAGACAAGGAACGAACAGATGAAGGTTCGCAATTCCCTCCGCTCGCTCAAGCAGCGCCATCGCGATTGCCGCGTGGTGCGCCGCAAGGGCCGGGTATACGTGATCAACAAGACCCAGCGCC
>CAYMMT010000239.1:0-3663 GCA_964391555.1 uncultured Rhodobacterales bacterium
CCGGCCTCTTGCAGGTGGTAGGAACACACATTCATCGGGTTCCATTTCGGCAGATGCTGGCGGGTATAGGCCGCGACATCGGTGATCATGCGCAAAGAGGGTTCTGGCGGGCAGATATACGTCCCGCGAGACAGATATTCCTTGATGATGTCGTTCTGGACCGTGCCTTGCAGATTCGAAACGTCGGCCTGCTGTTCTTCGGCAACGGCGATGTAAAGCGAGAGGAGCCATGGCGCCGTGGCGTTGATCGTCATGGACGTGTTCATCTGTTCCAGGGGAATGTCCTGAAAAAGTGCGCGCATATCGCCGAGATGGCAAATCGGGACGCCAACCTTTCCGACTTCCCCTCGGGCCAGTTGGTGGTCGCTGTCGTAGCCGGTCTGCGTCGGGAGGTCGAAGGCGACCGACAGGCCCGTCTGCCCCTTGGCAAGGTTGCCGCGATACAACGCGTTCGATGCCTTTGCCGTGGAATGCCCGGCATAGGTTCGGAACAGCCATGGCCGGTCTTTGGTCTGATCTTTCTGCACCTGCGACATTATCGGCCTCGCGAGTCAGTTTGCGCAATAAAATTTCTCGATTGATTGAGTTAGAGAAATTTCCTGACCCTGTCAATTCGCTGCATTGCGGCATTTCGAGGTCACGCAACATCCGGCACGGTCGCATTCGATCAAGCTGCAAGGTCATGTCCCTTTCTGGTCGTGTTCGCCGAGAATCGCCGGCCTCCGAACCTACACACGACTTGCCAGCCCGGGGGCTCTGGGCCACGGTCTGCCCATGGGTCAAACCGTTTCCATGCCGCTCTGGCTGTTTCTCCTGATTATCGCCTTTGCCGCGGTGACTTTCGCCTCGCATTTCCTCTTTCCGTCCGTTCGCTGGTTTTTTCGCAGACGGGCGGAACGGGTCGTTGCGCAGCTGAACCAACGGCTCGCCAAACCGATTGAGCCTTTCAAGCTGGCGCGGCGCCACGACATGATCCAGCGGCTGATCTATGACCCGCAGGTCATTGCCGCGGTGGCGGAGCATGCGGAGGCCGAGGGCATTCCGCAGAACGTGGCCGCCGAACAGGCAGAGCGCTACGCCCGCGAGATCGTGCCCTCGTTCTCGGCGACGGCCTATTTCAGCGTCGGTACGCGGGTCGCCCGGTGGCTCAGTCGGTTCCTGTACCGCATCCGAGTCGGGTCCTTTGACCGCGCCACCTACGGTGCAGTCGACCGGAGCGCGACGATGGTCTTTGTGATGAACCATCGCTCGAACCTCGACTACGTTCTGGTCACCTATCTCGTGGCCCGCGCCTCGGCCCTGTCCTATGCCGTGGGGGAATGGGCAAGGGTCTGGCCGCTTTCGGCGCTGATCCGGATGATGGGGGCGTACTTTATCCGCAGGCGGTCACGCGGCATGCTCTACCGACGAGTTCTGGCGCGATATGTGCAACTGGCGACCCGGGGCGGCGTGACCCAGGCGATGTTTCCGGAAGGTGGGCTCAGCCTCGACGGCAAGCCTGGCAAGCCGAAGTTGGGATTGCTGAGCTACATCGTCTCCGATTTCGACCCCGGCGACCGGGACGTGATCTTTGTTCCCGTCGCACTCAATTACGACCGGGTGATTGAGGATCGCATTCTGATCGCCGCTTCCGAGGCCGGGGAGCGCCGGTTTCGGGCGCCGATCCTGCAAATCCTTCGGAATGTCTGCGCTTATCTCTGGGCCCGGTTGCGGGGCCGGATCGATCGATTTGGAGAGGGAGTCGTGAGTTTCGGCGAACCGCTGTCCCTGTCCGGATTCGCGCAAGGCAAGTCGACCGGATCGGATGCCTTTACCCATACGCTGGGGCGGGAATTGATGGCCCGTATTTCGGCTGCCGTTCCGGTGTTGCCCGTGCCTCTCGTGGCGCGTGCCATTCTGGATGGTGCGCGCGGAGCTGGGATTGAGGACGCGGTGACGGCACTTCTGGAGACAGCGGGTGCGACCGGGGCGCCGGTGCCAGACCGCCCTGTGGGCGAAGTCGTTGCCGAAGCACGCAAGCACCTTCAGCAGCGCCGCCTCATCTCCCCGGATGGTGAACCTGCAGCGGCGTCTGCACCGATCCTGGCGTTTTACGCCAATTCCATCGCCCATCATCTTGCAACACATTGACTTGCCAGCGTTTGATGCCGTCACGTAAGCTCTTTTACGGGAAAGCCGCCGAAGTGCGGCAAGGGACAGAAGAGAGAAGGGACGGGTCGACCATGTTCATGAGATCGTTCGCGGCGGTGGCCGCTTTGACAACTTTGGTGGGTTGCATGGACACCACAACCACCACGACTGCCGTGGTGATGGCCAACAGAAATGTTCTGATCAACAACCAATCGGGGGCGACGGTCTATCGGTTCTATGGGTCCAATTCGATCCAGAGCACATGGGGCGCGGACCTCCTTGGCGCCAACGTCATCCCCAACGGCCGGTCGATGAACATCAATTTTGCGGACGGGACAAACGTTTGCAGTTTCGATTTCAAGATCGAACTGACGACGGGTCGCGTGATCGAGGACTACAACGTCAACGTCTGCCGCATCGCATCCTACACGGTTCGATAGGACCGTCCGCAAACCTCGCTGCGGCGCGGAAGAAATAAAATTACAATTTTGGACCTCTAGGGGTTGCTTTGTTACTAAGCGATCTCTAATCCGTCGGGTATCCGGTCGATTCTGCGGTGCAGCGTCAGCCTGTGGTGACCGGCTTGAGATATTTTGCGGAGGCAGCAATGGCCCTTGATCAGAACACCGATATCGCAACTTACGCGGCGCCGGAGAAGGACCTCTATGAAATGGGGGAGATGCCGCCGATGGGATACGTGCCCAAGCAGATGTACGCTTGGGCCATTCGGCGCGAACGGCACGGCAAGCCCGACACCGCCATGCAGGTGGAAGTGGTCGACGTCCCCAAGCTCGACAGCCATGAAGTGCTTGTCCTCGTTATGGCAGCGGGTGTGAACTACAATGGCGTCTGGGCCGCTCTTGGTGAGCCGATTTCGCCGTTCGACGGCCATGGACGCCCGTTTCACATCGCTGGATCGGACGCCTCGGGAATCGTCTGGGCCGTGGGCGACAAGGTGAAACGCTGGAAGGTCGGAGACGAGGTCGTCATCCATTGCAATCAGGACGACGGTGACGATGAGGAATGCAATGGCGGTGACCCGATGTATTCGCCCAGCCAGCGAATCTGGGGGTACGAGACGCCGGACGGCTCTTTCGCCCAGTTCACCAACGTGCAGGCGCAGCAGCTCATGCCGCGGCCAAAGCATCTCACCTGGGAAGAGTCGGCCTGCTACACCCTGACCCTCGCCACGGCCTACCGCATGCTGTTCGGCCATGAGCCCCACGACCTCAAGCCCGGCCAGAACGTTCTGGTCTGGGGCGCGTCCGGTGGGCTCGGGTCCTATGCGATCCAGCTCATCAACACGGCAGGCGCGAACGCCCTCGGCGTGATTTCCGACGAAGACAAGCGCGATTTTGTCATGGGCCTCGGCGCGAAAGGCGTCATCAACCGCAAGGACTTCGATTGCTGGGGTCAACTGCCGAAAGTGAACACGCCCGAATATGCCGAGTGGTTCAAGGAGGCCCGCAAGTTCGGCAAGGCGATCTGGGACATCACCGGCAAGGGCAACAATGTCGACTTGGTGTTCGAACA
>CAYMMT010000240.1:0-3636 GCA_964391555.1 uncultured Rhodobacterales bacterium
TGAGCGAATCCCCGGTGTGTACGCCCATCGGGTCCACATTTTCGATGGAGCAGACGATGATGGCGTTGTCGGCCGTGTCGCGCACCACCTCCATCTCGTATTCCTTCCAGCCGAGCAGGCTTTCGTCGACGAGGATCTGCCCCACGGGTGACGCGTCCATGCCCGTTCGGCAGATCGCGACATAGTCGTCGCGGTTATAGGCCACGCCGCCGCCGGTACCCCCGAGGGTGAACGCTGGACGGATGATCGCGGGCAGGCCCACCTTGGTCAGCGTCTCCAGCGCCAGTTGCACGCCGGCGTCGAGGTCTTTCTTGCCGTCCGCGCCCGCCGGGGCAGTCACGATTTCGGCCTTGGGGTTTTCGATGCCAAGGCGATCCATGGCTTCGCGGAACAATTTGCGGTCTTCGGCCATTTCGATCGCGCCGCGCTTGGCACCGATCATTTCCACTCCGTATTCCGCGAGGACGCCCATTTCTTCCAGCGCGAGAGAGGTATTCAGACCGGTCTGTCCGCCCATGGTGGGCAAGAGCGCGTCGGGACGCTCCTTGGCGATGATCTTGGCGACGGTCTCGGGGGTGATGGGCTCGATATAGGTCGCGTCGGCAAGTCCCGGATCGGTCATGATCGTGGCGGGGTTGGAATTGACCAGGACGACCCGGTAACCCTCTTCCCGGAGCGCCTTGCAGGCCTGGGCACCGGAATAGTCGAACTCGCAAGCCTGGCCGATCACAATGGGCCCGGCACCGATGATCATGATGGATGAGATATCGGTGCGCTTTGGCATATCGGTCCCCCAGATGTCGCGAGTGTCGCAAACAAATTGCCGTGCCTTATAGGCAAGGGGCAGGCAGCCTCAAGGGGCAGAACGCAGCAAAGGCCACCGAATGGCGGCCTTGTTTCAAAAACTGTAAGTCCGGATCAGCCGAACAGGCGGCTGAACAGGCCCTTGCGGGCGCCACGCTCGAGGCAGATCGGACGCTCGAGCTGCGCGTGCCGCGGTACTGTCGGGCGATGGGCGCTGGGCGCGACACCCTGCGGACCGGCCTGTGGCGGCAAGGTCTTGAGCCCTTCGGCCATCTCGGGCGGCATGGTGGGGACGTGCCCGGGGGGCACGGTCTTGCCGTTCCGGATGTACTTGTCGGCACCCGATTCCCTCAGGATGTCCTGCAGCGACCGCATGAGGCGCGTCGTCGAATCCCGGGCATTGTGGCCAGGCATTTCCTCATATCGGCGCTGCGGCATCGGACGTTGTTTCATATTCGGCTCCAACGGTCGGGTCGGTTTCGTGATCCATCCCACGAACCCAAGTTGGAGGGCGTTTGGGGCAAAACCGCGTCAAATTGAGGGAAAAATAAGGCAATTGACGCCTGCGCGCGGACTAGCGCCGGCGGCTCAGTGCCAACGACAGTCCGACGAGCGCGACGAAGATCGCCAAAGTACCGCCGATCTGAAAGGGGGCGTAGGTGCTCAACAGGTCGCGCCAGAGCGGGATCGCCGGATAGGACACAAGGCCCGCGCCAATCGCCACGAACCCGCAGCCGGTTTTCCAGCCAAGACGCGAAATAAGGACGGGCAGCATGGCAAACGTCACCAGATAATGGTGCGACCAGGCCACCGAGGTCATCATGGAGATTGCCCCGGCCGAGAGAGCCCAGAGGACCGGGTCACGCTGTCGTGCGAGACGCCATGTGGCGGCCAGCACGGCCAAGAGACCGAGTGTTGACACCACGCGCAACCAGACCGGGCTCCACGCCACGATGATCTGGGATGCATGCTCGGCGCCGTAGTCAACCGGCGCCATTTCCGGCGTCATAGCGAGATGGGCGATGAGTGAGGGCACCGAGAACGTGACCGGCGACACAAGTACCGTCCCCGAGATCTGGCGCAGTTGGTCCAGATACGCGATGTGCATATCCCATCCCGTGAGCGCGACAGATGTGGCCGCAAGCGCCGCACCCGTCAACGCAAAGGCGACCAGGGCACGCCAGTCCCGCGATCCGATCCACAAAACGATGAGCAGCACGGGATAGCCCTTGAGTGCGGCCGCCAGGGCCAGCGCAATTCCGGCGGCCACGGGGGCGCGGGCGTTGGTGCGCTCGGCAGCCAGGATGATCAGGAAACTCACCGCGATCTGGATCTGGTTGTAGAAGAGCGCGAGCCCGCCCACCTGGGTGAGGACAAGGCAGGCAAGCCCGATCAGCAGGAACAGCGGGGCTGGCAGCGTGGGGCGCGCCGCCGCCCAGGCCAGTCCGACCATGGCGGGCATCATCAGGTTGTTGGCCCATGTGACCACGGACAGAAAGGTTTCGTACCCCGTCACGTCGGTCAAAGGCCCCAGAAGCGCGAGCCAGAGCGGCGGGTAGATGTAGCCGAAACGAGGCGCATTGTAGTCGATGCGGTCAAAAGCGGCCTGAAGCGCCTGCGGGGCGAGCGTGTCGAACGGCTGGTCGGTGCCGGCGTAGATGTCGACCCCTGCGCCGTCCATCCAGGCCATGGCGCCGCCCCAGACAGCCATGAGGTCCGGGTTGGGAAGGCCGGAGAAGGCCGGGATTGCGAGAGCCAGATAGGCGACGGTGATAATGCCGCAAAGCAGTTGGTCCCTGCGGGTCATCAGGTTGCCCGGATGCGGATTGCCCGGGCAAACCCGGCGGCAAGGCCAAGCAGGCAAACAAGAGCGACACCCTGCACGGGGAGCGCGTTCAAGGCCAGCGCGTCGATGGCGCTCAGAAGAGGAAGGGTCAGGGGCAGAATCGTGAGGATCAGCCAGATCCCCCCGGTTCGCACGCCCAGCCGGTCCAGCAACGCGGGTGCGAATGCCAGCGGCGCGAGGTAGTGATACACCCAGGAAAGCGGCGAAAGGATCGAAATCAGGATCATCATGATCGGCCAAACCAGCACGTCGCCGGTCCGTTTCAGAACGACCCCGCCGACGGCGATGACGGTCACGGTCAGTCCCATGGATAGCGCCGACCAGACCTGGCCGCGGGGGGCAATCAACCAACCGTCCTGCGCGTCGGCATCCTTGAGAACAAAGAAGAAGCTGTCGGGTGCGGTGTATCGACTGAGGAGCGGATCGAGGGAAAAGTTCAGCCCGGTCAACAGCGCGGTTTCGCCAATGGACCGGATTTGGGCCAGAAAGACCTCGTGAAGCGGCCAGCCGGCAACCGCGATGGACAAGAGACCGAGGGCGCCGCCTGCGATCGAGAAGGTCAGGAGCGCCTTCAGCCGCCCGGCAATACCCCAGGCGACGGCATAGAGCACCGGGTAAAGCTTGATGGCCGCCGCAAGCCCCATGGCGGCACCAGCCGCGACGGGGCCGCCGCGTTGACTGCGCTCGATCGCGAGGACGGTCAGGAAGGCCACGAAGATCTGAGGTTGACCGTAGCTCAGCGCATAGGTCCCGGCGCCTGACAGCCCCGCCGCGACAAGGCCCGCAGCCACATAAGCCACCGGCGGCAAGCGCGTTTCGGTTGCGCGCGCCGCGAGCCAAACCATCGCGCCGATCATAAGCGGATTGACGATCCGGGCAATGACGAAAAGCTGCTCAGGAGCCAGAATTGACGCCATCGGCGCCGCGGCCCAGGCCCATAGCGGCGGATAGATGAACGGAAAGACATCGTGGTCGTATCCACGCGC
>CAYMMT010000241.1:0-3590 GCA_964391555.1 uncultured Rhodobacterales bacterium
ACCTAGTGCGGTGTCGTGTTTGAAAAGAGTTGGATCGTGGCGATCCCTGCGATGATCAGCGCCAAGCCAATCATCGCGGGCACATCGAGCACCTGCCGAAATACGATCCAGCCGATCAGCGCGATGAATATGATCCCGAGTCCCGACCACAGCGCATAGACCACCCCGACCGGCATGAACCGCAACGTCATCGCGAGCAGGTAGAAGGCCGCACCGTAACTCACCACCACCAGCACAGAGGGCCAGAGCCGGGTGAACTGCTGGCTGGCTTGCAGGGCGGATGTCCCGATGGTTTCGAAGAGGACGGCGAGGGCGAGGGTCAGGTAGGGCATCGGTCTCAGTATCCGCGCAGGCCCGCAAAGGCGTCCCGCCGGCCGAAGGTCACGGGCGCGGTGTTGAGGGTCACGCCGAGCGTCAGCACGCCATCCCCGACATCGGTCTGGCCAATTCTGGCGATCGCGGCAGCTGCGTCGTTGAATTGCCAGCCTGCCCCGAGGTAGACGAGGCTCCGGTCCGTGCCGTCCAGGCTATCCGATGCGGCGCCGCCCAGGATCGAGACATCCCCGCCAACCTTGTAGGCTACGTCAATGCCAACCCTTGTCCCGCTGACGCTGCTGTCGTTCACGGCCTGCGCAGCGGCGGCATAGGCGTCCACGTTGACCGCCTCGGTCCGATAGGCCGCTTCCAGCCCGACGCCGGCGACGGTTTCCGAGTTGGGCGTTTCTCCAAAAGCAAAGACACCCAGTGTCAGGTCCTCCGAAACGCCCCAGGTCAGGTGCAGCGCCCCCGAAGGCGTGATCGTGTCGGCGGTCTGGTATTTCGACGTCGCCAAGTCGAATTGCAGTCCGAATGACCCGGCCACCGGAAGGGCAAAGCTGCTTTCGATCCGCTTGAAGTTCTCGCCGCGCTCAAGGTTCCTGCCAAAGGTCAGGGCCAATTCGGCGGCAGGGTCGGCCACGACGGGCGTCGGTCCGAGGCTGATCGCGGTGATCGCAAGAGTTGGGAGCAGGGCGAGACGGCACATGGCGGGTACTCCGGTTTGGTCCCGTATTTCTGCGTCGCAGCGATGAAAAGGGCAAGCCTATCGACCGGTATAGCGGTCGGGCCTGTGGTTCGTCGCAATGATGAGATTGGCCACAACAGCCCCCAGCAGGGACCAAAACACCAACATCGGCGGCATGATCAGAAGCGCCGTGGCAAAGAGGCACAAGTCGAAAAAGAGCTGCACATAGCCGGCACGGAACCCCGTGCGGTCCTGGATCACGAGCCCCAACACCCCGACGCCGCCCAGCGACGCACCATGCCGGAAGAGCACGATCAGCCCGAGGCCGACAACCCCGCCGATCAGAAATGTGCCGAGGGCGGTGTCCAGCGTTTCGAAAACGACGAGGGTCGGAAACAGCTCTGAAAAAACAGACAGAAGGGTGACGCAGATCAGACTCTTGATGACAAAGCGGGGACCAAGGCGCACCCAGCCGAGCCAGTAGAACGGCAGGTTAACCACGAAGAAGACCGCGCCGAACGGCCACCCGGTTGCATAGGCGATCAACACCGCCAGCCCGGCCGTCTGACCGGTCACGAGGCCGAGATGGGTGAGCATGGTGATTCCGAGCGCACACAGAGCCGTGCCGAGGGCGAAGGCCTGGGCGTCTTCCAGCGGCGAATGGAGCGTCACGATCTGTTCAGGGGAGTCGGCGCGCGGTTTTGTCATGGGCGTCCAATAGGACAGCGTTGCTGACCTGTCAAAGGATCAGGTTTCTTTCTCGGTGGTGAACGTCAGGGGATAGCCGCGCATCTCGCCCGCCTCCGTGGCCAGCTGTGCCTTGGTCTCGGCGACCTCCTTTGTATAGACAGCCACCACGCAGGCCCCCTGTTGATGGGCCGTGATCATGACCGCCTCCGCTTCGCCCTCCGTCATCCGGAACACGCGCTGCAGCACCTTCACCACGAAGTCCCGCGGGGTGAAGTCATCATTGAGCAGGATCACCTTCCACAACGGTGGGCGCGCCGTCTTGGCGCGCCTCTTGAGTTTCGGAAGCAGGTCGAGATCGGGCATGGTCTGCCGTCCCCAGGGAACACGTTTCCAGAGATAGCACGCCGGTGGAAAAAGCCGATGCGCTATCTGCAGGCGTCAGCCGGCAAGCGCCCTGTTGAGGTTCTCGTCGATCTTTTCGAGGAAGCCAATGGTTGTGTGCCAGCCCTGATCGGGCCCAACCAGCAGGGCGAGGTCCTTCGTCATGTGGCCCGATTCCACCGTGTCGACGATCACATGCTCCAGCGTTTCGGCAAAGGCGCGGAGTGCGACGTTCTCGTCCAGCTTCGCTCGGTGCTTGAGTGCGCCGGTCCACGCGAAGATCGACGCGATGGAGTTTGTCGACGTTGCCTGCCCCTCCTGATGTTGGCGGTAATGGCGGGTGACCGTGCCGTGGGCGGCCTCGGCCTCCACGATCTTGCCATCGGGTGACATGAGCTGAGATGTCATCAGGCCGAGGGACCCGAACCCCTGCGCGACCGTGTCGGACTGGACGTCGCCATCGTAATTCTTGCAGGCCCAGACAAAACCGCCGTTCCACTTCATCGCACAGGCCACCATGTCGTCAATCAGCCGGTGTTCGTACCAGATCCCGGCCTTTTCGAATTTTGCCTTGAACTCCTCCTCGAAGATGCGCTCAAAAATCTGAAGGAACTGGCCATCATACTGCTTGAGGATGGTGTTCTTCGTCGACAGGTAGAGCGGCCACTTGAGGTTCAGCGCGTAATTCATTGATGCGCGAGCGAAATCCTCGATCGACTTGTCAAGGTTGTACATCCCCATGAAGACCCCCGACGAGGGCGCGTCAAAGACTTCGTGCTCGATCACCTCTCCGTCCTCGCCGACGAACTTCATCGACAGTTTGCCGGCCCCCGGAAATCTGAAGTCCGTCGCGCGATACTGATCGCCGTAGGCATGGCGTCCTATGACGATGGGCTTGGTCCAGCCCGGCACGAGGCGCGGCACGTTGCGGCAGATGATCGGCGCACCACGCCGCCAAGGATGTTGCGGATCGTGCCGTTGGGACTGCGCCACATCTTCTTGAGCCCGAACTCCTCGACCCGCGCCTCATCGGGCGTGATCGTGGCACATTTCACGGCGCAGCCGACCTCCTTGGTCTTTTGTGCCGCGTCGATGGTGATCTGATCCTCGGTCCGGTCCCGCTCTTCGATCCCGAGATCGTAGTAGAGCAGGTCGATATCGAGGTAAGGCGTGATCAGCTTGTCCTTGATGAAGGCCCACATGATGCGGGTCATTTCATCGCCGTCCATTTCGACGATGGGATTGTCTACCTTGATTTTGGTCATCAGTGCCTCACGAGTTCGGGTGTTAGCGCGCTCATAGAGGGATTCCCGACTTTGGGAAAGTGCTGTATGCAATTGTATACGATTGATCCGTTTCGTGACGGTGCGGTGACCGGTCGGGCCAAGAGCATCGTTCGGACGTCGGTTTGCCCGGGAAATATCGGAAACCATTAGATTGGCGCGATTTTCGGGTGACATGGGCGACGGAATCGGCCCAACCTGAGCGGGTATGGATTTCTTTGACCCATTTGATC
>CAYMMT010000242.1:0-3520 GCA_964391555.1 uncultured Rhodobacterales bacterium
CCCCGTTTTGACGGTTTTGTCCAGACTTCTGGCCACCCTGGCCGTTCTGACCGCCCTTGCCCTTGCCGCCACGACGGCGACGACGGCGATCATCCTTGGCCCGCGGGGTGGTCGGTCGGACCCGCGCCCGAACCCGAGCTTCCTCCTTGACCCGGCCGAAGAGTCCGGTCTTCTCCTCGGTCACCACGTCGAACTCAGCGTCGTCTTGATGGACGCCGAGTACATCGAGCGCAGCTTCCTTTGCGTCGTGCACCGTCTTGCCGGTGGTCTCGACCCATTCCATGTGAATGGCCTTTCTCGTGCACCATTCAGTGGAATGGCGATGGTCGTGCGCGTGCGGCGTTCAGCGCTTGCGCTTCTTGTGCTGAGGCGAGCCCGGTTCGGTGGTGCGGCCACCGGAACGCTGCCGGGTCGGCGCCTTGCCGGTCCGGCCGGCGCCACTCCCCTTCGACTTTGCCGTGGCGCCGCCCTTCTTGGCGCCGCCGCCCTTGCCCGACCCGCTGCGTGCATCGGTGCGCTTCGGTGTGGGCTGGCCCTTCTTCTCGGTCGTCCGACCGCCGGTGCCCTTGCGGCTCCCACCGCCGCCGCCGTCACGTTGGGCTTCTTCGCGCGAGCGGGCGGCCTGAGCACCCAGACTGTCCTCACCCTTGTAGAGCGACTGGGTGATGTAGGCCTGCTGCCCGATGCGGAAGAGGTTCGAGATGACGAAGTAGACCACGAGGGCGGCAGGCATGGTGAAGGAGAACACCGGCAGCATCCAGGGCAGGATGCGCATGATCATCTCCTGCTGCGGGTTGATCGTCGCACCGGTGTTGCGGCCCCGGATCTGCTTTTGCTGGTAGAGGCTCGAAACCAGCACCACCACGATCAACACGAAGTAGGGGAGGGCATCGACGATGCTCGAGCCGGCCACGTCCAATGCGGTCTTGGAGAGGTCCATCCCCAGGAAGTTCATCTCGTTGGTCTGGGTCAGATCGATGAACATGTCGCTGTCGGGCGGCAGGTTCTCGGGGTCGAACACGAGATCGTCGTCATCGAGACCCACCGCCGTGTTGGCGCCGTCGCTGCCGCGACCCGCGGCCCAACCCACGGACAGACCGACGTCGGTGGCGTGGCGGGTGATGCCCTGCACGACGCGGAACAACACGAGGAAGACCGGCAGCTGGATCAACAGGGGGAGGCAACCACCGAGGGGGTTGATGCCGTTCTCCTGGTAGAACGCCATCAACTCCTCGTTCATCTTCTGGCGATCGTCCTTGTACCGGGTCTGAATCGCCTTGAGTTCGGGCTGGAGACGCTGCATCTGCAACATCGACCGCGTGCTCTTCAGCGTCAGCGGCGTGACGACGACCATCACCGCCAGCGTGAGCAGGATGATCGCGACGCCGTAGGACGGGACCAGGGAGTAGAAGAAGGCGAGGACTTGGGCGATCAGGTCGAACATGACGGGCTTCTCATTGGTTGGTGGGACTCACCGTGCGTTGTTGGCGAACCGGTGGGACGGGGTCATAGCCGTGACTACCCCAAGGGTGGCAGCGGCAGAGTCGGCGCGTGGCGAACCACCCGCCGCGGACAGCGCCGTGGCGCTCGAGCGCTTCGACGGCGTAGGTGGAACACGACGGCACGTAGCGACACGGCGACGGCCGGCCGGCCGCGACGCGCTGATAGGCGCGAACACCGGCTCGAAGCAGGCGCGCGCCGGGGCTCATCGGCGATCCTCGCCGTTCTCCGCCCCGGGGGGCATCGTCACAGAGAGCAATTCAGCCATCGTGGTGCGCAGTGTGGCATGAGACCAGTGCTCGATCGGTCCAGTGACACGAATCAGGTGATCTCCACCCCCAAGACCAGGGGTTTGATCGTCCAGTTCGTGCAGAACCGCCCGCAATCGGCGCTTGATCCGGTTCCGAACCACCGCATTTCCCACCGTGCGTGGGATTGCGTAGGCAAAGCGCGCGCTCTGCGTGGCATCGGGCCGGATCACCAGCCGGAGTGGCCCTCGTCCTCGCCGTTGCCCGTCAGCGCGCAGCTGATCGAACGCACGACGGCCCGAGAGCCGCTCGATCATGCCGACAGGCGGGCGCGGCCCTTCTGGCGACGGGACCGAAGGACGGCCCGGCCCCCGCGGGTGCTCATGCGCGAACGGAAGCCGTGCTTCTTGGCACGCTTGCGAACGTTGGGCTGATACGGGCGCTTCATGAGTCCTCCTGGCTGTGGGCGAAGTGGGTCCCACAGAATCCGCCGTTCTCACCAAACGGCGGTTGGTCAACGCTTCAACCTACGGTCGTCTGCAAGCCGCGACAACACATCACCACGCACTGAACGTTGCTCAGAAGTTCGCGCCCATCGACCGTTCCCCGGGCAAACGAAATGACATTCATGTCATTTCATCTTCCATCGATGTCATTTGGGAGGAGAAAACCACAGCTGACCTGGGGAAATGTGGGAATCCCCAAGCCCAACTTGCGACCGGGGATCCTGTTGATAGGTTCGCCGCCCTAGCGGACGGGCTGCGGGTCGTGGGGGCATGGTGAGAACCAAAACGCCTCGACAACGCTGACTGTTCGCGCATGGATTCGAATCGTCTGTCCACATCTGTGGACGGCGTTGTGGAGAGGGAGTGAAGAGCGTGGGTGAGCTTGGGGACGCGGACGGTCTGTGGACCAACTGTGCTGCCAGCATCCGGGCCCAAGTCAGCGACGCGGTGTGGCGAACCACCTTCAGTGGTGCCAAAGCCGTCGCGTTCGACGAGGGCGAGCTCGTGTTGGTCGTACCGAACGGCCTGCAAAAAGAGCGCATCGAGGGCCGCTATCTCGGCCTGGTGCAGGACGCAATCGAAGAGACCGCAGCCGACGAGGTGTCGGTCCGGGTGGAGATCGACACCGATTGGAGCGAGATCCCCGGCGAGATCGATGTTCCCAGCCCCGATCTGGGGCGCGAACACGACTCGCCCGGTGAGACGACACCGTCGCCGGCCCCAGCCGGCGGCCTCGAGGACAAGTTCACCTTCGAGCACTTCGTCATCGGCCCCTCGAACCGGTTCGCCCACGCCGCGGCCCTGTCGGTCGCCGAAGCGCCCGCAGCGAGCTACAACCCCCTGTTCATCCACGGTGACTCCGGACTGGGCAAGACCCATCTCCTGCGCGGCATCGCGCACTATGTCGCTCATCACTACCCGACCTACCGGGTTCGGTACGTGTCGACCGAGACCTTCCTGAACGAGTTCGTCGAAGCGATCCGCACCAACGCACTGCCGGAATTCAAGCGGCGTTACCGCGACGTCGACGTCTTGTTGATCGACGACATCCAGTTCATGGAGGGAAAGGACGGGCTCCAGGAGGAGTTCTTCCACACCTTCAACGAGCTCCACCAAAACGACAAGCAGATCGTGCTGTCGTCGGATCGCACGCCCGATGCCATGCCGACGCTGGAGGACCGCCTCCGCAGCCGGTTCAAGTGGGGTCTGATCACCGACATCCAGCGGCCCGACCTCGAGACCCGGCTCGCCATCCTGTCCAAGAAG
>CAYMMT010000243.1:0-1305 GCA_964391555.1 uncultured Rhodobacterales bacterium
CCCAAGTCGATGCCCTACATCGTGGTCATCGTCGACGAGATGGCCGACCTGATGATGGTGGCCGGAAAGGAGATCGAAGCCTGCATTCAGCGCCTCGCCCAAATGGCCCGCGCCTCCGGCATCCACCTGATCATGGCCACGCAACGCCCGTCGGTGGACGTCATCACCGGCACAATCAAGGCGAACTTCCCCACCCGGATATCCTTCCAGGTCACCTCCAAGGTCGACAGCCGAACGATCCTTGGGGAACAGGGGGCCGAACAGCTTCTTGGTATGGGTGACATGCTCTACATGGCTGGCGGCGCAAAGATCACGCGCGTCCACGGCCCGTTTGTCTCCGACGAAGAGGTCGAGGAGATCGTCAACCACCTCAAGGCCTTCGGTCCTCCGGATTACCAGTCTGGTGTTGTGGATGGGCCGTCCGAAGACAAGGAATCGAACATCGACGCGGTTCTGGGTCTGGGTGGAAACACAGACGGCGAAGACGCGCTCTACGATCAGGCGGTGCAGATCGTGGCCAAGGACCGCAAGTGTTCGACCTCCTACATCCAGCGCAAGCTTGCCATCGGCTACAACAAGGCCGCCCGCCTTGTGGAGCAGATGGAGGAAGAGGGCGTCGTCTCTTCGGCAAACCACGTTGGCAAACGGGAGGTCTTGGTCCCGGAGATTTGACGGATCCGCGTGGCAGGACCACGCAGTGGGTAAGGCGGCATGGCGCCCGGGCCCCGCGCCATAGAACGATCGGGTCCGTCAAGGGCGCCTGCCGGTTGCGGGTGACCCGTGGCCCATCCAATCCTTCGCGCTCCTGTTGGAGTCCCTTGCGCCCATACGCCGCCCCTGACAGCCTGAACGGGTTCAAATCCGGAGCCAGCCCATGACCATCGACGCCGTCGTCTTCGACATCGGGAATGTCCTGATCGAGTGGCACCCGGAAGCGTTCTATGACCGCGTGATCGGCGAGAACCGCCGCCGGGACATGTTCGCGGCGCTCGACTTGCACGCCATGAACGACCGGGTCGATCAGGGTCAGAACTTCACGGAAGTCGTGACCAGATTCGCCGAAGCCAACCCCGACTGGGGTCCCGAGGTCATGATGTGGCATGACCGCTGGATCGAAATGGCGGCCCCCGCGATTGACCATTCCGTCCGATTGCTCCGCGCGTTGCGACGCGCTGGTGTTCCGGTCTTTGCCCTGTCCAATTTCGGCATCGAAACGTTCGAGATCGGCCGGGCGGAATACCCGTTTCTGGAAGAATTCGACCGCGCCTTTATCTCGGGCCACATGGGGGTGACAAAGCCGGACCC
>CAYMMT010000243.1:1405-3495 GCA_964391555.1 uncultured Rhodobacterales bacterium
CCGAAGCCATCGCCGCGGGACACACCCGCCCCAAGGGCCTGATCGAGGACGTATTTCTGCGCCGGGGCAGCGACACGCTCCTCAACCGGTCCGCCTGGATTGATGGAATGGGTGTGGCCGTGAAGGCTGCCACGGTCTTCCCCGGCCAGAGCCCGATGATCAACGGCGCGGTGTCCCTGTTTTCCGACGCAACCGGCGAACTCGAGGCGGTACTGGACTTTCACCTCGTGACAAAGTGGAAAACCGCCGGTGACAGCCTGCTGGCCGCGCGCCGACTGGCCCGGCCGGATAGCGGGACCATTCTTATCGTCGGCGCGGGGACGGTGGGCAGTTCGCTGCGGCAGGCCTACGGGGTTGCCTTTCCGGATGCCGAATTCCTGGTTTGGAACCGCTCGCCGGACGGCGCGGCACGTTTCGCCGAGACCCACGACCGGGTCACCGTCGCGGATTCCCTCGCCGACGCGATCGGACAGGCCGACATCGTCACCTGTGCCACGATGACGACCGAACCGATCATCCGGGGCGACTGGCTGACGCCCGGCACCCATCTCGACCTCATCGGGGCCTACCGCCCGGACATGCGCGAAGCCGACGACACCGCTCTGACCCGGTCACGCATCTTCGTGGACAGCACGGACACCACAATCGGCCATATCGGGGAGTTGAAGGACCCGATCGCCCGGGGCGTCATCGCACGATCCGACGTTGTTGCGGACTACTATGACCTCGACGCCGTCACGCGGCAGACGGATGACGAAATCACGCTTTTCAAGAACGGTGGCGGCGCGCATCTCGACCTCATGGTCGCGCGATACATTCTGGACGCCCTGGCCTGAGCCGTGCCATACCCCTCCGAACGCGGGTGGGGCGCGATCAAAAGGGTAAGAACGCATGGGATGGATTGTGCTCGCGCTCGTCCTGGTTGGCTTGGCGGCTTTGCCGGTCTGGCTGAATTCCCGCCTCATCCCGATGACCAGGGACAGCCGCGACGCTTGGCCCGGCCGCACGGTGAAACTATCGCAGGGGACGACTCGGTACCGGTGGATCGGCGGTGTGCGTGGCCCCGTGATTGTCGCAGTTCATGGTCTGACGACACCATCCGAGGTCTGGGATCCCGTGGCGGAGCGACTCACCGAAATCGGTTATCGCATCCTCGTTTATGATCTTTACGGTCGGGGGGGCTCCGACGATGTGAGCGGCCCCCAGGATACAGCATTTCATGTCAGGCAACTCAAAGACCTGGTGAAGGCGCTGAATCTCGATGATGAGTTGATCCTCCTCGGCTACTCCATGGGCGGCCAGATCGCCGCGGCCTTTGCCGCGGACGCGCCGGACCGGGTGCAGCGGCTGGTTCTCGTGGCGCCCTCGGGCATCAGGATGGAGGAAAGCCGCTTCGACCGCTTTTGCCGACAGACGCCAGTCATCGGTGATTGGGCCTATCTGGTCTTTGGCCGCCGGACACTCGCGCGGCTGGCCGGGCGGTCCGCGCTGGACGGCGGCCATTCGGCCACCATTGCCGAGGTGCAGCACAAGCAACTGGCGCGGCGCGGGTACCTTGAGGCGGTCCTCTCGTCCCGCCGGGCGAGCCTCGGCGAACCAACGCCAGAGATCTACCGTGGGCTGGGGCGCACCGGCCTGCCGGTTCTGGCTGTCTGGGGTGAGGCCGACACCGTCATCCCGATCAGCGCCATGGGGCAGTTGGTGCAATGGATCCGAACCTCGCGACAGGAAACGCTGAAATCCGCGGGGCACGGACTTCTTTATTCCGATGCCGATGACGTGGCCGGTCTCGTGAAATCCATGCTGCTCGAAGCGCGCTAGACCGGCGGGCTTCGATCGCGATGACGCGGCACAGGGCGGCCTCGGACCACGCCCTGCCAACGGCGCGTTGTCTCCGGCCGCGAAACCCGTCTTGAATTTCCCCGGCCATCGAAATATGTCGCGCGCGAAGATGAACCGGGCCTCAGTCGGCCCCCCAGAAAGGCAAGGCGCGAGGCTCCCATGGCCAAGGAAAAGTTTGAGAGAACCAAGCCGCATGTGAACATCGGCACGATTGGTCACGTTGACCACGGCAAGACGACGCTGACGGC
>CAYMMT010000244.1:0-3455 GCA_964391555.1 uncultured Rhodobacterales bacterium
GCCCCCCACATGATCCCCGCAACCAGCGCCACGAACCCGGCGAGCGACCAGACCAGAACCCAGATGAAGTTGAGCGATATCCCGACAGACAGCGCCGCCTGGTGGTCATCGGCCACCGCCCGCATGGCGCGGCCCTGCTTGGTATACTGCGAAAACGCGACCAGAGCCGCCACCAGCAGCACCGCCACCCCGGTCGCCACGATATCGAGCTTGTCTATGAAGAAGCCGTAGAAATCGTCACCCCCGAGGAACGCCGTATTCTCTTCAAGCCAGAACGACGCCCCCTGCGGCAGCCCCACCTCCAGCGTCTTGATATCGGCCCCCCACATCAGGTCGCCCACGCCTTCCAGGAAGTAGGCGAGCCCGATGGTGGCCATGAACAGAATGATCGGCTCCTGCCCGACCAAGTGTTTGAAAATGAGGGTATGCACGGCCCAGGCAAAGGCGACCATCACCAGCACGGTCAGCAAGATCGCGCCCAACGCCGGCACAGTCCACCCGAAGTAATAGATGTCCGTGCCGAAAGCCGCGTTGATCAGATGTGCAAACGGCACCTGCCCATTCATGACCCCCACCAGCGTCAACGCCGCAAAGAGCGCCATGACCCCTTGCGCATAGTTGAAGATTCCCGACGCCTTGAAGATCAGAACGAACCCCAGCGCCACCAGAGCATACATCACCCCGGCCATCAGCCCGTTGATGACCACCTCGATCCCGTAGAGAAAATCAGTGGGCATCAGCGAAACTCCCAGGTGTTGTTGGCGCATCCGGCTCGCGACATCTGCAGGAACGCGATTCTGTGCGGGGGCCCGCCGTCGAAGTCGGTCAGCTCGATGACCAAAGGCTCGGGCAGTGCTGCACAATTCTTGTATGTGGCGAGGATGTTTGAGCCCTCGGGCGGTGGTGGCAAATCGATATCGGCGGCTTCAAATCCCGTCCAGCGCGCGTCCTCAGCAATCCACGCCGCCAGATCGGGCTCTATCTCTGGCCACGCAACTCCGGCTCGATAGAAATGTGCAGCCACCGCGCAGCTTCGGCGCGCAGCTTCTGGCACGTAGACACGAACCGCCCGAATTGAGACCAGTTCAGCCGGATCAAGTACGGCGATGCCCCGATACTCGC
Organism: uncultured Rhodobacterales bacterium; assembly: GCA_964391555.1. Taxonomy (GTDB): domain Bacteria; phylum Pseudomonadota; class Alphaproteobacteria; order Rhodobacterales; family Rhodobacteraceae; genus JAMWZF01. The sequence continues at coordinate 1,123 of CAYMMT010000244.1, forward strand.
CGGGGATCTCAAAGGATGTGAAATCGTAAGGATCGGGGCGCAGTCCGGAGAACACCTCGAACCGACCGGTGGTCATGAAGACATGGCATTGAATCGTGGCATGACGATAGGCCTCGACCACTTCGGGCCTTGCCTGGGCACCGGCGGACGCGGGGGCTGCCAAGACAGGCAGTGCGACAAGGAACGCCAATTGCATCGCCACAGTCAGGCGTGAAACGCGATCCATGCATCGAGCGGGGCCATTGGTCAAACCTCTGCGGCTGCGGGCATCAATCATGGCTCACCCCCAGATAGGCGTCGATCACCTCTTGGTTCTGGCGCACTTCATCCGGCGTCCCGTCCCCGATCTTGCGCCCGTAATCCATCACCACGACCCGGTCGCTGAGGTCCATCACAACACCCATATCGTGCTCGATCAGCGCAATCGTGGTCCCGAACTCGTCATTCACGTCGAGGATGAAGCGGCTCATGTCCTCTTTCTCCTCCACGTTCATCCCCGCCATGGGTTCGTCCAGGAGCAACAGCCTCGGCTCCGCCGCCAGCGCCCGCGCCAGTTCCACCCGTTTCTTCAACCCATAAGGCAGCCGACCCACGGGTGTCTTCCGTATGGCCTGGATCTCAAGGAAATCGATAATCTTCTCAACGGCTTCCCGGTTCGCCGTTTCCTCGGTCTCTGCCGGCCCTTTCCACAATGCCTGGGCCCAAAGCCCCTGCTTCATATGCGTGAGCCGCCCGGTCATGATGTTGTCGAGCACGGACATCCCATCGAACAACGCAATGTTCTGAAACGTCCGCGCAATCCCCTGCCGGGCCACCTGATAGGGCCGCATGGGACGGCGGCGGGCGCCCTCGAACCAGACCTCCCCCTCCTGCGGCACGTAAAAGCCCGAGATCACGTTCAGCATCGACGACTTGCCAGCTCCGTTGGGCCCGATGATCGCCCGGATTTCGCCCTCGCGAATGTCAAAGGTGATGTCCTTGATCGCCACCACCCCGCCAAACCTGAGCGTGATGTTGCGCATCTCCATCAGAACACCACCAATCTGGCGGCCGTCCTCGGTCATGTAAGGCTCCGCAACGTCCTTCATGGATCGGCCCTCCGGCGTCCGCCAACCGCGCCAATCAGCGCCAGCGTGGCCGCTACCTTGATCCCGGTCGACAATGTTCGCCCCCAGTCTTCAAGCCCGTAGGTCGGCACGACACCGACGGCGAGGCGGGCCAGGGCAGCAGACAGGAGCCAGCTCACCGCCGTTCCCGCGACAAATGCCAAGGCCACCTGCGCGCCGCTGGCCCCCCGCCGCGACACCCATGTCGCCACGAAAAATCCGGTCACACCCGGCAAGATGATCCCGAACAGCAGGTTCATGCGCGCCCCACCACGGGATGGCGGGTGGGGTGTCGCCGCAGGCGCACGTCACCCGTCATTCCGCAGCCTCCCGCGCCGGAGCCGCAACCGGCACAACCGCGGCGTCCTGCAAGGCAAGCGTCGCCTTGATCGCCCCCTTGCGCCCATCCTCATAGGTGACCTCGGTCTCGGTCGAGATCTCCGACGACCCGTCATAAAGCGCCACGATCAGATCGGCGAACTTCTCCTCGATGATCCGGCGGCGGACCTTTCGGGTGCGGGTCATCTCCCCGTCGTCGGCGTCGAGTTCCTTGTGCAACACAAGGAACCGATGGATCTGACACCCCGAGAGCATCGCGTCGGTGGCGATCGACCGGTTCACTTCTTCCACATGCCCCTTGATAATCTCGAGCACCTGAGGATGCTGGCTCAATTCCTGGTAGGACGCGTAGGCGATGTTGTTCCGTTCCGCCCAATTGCCCACCGCTGTCAGATCGATGTTGACGAAAGCCGCGCAGGTCTCGCGCCCGTTTCCGAACACCACCGCCTCGAGGATATTCGGAAAGAATTTCAGCTTGTTTTCGACATACTTGGGCGCGAACAGCGCGCCGGAGGCCATCTTCCCCACGTCCTTGGCCCGGTCGATGATCCGAAGATGGCCCGTGTCCTCCTCGACAAAACCCGCATCGCCGGTGGCGACCCACCCCTCGGCATCCTTGGTCGAGGCCGTACTTTCGGCGTTCTTGAAGTATTCCTCGAACACGCCGGGGGAGCGATAGAAGACTTCGCCGCTTTCGGCGATCTTCAACTCCACACCGGGGGACGCCACACCCACCGTATCATTGCGGACCTGGCCGTCCGGCTGTTGGGTGATGAACACGCTGGCCTCGGTCTGGCCGTAGAGTTGCTTGAGATTGATCCCCAGTGACCGCCAGAATTCGAAAATCTCGGGCCCGATCGCCTCGCCCGCCGTATAGGCAACCCGTAC
>CAYMMT010000245.1:0-3280 GCA_964391555.1 uncultured Rhodobacterales bacterium
TGAAGCGCTTCCAGAAGGGTCGGTTCAACATGAACGACCTCCGGATGCAGCTCGAACAGATGATCAAGATGGGCGGCATGGAAGGCATGATGGGCCTGATGCCCGGCATGGGAAAGATGCAGAAACAGATGGCCGAGGCCGGGTTCGACGACAGCATCCTCCGCCGGCAGATCGCGCTCATCAACTCCATGACCAAGAAGGAGCGCGCCGCGCCGCAGATCCTGCAGGCCAGCCGCAAGTAACGCATCGCCGCCGGCGCGGGGCTCGAGATGCAGGAGCTCAACCGGCTTCTGAAACAGCACCGCCAGATGTCCGACATGATGAAGAAGCTCGGGCGCGGCAAAGGCGGCGCCATGCGCCAGATGATGAAGGGCCTGATGGGCAAGGGCGGTCCGTCGGACGCCGACATCGCCGCCGCGCAGGCGCAGATGGGCGCTGGCGGCATGCCGAGCCTGCCGCCGGGCCAGACGCCCTTCGGCGGCACCCTCCCCGGCCTCGGCGGCGGCGGCGCCCTGCCCCCCGGCCTCTCCGGCTTCGGGAAAAAGAAATGAACCGCGCCCATCCTCCCGGCGAAGAAACCCTGCACGCCGCCCGCCCCACGGCGCGGCGCCCGATATGGTGCGTCGCGGGGCCACTGCCAGAGCAAGAGCGCGCGGTAGCGCCCATTTTGGTTGCGCGCCCGTGACCGGGACAACCGTGCATATCCCGACGCTCGAAACCGAGCGTCTGATCCTCCGCGCCCCCCGGCTCGAGGACGCGCCGGCGGCTTCCGCATTCTATGCGACCGGCCGGTCGCAATATGTGGGCGGACCCGAGACCGACCCGGTCAAGCTCTCGAAATCCTTCGGCAATATCGCGGGCCTGTGGCTCCTGCGCGGCTTCTCCCTCTTCGTGGCCGAGGAGAAATCCAACCCCGGCGTGCCCATCGGCGTGGTCGGCCCCTACGAGCCGATCGTCTGGCCCGAGATGGAATTCGGCTGGTCGCTTTATGACGCCGCGGCCGAGGGCAAGGGCTACATCACCGAGGCAATGCGCCTGCTGATCCCGTGGACCTGGAAGCGCACCGGAAAGACCACCGCCGTGTCCTTCATCGACGCGCTAAACGACCGTTCGCGCTTTGTCGCCAAGGCCCTTGGCGCGGTGTTTGACGACAGGATGAGCGAAGCCGTGAATGCCCCGGGCGGGGTGTTCCACGACGACGCCAGCGCCGCCAACCCGGTCACGGTCTGGCGCCACCACCGCCGCACGTGGGAGGCCGCGTGATGGCCTATGCCTGCGAGCGCCCCCCGGTGGGGATCCCTGCGGACCAGGCGGCCCGCACCGCGGCCTCGGTTCCGGTGCTGGAGACCGCGCGGCTGCACCTGCGCGCCCTCCGGGCGGCGGATTTCGACGTCTGGGCCCCCATCGCCTGCACCGAGCGCGGCGCCTATATCGGCGGGCCGATGAGCCGGGAGGACGCGTGGTTCGACTTCATTCAGCTTGCCGCGTCCTGGATGCTGCACGGCTTTGGCGGCTGGACGATCACGATGAAGGGGTCTGACATCCCGCTGGGCTTTGTCCTGATCGGGTTCGAACCCGGTGACCGGGAACCGGAGCTTGGCTGGCTTCTGTCCGAAGCTGCCGAGGGCCAGGGCATTGCCGAGGAGGCCGCCCGGGCGGTCCGCGCCTTTGCCGACAGGCTCGGGCTGCGGTCGCTTGTCAGCTATATCGACAACGCCAACACCCGCTCTTCGGCGCTGGCGGGCCGCCTCGCCGCCCGGCCCGACATGGCCGCCACCCACGCGCTGGACGCCACGGCCCGCTTCACCGTCTGGCGGCACCTGCCGACGGCAGAGGAAGCGCGGGCATGATCGAGATCCCGCAGATCGAAACCAGGCGGCTGATCCTCAAGGGCCCGGAGGCCGAGGATTACCCGAACTTCAAGGCCACCTTCGCCTCCTACCGGTCGCGCTACATGGGCGGGCCGCTCAATCCCTACGAGACCTGGATGCTCTATGCCGCCGAAATCGGCCATTGGCAGGTCCGGGGTTACGGCATGTGGATGATCCGCGACCGCGTGACGGACGACACCTACGGCATGGCCGGCGCGTGGTTCCCGGCGATGTGGCCGGAGCCCGAGATCGCGTGGTTCATCTGGCCCGAAAAGGGCGGGCAGGGGTATGCGCTCGAAGCCGTCGATGCCGCGCGCCGCTGGCTCTATGACGTGCGCGGCTGGGACGGCGCGGTCAGCTATCTCGATGCCTATGACCTCGACAGCGTGCGGCTCGCCGAACGGCTGGGGGCCCGGAGGGACAAGGACGCCAAGACCATCGACAACGATGACAGCGTCTATCGCCACCCGTCGCCCGCGCAACTGAAGAATACACAGCTCGCCGACGGGATCGCGCTCGAGATCGCGCATTACCAGGACCCGAAGTGGACACCGGAGGGCTGGGCGCTTGACTGACATCCCCACCCTGACCACGGAGCGGCTGACCCTGCGCGGCCCCGAGCCGCAGGATCTTGAGCCCTACGCCGCGTTCCGCATGTCGGACCGTGCCGTGGGCGTCGGCGGCCCCTACAGCCGTGACGCGGCCGAACGGCAGTTCGCGGCGCTCTTCGAGCATTGGGAGCGGCGGGGCTATGGCCGCTGGATGGTCACCGATACCGGGACGGGCGCGCCGCTTGGCGTCGTTGGCATCCTGAACCCCGATGGCTGGCCGGAGCCGGAACTGGCGTGGTCGGTTTTCGAGAACGGAGAGGGCAAGGGCATCGCCTACGAGGCCGCCGTGGCGTCCCGCGCCTATGCCTATGACACGCTGGGCCTGACCACGCTTGTCAGCCTCGTGGACCACGCCAATACCCGCTCTGTCGCGCTGGCCAGACGGCTTGGCGCACGGGTGGACGGCACCTGCATGATCCCGAACCACGGAGAGGCGCCGGTCTGGCGTCACCCCGGCCCGGAGGAGCTGATATGACCGACGACACGACCCGCGCGGCGGCGCTCCTGAAGGGGCACCGCGACAGCATCGACCGGCTGGACGCGATCCTCGTCTACACGCTGGGCGAGCGGTTCAAGCACACGCAGGCTGTCGGGAAACTGAAAGCCGAACACGACCTTCCCCCGTCCGATCCGGCGCGCGAAGCGGCGCAGATCGAGCGGCTCGAAGATTTGGCGAAACGCGCGGATCTTGATCCCGAGTTCGCCAAGAAGTTCCTGAACTTCATCATCGCTGAGGTCATTCAGCACCACAAAACGCACCAAGAAAACACCTGAAACCTGAAGGAAATACCAAAAAGG
>CAYMMT010000246.1:0-3240 GCA_964391555.1 uncultured Rhodobacterales bacterium
GCGCGGACCCGCCGCCGCCATTCTGAGCCTTGAAGCTGGCAGCTAGTTCAGGTTGCCCGGTCTCGATCGTGAAATCGCCACGCGCCATTGCCATGCATCGGCGCCGAATCCTTGGTCGTCAGCCCGCTGCGAGAGAACTTCAGAGGCGTCCGCAGCCCTGCGATGCCGTCGGGGCGAACCACCATATCGCGGGCCAAGGTTTGCGGGTCCTCCAGCGCTTCCCGGACAGAGTTGATCGGGCCAGCGGGAACCTTCACCCTCTCAAGAGCCGCAATGAGGTCCGCCCGGGTGCGCTCCGAGGTCGCCGCTGAGATCATGGGAACGAGTGTATCGCGATGCTCCACCCGCCCCGGATTTTCCGCGAAGCGCGGGTCACCTGCGACGTCATCCAGCCCCAGCGCCCTGCACAGCGCCCGGAATTGGCCGCTGTTGCCGCACGCGATGATCAGGTGGCCGTCGGACGCCGGAAACACCTGATATGGCACGATATTCGGATGCGCATTGCCAAGCCGCCCGGGTTCCAGACCGCCGATCAGATGATTTGCGCCCTGATTGGCCAGAACCGCGAGTGCGGTGTCGAATAGCGCGATATCGACTTGTTGTCCCTGACCGGTTCGGGCGCGCTCGGCCAATGCGGCCTGAATCCCGATCACACCATAGAGACCGGAAAAGACGTCGATCCATGCGACGCCCACTTTTTGCGGTTCGCCTTCGGGCTCTCCGGTCAGATCCATGATCCCGCTCATGCCCTGAACGAGGAAGTCATACCCCGGCTGTTCCGCCCGCGGCCCGTCCTGTCCGAAGCCGGTGATGGAGGCGTAGACGAGCCCGGGGTTGCTTGCGGCGCAAGTCTCATAATCCAGCCCGAACTTCGAAAGCCCCCCAACCTTGAAATTCTCGATCAGCACGTCGGCCTCGGAGATCAGCTTCTTCAGCCGGGCCAGATCATCAGCGTCGCGAAAGTTGCAGATGACGGACCGCTTGCCTCGGTTGGCGGAGTGAAAATAGGCCGCGACCCGTTCAGTCCCGCCATCCGGCAATGGCCGGTCGAGAAACGGGGGACCCCACAGCCGTGTTTCATCGCCCTCCGGGCTTTCGACCTTGATGACCTCCGCCCCGAGATCGGCCAGCGTCTGACCGATCCACGGCCCCGCAAGGACCCGGGCCAGTTCCACGACCCTGAGGCCAGCCAGCGGCGCATGTCCCATCGTCATACCTGTGGCCTCCGCCTGTCCCGTGTCGGACCGGCATAGCGCGCGTACCGGTGGGACGAAAGAGCGCCCATCGCACGCAAGCTGTTGAAACTGGCCTTCCGGCGGTCCAAAGGAGGGCAAGCAACGGAGGTAGCCCATGGCCTTTGACCGCAGCATGAAGATCGCGCCGTCGATCCTGTCCGCCGACTTCGCGAATTTCGGAGCGGAGATCCGCGCGATCGAGGCGCAGGGCGCGGACTGGGTCCACGTGGACATCATGGATGGGCATTTCGTTCCCAACCTCACGTTCGGACCAATGGCCGTCAAAGCCTTCCGTCCGCATGTGACAACGGTGATGGATGTGCACCTGATGATCAGCCCCGTCGATCCCTACATCGACGCCTATGCGGAGGCCGGGGCGGATGTTCTGACCGCCCATGTTGAGGCCGGTCCGCATATCCACAGGACCCTGCAAGCGATTCGGGCCGCCGGGATGAAGGCGGGCGTGGCGCTGAACCCCGGAACACCGGCGGAGGCCGTCGCGCACCTTCTCGACCTCACCGACCTGATCTGTGTCATGACGGTGAACCCGGGCTTCGGCGGTCAGAAGTTCATCGACATGACCGACAAGGTCCGCGCCCTGCGCAACATGATCGGTGACCGCGAGGTGCATATCGAAATCGACGGCGGAGTGGACCCCGAAACAGCACCACTAGTGGCCAAGGCCGGTGCCGATGTGCTCGTTGCAGGGTCGGCGGTATTTCGCGGTGGCTCGGTCGATGCACCGGATGTCTACGGCGAAAATATTCGCGCCATCCGCGCGGCTGTCTCGGGCTGACAGGTTTCGAGATGGCAGCCCATCCACCCATCTGTGATTTCAATTGGCCTGCGCCCGACTTCACATTGCCTGCGACCGACGGCCGGACTTACAGCCTGTCGGAAATTCGCGGCGAAAGCGGCACCCTGGTCATGTTCATCTGCAATCATTGCCCCTTCGTGATTGCCATCCTCGACAAGATCGTGCGGGACGGTCGGGATCTGGCAGCCTTGGGCATTGGGGTTGCCGCAATCTGTTCGAACGACGCGGCGACCTACCCCGCTGACAGTTTCGAGAACATGCGGGCGCTGGCCGACAAAAAGGCGTTTCCGTTTCCATACCTTCACGATCAGAGCCAGGATGTGGCCCGCGCGTTCGGAGCGGTCTGCACGCCCGACTTTTTTGGGTTCAACAGCGGACTTGGCCTGCAATATCGGGGGCGGCTTGATGCGACGCGGGGAACAGCCTCCCAAGCCGACCTGCCGAGAGACCTTTACGACGCCATGGCGCAGGTCGCCGAAACCGGTCGTGGACCCACGGACCAGGTTCCTTCGATGGGCTGTTCGATCAAATGGAAATCGGCCTGAAACGGCAGAAATACCTTCTGCGTCCGTGATCCGAAGTGGCCGACCCACGACACCCCGCGCGCCATTTCCATCGTACCAGACGATCGGCGGCGTCTCAGGTCTGGACATCGACGGGAACCATTGTCCCTTGCAATACCGCCACCGCTCGACCCTCGTCGTCGGTGACCTCCGCGGCGACGACCACAAGGCGCCGACCTGCCTTGATCACGCGACCGTCGGCCCGCAGGCGCCCACTGGCCGGCGCGAGCAGATTTATCTTCATCTCGGCGGTGAGCACTTCTTTGCCCGCCTCCATCACGCTGAGCGCGGCGTAGCCCGCAGCGCTGTCGCCGATTGCAAAGGCCAGCGCCGCATGACCTGCCCCTTGCTGCTGTGTCAGATCGGGTCGCACCTCAGCGCTGATCACGACCTGACCGGGTGCGACCCGCTCTAGTCGCGCCCCGAGCGTCGCCATCATTGCCTGTTGGGTGAAGCTACGATGCACGCGGGCAAAAACGGGGTCAGGCTCGGTCTGAGTCATGGTTGAAGCATTCCGAAGCGGCTTGCGTTGGTCAAGTTCCCAACCCTTTGATCGAGGGTTTCCGGGGGCCTGAGTGTTGATTGGCGGGCGCATGCGATTTGCGGAAGGCGCGACTAACCGGAC
>CAYMMT010000247.1:0-3198 GCA_964391555.1 uncultured Rhodobacterales bacterium
ATGGCGGGGATCGGAGCACGCACCTAATCTTGATCGCCGGATTCGTTTCGCAGGACAGCGTTGATAATCGCAACGTATCGGTCAGCGAGATGTCGAACGTCTTGATGGGCCAGATCGATGATCTCTCGCAGTTGTTTGTGATTGCCTATCGGGTGGTAACCGTGCTTGTGCATGTGCGCTTCGATAGCGGTGATGCGCGTTTGATCGCCAGCGAGGAAATCGCGGAAGTCCTGTTCGGACTTCTTCGTGTTGCAGGCACGGCAACTTGGAACGAGATTGCCGAGTCGATGCTCGCCCATTGCCTGCTTGTTGATTGGCACGACGTGATCCATGACGAGTTCGCCTTTGGCTTCGCAATAGGCGCAGGCGCGGCCGAATTCTTCGACAATCGCTTGCCAATGTTCCACACTGAATTGTTCGTCCCCGAGCCGGCTGAGGATATTGCGAACAAAAAGGTTTTGCGCGATGCCAATTGCATTGCCCTTGTAGCGCCCGCGTGGGGCGCGTGTTCTGGCTTTACGCGGAACCTCGTCCTCAGAGGCGTCAAAAGTCAGGTCAATGGCCTCAATACCCTTCTGAGCAAGGTATTTGCGAAACAAGGGGAAGCTGTTGCTGGTCGGCGGATTGAACCATTGGCTGGTCACACGGACGGGGACGCCGTTCACGATGTATTCATGGCGCCAATACCGAACGTGTTCTGTCGTGCTGATCTGCGCCACGGGCCGACAGAACGGGTAATTGATATCAAAGGTATCTTTCGAATACTGCGGATCCTGAAGTTGGACGAACTCGGTTGGATCCTTCTTTTCGCAATACTCGAAAACTCCCGGTATGCTGTTCTGGACGTATTTTCCGATCTTCATGAAGTCACCTTGGGCGATTGGTGAATCAATACCCCACGGGACGAAAAGGGCGAAAAGATATTATCACCCGAATCGCGGGAATTCTCTCAAACATACTGACCATCTGCTCCTCCCACGGCAGCGAGGCGGTCAGGTAGAGCTCGTAGATCGTGATGGCGCAAGGTTCTCTGCGCACGACCAGGCGCTCGAGAACATTCGGTGCCAGCCATGCCAAGCGCAGCAGGCGGCTGACGTTGCGGTCCGAACTTCCCTCCTCTGCGGCGAGATCGGCGAGCGTGGCGACCTCGCCGGCCTCCAGCATCTTCCGTCGGCGCCATGCCCGGCCGATGGCGCGCGCCAGAGCGCAAAGGCTCGCCGTCAGGTCGGGGATGCCAAGCGTCAGGCGAAAGAGATCGCGCATTGTGTCAATGCGCTCGTCGGTTCTCTCGCGGCGTTCAATTGGCCGCTCTTGTCGCGCTCAGATGTGAAAGCACTCCGCCTCGCCGGGCATCCAGACGCTCAGGCCCTGCAAGAGCCAGCTCTGCATCCCGTTGCGATAGTAGAGGATGCGATCGGGCGGGAACCCGGCCGCGGTCATCTTGCGGATTGCGGTGGGCGACTGGCCGCACCAGACCCCGTTGCAGAACATGGCCACCTTGCGCGCGTCGCCGCAGTCCCAACTGTCGCCGGAGCGTTTGCATCCGAGGGTTTCCAGTGCTCCCTCAACGTCGGTAAAGGGCAGGTTGATCGCGCCGGGGATCGTGTACTTGGAGTATTGATCGGGCTTGCGTCCGTCTGCGATCACCACGTCGCCCGCCTGCATTGCGTCGATCAGTTCCAACTCTCCCAACGGCACCACGCCCGGGACCGGTACCAGCGGCTGCAACACCGCCGGCGGGGCCGGGCGGGAGGTCCGTGACCATTCGGACGACAGCCGATGCTCGGGGTCGGAAATCCGGCGGATCTCAAGCGGCCCGGCCGGACCCGGCACCGAACATCGCGTCATTCCCGAGGTGATGCAGACCTCGGGCAGGCTACCGTCGTCTTCAGGCATTCTCTACCACCGAGGCCAGCATGTCGCGCACCTGCCCGGCGACGCGGGTCAGGTCCGCATTATTGATCGCCTGCATGGAGGCGACCGGATCGATGGCCGAGACCTCGACGCCGCCGTCCACCTCGCGCAGGATCACGTTGCAGGGCAGCATCGCTCCAACCCGCGGCTCGATCCCGATCGCCTCATGCGCCATCTTCGGGTTACAGGCGCCGAGGATGTGGTAGCCGGGCATGTCCACGCCCAGCTTCTTCTTCATGGTCGCCTTGACGTCGATCTCGGTCAATACGCCGAAACCGGCGTCAGCCAACGCCTTGCGCGTGCGTTCCTCGATTTCGGCCATACTGGCTCCGGGAAAGCTGCGGTTCATCGTGTACGCCATGTCAGTTCTCCTCGTCATTCGTTGCGAAGGTACTTGACGAGGGCCGCGATGGCCAACCCGATCAGCACCAGGATCAGGATTGCCCAAAGCCAGCCGAATCCCATGCCGATGCCCATTCCAAATCCACTCATCGTCTTCTTTGCTCCTTGAGGCATCCCGGGTCAGGCGCCGTCAGGCCCTGCCCGGGACACGTGTTCTCAGTTGTCGTTCATCATGCCGCCGGTGTTGCCGTCACCGTCCATCATCGGCATGCGTTGCTGGTTGCCGGCCGCGGGCCGGTCCATCATGCGTTGCATCCGATCAGCAGGAGCGGTGATCTCATCGGCGGTAACCTGTCCGTCGCCATCGGCGTCGAAGGCCTGAAAACGGTCGACGGTCGTCTCGCGAATATGGGCCGCGTGCATGGTTTCGAATTCGTCCAGTGACAGCGTGCCATTGCCGTCGGCGTCGTAGGTCTGGAGCGCGTCGAGGTATCCGGTCCGCAATTCATCGGGTGAGACTTTGCCGTCCCCGTCGGCGTCAAACAGCGACCGAAGATGTTCACCGCCGCCCATCATCATGCCCGAACCCATCGCATTCGGGCCCATCATGCCGCCGCCCATCATGCCGCCACCCATCATGTCAGCACCCATCATGCCGGACTTGCCGCCGTGCATCATCTGCATCATGCGCATCATCTGGCCCATGTCGCCGCCCATCGTCATTTGACCGGGTCCGCTGTGCGCCGGGGCGCCCGCCCGATCGCCGCCACGTCCGTCGCCCTGGCCGTGATTGGCATCGGCCAGAGCCGGGACTGCGGTGCCGATCGCCGCGATGGCTGCTGCTGCTATGACGAAACGTTTCATTGTTCGATCCTCCATGGATTTCCGTTCGATGATCGGGATTTGGGGTATGCCTGTCGCAGAAGTTTGTCAGCCGGGCGC
>CAYMMT010000248.1:0-3176 GCA_964391555.1 uncultured Rhodobacterales bacterium
ATAATGCCGCCGGCCCAGGCCTCTTCCGCCAGTTCCCAGTCGGCGGCCAGAAACATGACGGGATTGGTGATCGCCATGGGTTTCTTTGACCGGACATGGGTCAGCTGCATGCCTCGGCTGAAGTGTCCCGAGGCGAGGCGGACAAAGGCCACGCGGTCCCGATGCTTGGGGTCCATGTTGGCCTGAACCTTGAAAACGAAGCCGGCGACCTTGGCCTCTTCGGGAGCGATCTGTCGGGGTTCGGCGGATTGCGGTTGCGGCTCGGGCCCGTAGGTTCCGATGCCATCCATCAACTCCTTGACACCAAACGAATTGATCGCGGAGCCGAACCAGATCGGGGTCATCGTACCTTCGAGCAGTGCCACCGGATCCAGCGTCGGCAGCAACTCCTTGGCCATTTCGATCTCTTCGAGGAAGTGCGACAGCAGCGGCTCGGGCACATGCGCGGCCAGTTTCGGGTCATCGAGGCCCTCGATGGCGATGCTTTCGGCGATCTTGTTGCGGTCGGCGCGGTCCATCAGTTCCAGCCGGTCACGCAGGAGGTCATAGCAGCCGATGAAATCGCGGCCTTGCCCGATCGGCCAGCTTGCCGGGGTCACGTCGATGGCAAGGTTTTCCTGAATTTCGTCAATGATTTCAAACGTATCCCGGCTTTCGCGGTCCATCTTGTTGCAGAAGGTCAGGATCGGCAGGTCGCGCAACCGGCACACTTCGAAGAGCTTGCGGGTCTGGCTTTCGACACCCTTGGCGCCATCGATGACCATGACGGCGGCATCCACGGCGGTGAGCGTGCGGTATGTATCCTCGGAAAAGTCGGAGTGACCGGGCGTGTCCACGAGGTTGAACCGGAAATCCTTGAAGTCGAACGACATCGCCGCGGCGGACACCGATATCCCCCGGTCCTTCTCCATCGCCATGAAGTCGGACCGCGTTCGTCGCGCTTCGCCCTTGGCCCGGACCTGTCCGGCCATCTGGATCGCGCCCCCGTAAAGCAGGAACTTTTCCGTCAGGGTCGTCTTTCCGGCATCCGGGTGCGAAATGATCGCGAAGGTGCGCCGCCGGGCGATTTCGGCGGGCAGATCAGGACGGTTGGTGGCGTGCGTATCTGGCATGGCGGCCTCCTAGCCCGGTGCCGGGTGGGACGCAAATCGTTGTCGGTGATTTGAGGTCGAAATCGTGACCCGGTGGTCAGCTGGACGATGCGCGGCGGAGGAGTTCGACGGCATCGGGCTTGCTGAGCAGGTTTTCGTGCACTTCGTAGTCAAGATGGGTGCGGTGCCGATGGCCGGGGATCGACAGGCCCAGGCGTTTGCCCACTTCCTCGGGCACGGCGCGGCGCGTGCGCGGGTCGATGAGCATGGATTCGGCCGCGATCCCCTCGGCATAGATGATCTGGTGATCGTCAAAGAGAAGTTGGAAGTAATCCACGAACCCGCCGTCCTGGTGGACCACGGTGTCACCGTTGATCAGGTGACGGACCTTGACCAGCACCTCCGCCCGCCCGGCTCCGAGCGTGTCATGGCGCTGGTAGACGAAAATGCGGTGATCGGGGCTCACGACCAGGTCATTTTCATTGTTCAGCACGCCTTTCCGAATGATCACGGGTGCAAATGCCCCGACCGCGCGGACGGTGTTCTGGCCGATCCACCGGATCTTCTGTGGTCCGTAGTCGCGGGTCAGGACCGCATCGCCGACCTGCAACTCCTCAATCGGACGCTGGGCGCCGTTGGCCATGGTGATATGCGTGCCGCGGGTGAAGGACACGCAGGCGACCTCGGAAAAGCGGGTCGTGGCGGTCTGGCGGTCAACGCCCACCAAACGGTATTCGATATCGGGCGCGAGAGTGGCCAGTGGCAGCAGGAAGACTTCGGCTGCAAGATCATCTTCGACCTCGACGATCAGCAGTGCCTCGATGGTCGTGCCGTCCCGCGGCATCAGCGTGACACAACTGTCCAGAACCAGAGCATTGCCGGGCCGGCCCGCCTCTGTTCCCTCGGCGACAAAGAACAACCGGTCGTTGTCGCCCAACGCCACGGACAGGCGCGTGCGGGCCGCGTCAACGCCAAGGCCGTAGTAGTCGTCCATCACCAGTTCGTCGGCAAAGGTGATGCCATCCCCCTCGGCCACGCCGGAGACCACGCGAAAATCGTCCGACCGGTACACCGGGAGCGTCTGGATAGCGCGGGTGGGGCGGGTTGGGGTCATGCGATGGCGGTACGATCAGGTCGGGATTTAGTCAAACCCGGCCTACGCCGGGATTGGGGCGGAATGAGGTCAGCGGTCAGCCGATTTCAAGCCATTGTTGCCGGCCTTCATAACGTGCATTGGTAAAGGAGACATATCACAACCTATCACGACAGGTGTAAGGGAGAACAGAAATGGATCTGGGCATCAGGGGAAAGTCGGCGCTGGTGACGGCCTCGTCCAAGGGACTCGGTCTCGGGTGTGCCCGTGCCTTGGCCGACGCGGGCTGCGATCTTGTGATGAACGCACGTGGTGCCGACGCCTTGTCTGCCGCCGCCGCCGCCATCCGGTCCGATTTCGGCGTGACGGTGACCGAGGTAGCGGCGGACATTACCTCCGACGCGGGCCGTGCCGATGTTCTGGCCGCTGCCGGCGCAGCGGACATTCTGGTCACAAATGCGGGCGGACCGCCGCCGGGGCTGTGGTCGGACTGGGACCGGGACGATTTCATCGCCGCGCTTGACGCCAACATGTTGACGCCGATTGCCTTGATGAAGGCCCTGATCCCGGGCATGGCGGAACGTGGTTGGGGCAGGGTGGTCAACATCACCTCGCAATCCGTGAAATCGCCGATCCCCGTCCTTGGTCTGTCGAATTCGGCCCGCGCCGGTCTGACGGGTTACGTCGCGGGAACGTCGCGGCAGGTCGCGCCGTCCGGCGTCACGATCAACAACATGCTTCCCGGAATCCATGCCACCGACAGGGCCGACAGTCTCGACGGGGCGGTCAGCAGCGCCGAGGGGATCACGATCGACGAAGCGCGGGCGCGCCGTGCGGCGACAATTCCGGCGCGGCGCTACGGGACGTCGGAAGAATTCGGCGCGATGTGCGCGTTCCTCTGTTCCCAGCATGCGGGCTTCATCGTGGGCCAGAACATCCTCCTCGACGGGGGCGCGGTGAACACCACGCTATGAGCGAAAGGTTTTCGCTCA
>CAYMMT010000249.1:0-3159 GCA_964391555.1 uncultured Rhodobacterales bacterium
CGGTTTGCCGGGGTTGATCCCGGTGTGGTTGGAAAAGGAGGCGCCCAGCACGATCTGCAAATCGCATTCGTTCATGAACCAACTGGCAATCGGGGTTCCGGACCGTCCGAGCACGCCAGCCGCGTTCGGATGACTGTCGGGGATCAGTCCCTTGCCCTTGAAGGTCGTCACCACCGGGGCCCCGAGCGCTTCGGCGAGCGCGATGATGTCGTCCCTTGCCTCCCATGCGCCGTGGCCCATGATGATGATGGGGCGCCGGGCCGCCGCGATCAGGGACAGGGCCCGTTCGACGTCGTGATCTGCCGGTTGGACAACCGATCCACCGATCCGCCCCTCTGGGAAGGCCGCCGGCGCATCGCTCGGCTGGGTCTGCACATCATCGGGGAAGATGAGGTGGGCGACGTCCCGTTCGATAAGGGCAGTCTTGATAGCAAGAGAGACCAGTTCGGTATGCCTGGAAGTGCTGAGCACCGGCTGGGAGAAGCGGCTCACCGCGTCAAACGCGGACTTCAGATCGATGTCCTGAAACGCGCCGGGGCCAAAGACCTGGGTCTGGACCTGGCCTGTCAGGGCCAGAACCGGGGCTCGGTCGACCTTGGCGTCCCACATCCCGGTCAGCAGATTTGTGGCTCCGGGACCGGCAATCGTCAGGCAGGCAGCGGGTTTGCCGGTGAGTTTGCCATAAGCCGAGGCGGCAAAGGCCGCGGCACCTTCGTGTCTGATGCCGACATAGGACATCTCTCCGTCCAAGGTGCGCCGCCGGATCGCGTCGGCGAGGCCGAGGTTGGAATGTCCCACCATGCCGAACACGCGCTTGATGCCCCAGTTGACCATGGTCTCCGCCATGGCATCGGTCACCGTGCGTTGGTGCGGCGGCTCCGGTTCCAGACCGACAAAAACCTCTCCGTCCCGCACGTCCACGGGATAGGTGGTCTGGCCGGTATCCTCGTGACCGCCCGGGGGCGCGCCTGTCAGCGGATCGAAGTCCCATCCATGCCAAGGGCACCGTATCCAGCATCTGCCCCCTTCGCCGCGCTCGATCGTCCCTTCGCCGAGCGGGCCCCCCTGATGCGGGCAGTGGTTGTCCATCGCGGCCCATTGGCCATCAAAGTGCGACAGACACAGGAAATGAGTGCGTGCAGTTACCGTTCTGACGCGACCCTCGGGCAAGTCCGCCGGCCCGACGCTGACCCAATCGAGATCCTCGGTTTTATCGCTCATGCCGCACCTCCGTATGCCACGCCAGAAAGCTCGGACATGTCCTTCTTCCAGGTTGTCAGATCGTCCGGATTGAACCCGGAAAGATGATCGTGACCACAGGCACGCGCCATCACCTGCATCAGTTCCACCGAGGCCTCGAAGAAATTTGCCAGTTGCCGGGCCGATTTCTCGACCACCAGTCGGCTGACCAGATGCGGTTTTTGCGTTGCGATGCCGACCGGGCAATTGTTGGTGTGACAGGCCCGCATGGCAAGGCATCCGATCGCCTGCATCGCGGAGTTGGACACCGCAACCGCATCCGCGCCAAGGGCCATCGCCTTGATGAAATCGGCCGGCTTCCGGAGTCCGCCGGTGATCACCAGTGTCACGCCAGACCGACCTTGCCGGTCGAGGTGGCGCCGCGCCCGGGCCAGAGCGGGGATCGTCGGAACACTGATGTTGTCGCGAAACAGGATGGGGGCCGCGCCGGTGCCACCGCCCCGACCGTCGAGGATGATGTAATCGACACCCACCTCCAGCGCGGCGTCGATGTCCTTTTCGATGTGCTGGGCGGAAAGCTTGTAGCCAATGGGAATGCCGCCTGTCCGGTCCCTGACTTCGTCGGCAAAGTCCTTGATCTGCGCCGGTTCCGTCCAGTCGGGGAAGCGGGGAGGGGAGATTGCGTCCGTGCCTTCGGGGATGCCCCGCACCTCGGCGATCTTGCCTTTGTTCTTGGCTCCGGGAAGATGGCCGCCGGTTCCCGTCTTTGCCCCCTGGCCGCCCTTGAAATGAAACGCTTGGACGTCTTTCAACTTGTCCCACGAGAATCCGAACCGCGCCGAGGCAAGTTCATAGAAGTAACGGGAATTGGCTTGCTGTTCCTCTGGCAGCATGCCGCCTTCTCCGGAACATATGCCGGTCCCGGCGAGCTCGGCGCCGCGCGCGAGCGCGACCTTGGCCGGTTCCGACAGGGCCCCGAACGACATGTCCGAGACAAAGAGCGGGATCTTCAGTTTCAGCGGCTTCTGGGCGTTCGGGCCGATCACCACGTCTGTCCCGACCGGATCGTCGTCCAGCAGCGGCGCTTTCTGAAGTTGCGCGGTCAGAATCTGAAGGTCGTCCCAGGTCGGAAGGTCGTCCCGGGGGACACCCATGGACTCGACTTGCCCGTGGTGACCGGTCTTGGACAGTCCATCGCGGGCATATTGCCGGATCAACCCGTTGTAGGGTTCCTCTGCCGTGCCGTGTGACGTGTCGGCATAAAGGCCCAGGTAGGCCTCGCGATTGAACGGTTGGGGATTGTCCCGGCCCCAGGCGGCGATCTCGTCCGCGTCCACGCAGACCTTGTCGTCGTCGACCCACGACGTGAACTTGGGAAGTTTCTCCTCGTTTGCGTATTCGGAAACGCCCGAGTCGAGCCGGTAGTCCCAATTGTGCAACCCGCAAATCAGGTTTCGCCCACGCACATGGCCATCCGCCATCAGCGCCCCACGGTGCAGGCAGCGACCGTAGAACACCGCGACTTCTTCGTCGAACCGCACGATCACGAGGTCGACTTCGGCAACCAGAGCGTATTGGGGTTTGCGATCCGGAATCTCGCTATAGGTAGCAATGGCAATCTTTTTCACGAGATTTCTCCTCTTGCGTTCGTGTCGTTCAGCCATTCATCGCGTCGCCGGACCTTCGTATTGGCGGATCCAACGTTTGTTCCTTGCTGTGTCGCCCAAGTGTCGCCGGGGAACTCGGACGTCCTGCCCGCCAATGAAGCCGTCGAACCGGTTGATAACCCCCATCGGATGGTGGGGCGCGAGACAGGCGCCACGTTCAAGGTCCGGGGCAAGATGATCGAAAACCGGCGGCATGGACAAGGCCACGGGCCGTGATCTGCCGCTAATCTGTCGCACAGGCCAGCATGCTGTCGCCCGCCAGCGTCATGTGCATCGACATGCCGTCGAACAT
>CAYMMT010000250.1:0-3150 GCA_964391555.1 uncultured Rhodobacterales bacterium
GACGGCATGGGCAACGGCCCGACGCTCTATCGCGCCGAAGATCACCCGTGCTTCAAGGACGTGCTCGTGGTGAAGGGCAAGGAAGAGCCGCAGTCCGAGTTCGACCTGCTGGAGATCGTCGAGGTCACCCCGCGTGATGTCGTGACCTACCCGGTCGACCACCCGGACTTCCAGGGCGGTTCGCTGGGCACCTGCAACCCGGGCGCCTGATCCCGGACGGGGACATCCCCCTGCACATGACACCGCCGCGCGCGTTTGACCCGCGCGCGGCACCCCTCCGGCAAAGCCGCGTACACCGTGGCCTACGCCCCACACCATCCATTCCCCAAGGGAGAGCGCGGCATGGAAGCGATCATCATCCAGCTCCTGAACGGTCTCGACAAGGGCTCGGCCTATGCGCTCATCGCCCTCGGACTGACGCTGATCTTCGGCACCCTCGGTGTCGTCAACTTCGCGCATGGCGCGCTATTCATGATCGGGGCATTCTGCGCCGTCACCCTCAACCGCATTTTTAAGCTGAGCCACGAGATCATCGATCCTGAACGGACCGATTTCCTGGGCAACCCGCTGAAGGTGGACGTGCCCTATGTGTACGACTTCTTCGGCGAGGCAGCGGGCCAATGGATCATCGACTGGACCGTGCCCCTGTCGATCCTGTTCGCGATCCCGATCATGATCCTGGTCGGCGTGGTGATGGAGCGCGGGCTGATCCGCTTTTTCTACAAGCGGCCCCATGCCGACCAGATCCTGGTCACATTCGGGCTGGCCATCGTGCTGCAAGAGATCATCAAGGCCTTCTATGGCGCCAACCCGATCCCGACACCGGCCCCGGACGCCTTTACCGGCTCGTTCGATTTCGGCGTGCTGATCGGGTTCGATCCGTTCACCGTGATCTATCCCTATTGGCGGCTCATCTATTTCGTCTTCGCCATGGTGGTGATCGCCGCGGTCTTTGGCTTCCTCCAGTTCACGACCTTCGGGATGGTTGTTCGTGCCGGTATGGCCGACCGTGAAACCGTGGGAATCCTGGGCATCGACATTGACCGGCGGTTCACCATCATGTTCGGCATCGCCGCCGCCGTGGCAGGGCTTGCCGGGGTGATGTACGCGCCCATCAGTTCGCCGAATTACCATATGGGCATGGACTTCCTCGTGCTCAGTTTCGTGGTGGTCGTCGTCGGCGGAATGGGGTCGCTTCCCGGGGCTGTTCTGGCGGGGTTCCTGCTGGGCATCCTGCAAAGCTTTGCCTCGATGAGCGTCGTCATCGAGACCATTCCCGGCATCAACCAGGTCATCATCTACCTGGTCGCCATCATCATTCTGTTGACCCGTCCTCGGGGCCTGATGGGCCGCAAGGGCGTGATGGAGGACTGACCCGTGCTCGGATTGAACGCAAAAGACAGAACTCTCTTCCTGATCGTGGTGCTGATGGTCATCGCCGCGCCGGTGCTCCTCAACCCGTTCCCGACGGACAGCGCCATGGCGCAGTTCAACGCGGGCTTCCCGCAGTTGATGCAGCAGTTCCTGATTTTCGGCATCTTCGCGATCGGCTTCAACATCCTCTTCGGCCTTACCGGCTATCTCAGCTTTGGCCACGCCGCCTTTCTCGGCGTGGGCAGCTACGCCGGGGTGTGGATGTTCAAGCTTCTGGGCATGAATGTCCTCTACGCGCTCACCGCATCGGTCGCGATCGCGGGACTCTTCTCGGTCCTGATCGGCTACATCTCGCTTCGGCGGTCCGGCATCTACTTCTCGATACTGACACTCGCCTTCGCGCAGATGTCCTATGCCCTGGCGCTGTCGGTGCTGTCACCCATCACGAAGGGTGAAACCATGTTGCAGGTGGCCCACAACGACCCCCGCGTGCTGGGCCAAAGCGTCCAGGCCGATGGTTCACTGCCGGTCCCGACATTGTTCGGGCTCGAAATGCGGTCGACCTACACGCTGGATGCCGGCGCATGGTCGTTCGACTTCAACCTGGGCTACTACTTTTCCGCAATCTTCATGGTGCTGGCCTTTTACATCGCCATCCGCATCTTCCGCTCGCCCTTCGGCGTGATGCTGCGGGCCGTGAAATCGAACCAGCAGCGGATGCGCTACACGGGACTGAACCCCCGGCCCTACACGCTGGCCGCCTTCGTCATCTCGGGCATGTACGCGGGTCTCGCGGGGGGGCTTCTTGTCTCGATGGACCCGATCGCCGGGACCGAGAGAATGCTCTGGACCCGGTCGGGGGAGGTCGTGCTGATGACCATCCTTGGCGGTGCGGGCACCCTCCTGGGGCCGGTGCTGGGCGCAGGGTTCATCAAGTACCTCGAAAGCATCTTTTCCAAGATCAATGAAGGCATCCTGCACAGCTGGTTTGCCTTCCTGCCCGACGGGCTCGAAGACTTCGTCGTGGCCATCATCTACCCGTTCGTGGGCAAGGGCTGGCACCTGACGCTCGGCATCCTGTTCATGCTGGTGGTGATCTTCCTTCCCGGTGGTCTGGTCGAGGGTGGACAGCGGATTGCGCGGATCTTCCGCCGCAAGCGCGGTGAGGAAAAACCCGCCGGCTCCACCGAGCCAGCCGAATAAGGAGACGGACAGATGGGAATTCTCGAAGTCAAAGGCGTGAACAAGCGCTTCGGCGGGCTGCAGGCCCTCGGGGACGTGAACCTCAGCGTGCAGGAAAACTCCTGTCATGCGATCATCGGACCCAATGGGGCCGGCAAGTCGACGCTGCTCAACTGTCTCGTCGGCAAACTGATCCCGGACTCGGGGTCGGTCATGTTCGACGGCCACGTGCTGGGCCGCAAACCGCACGAGATCAACCAGATGGGCATCTCCCGCGTGTTCCAGACGCCAGAGATCTTTGCCGACCTGACCGTGCTGGAAAACGTGATGATCCCCTGCTTCGCCAAGCGGGACGGCGCCTTCCGGATGCACGCGCTCGAAAGCGTCGGGTCCGAAAAGGACATCCGGGTCAAGGCCGAAACAATGCTGGACGACCTCAATATGCTCGACAAGTCCGGTATCGAAGCGGCATCCCTGTCCCGCGGGGACAAACGCCGTCTTGAAATGGCGATGTGCCTCGTGCAGAATCCACGGCTGCTCCTGCTTGACGAGCCGACTGCGGGCATGGCGCGGGCCGATACCAACAACACAATC
>CAYMMT010000251.1:0-3148 GCA_964391555.1 uncultured Rhodobacterales bacterium
TCGTCCGCCTCGTCGCCCGCTTCCCCCAATCGCGCAATCCACTGAATGATCGCGGCGGTGCCGGCCACTAAACCAAGCGTGAGGAGGTTCATCGGCGAGATCATCGAAGCAATAGCACCGCGGGTCATGCGGAACGCCTGGCCCATCGTGCGGCCACTGAAGATCTGGGCGATCTGCGTGCCCTGCTGCATCATCAGCTGCAGAGGGGCCTGACCGGCGATCGCCATGGTGATGACGTCGTTGCCCTGGGCTGTGAGGTTGGCCATGGCCCCGCTGGCCCTGCTTAGACCTCGAGCGGCGGGCCCGCCCGCGGTGTCGCCCATGGCGGCCAGCTGTCGTTTGACCCGGGCTACGGTACCGCCCAGGGCCTGAAGCTGATCCTCTGTCACCTCGATGCCGCGCACCGCGCCCGACGGATCGATCTCGATGATGCCCTGGATGCGCATCGGCGTCGTCATGGCCGCGGCCTCCGTTCCTCGAATGCCTCGATCGCGCCGCGTTCGATCAGCTGTACCTCCGCAAAGAGGTCCGGCGTCATCTCGACCCCGCCCAATTCCCAGGCGACCTGGGCGCAGCCGTAGTGCAGACCGGTCAGCGACATCTGGGTGCACACCCGCAGGAAGGCGGAAACAGCTTCGCGATGTTCCGGCCAAAGTCGGACCGCCGGGCGCTCTTGCCCGTTGCGCCGAGTGTGTCCGATCCCAGCGGGCACTCCAAGGGCAGCATAATCAGCGGCAAGGTCATCGGTTGCCTCGTCCTCATCGGGCTCGAAGAGCTCACCCCGGACCCAGGCGGCTCCGGCCCATTTCAGTTTCCCGCGCGGGCCCGCCCCAGACCGTGGATGTAACCAACCTGAAGCGCCGCCACGATGTCCGCTTGGCTCAGAAACCAGTCGAGCAATTCGGCGCCAAAGGGGACCGGCTTGTCGGCCGCGTCGATGACGCCTTCAGCGTCGACCAGCGTGGCGCACAGCATCTCCCGGATGCCGTCGGCCGTGTTCGGCAACTCGCTGAAGGCAGCGTCCTCCAGGACCTTGAAGGTCGCGGTGAAGGACTGAACCGCCCCACCCGGCTCGTCCGAGTGGACGTCGATCACCTTCGTGAAAAATCGGTCAGCGTTGATGCGCAGGGCCATGTCAGGTCTCCCGGTGTCAGGTCAGGGTCAGGGTCCATTCGTCGCCGCCGGTGTCCGGCAGCGGCAGGAAGCTCAGGGGCCACTCGACGATGTTGTCCTGGTCGGCAGGTTGTCCGGGGCGCTGGATTTGGGCGCGGGGCACATCGAGCGTGACGATATCTCCGGCCTGGGTCCCGTGGACCAGCTGCACCGCGTTCTGGGTGCGGGCCAGCGCCGCCGCGAATGGATCGAAGGTCGTCAGCGGCACCGCCTGGACCTGACAGGTGATCCGGTCGGCCCGATCCGAGATCAGGATGCTTTCGGCACCGATCAGGAACCGCGGCGTGATCGTGTTGGCCAGATCGATCTCAAGCGACCGCATGACGGGGTTTGACCAGGCGCCAATGGTCAGCGTCGGCGTGTTCGCCATCGTCGCCACGAGCGGCTCCGTCCAGGCGGAGTAATCCGGCGACGGCGCGGCGGCTTCAACCGGCCCCACGTAGAGCCCGGTCATCGAGACCTTGATCATGGGCAGCTGCTGGGCCGTGAAGTTGATCATCGCAGTGCCGCGGCTGCCCACCATCCGCAGACGGGTCCCATCGAGAACATAATCCAACGTTCCCGCTTCGAACCCGGTCGAGACACGGTTGTAGACCACAGAGGTCCCCGCGTTGATCGTCTCGGCGCATCCGCAAGCCCGGAGCAACTTGCCCCACGCCGGAACCGTGCCGGCCGTGCCCGACGTCGACAGCTCGACCTCGAAGTCGATCTTCTGGTGGACGCCCACCGGGATCGAGCCGGTGGAGCCCATGAACGGCTTCTCGAGCGCCCGGTCGATGTCCTGGCCTTCCATGGGCGAGACGCGGATGTTCTTGGCCTCGACCACGTCGGCGCCGGTGATTGTCGCCGCCGTGCCGTAAGTGCTTTCGAGATCGAAGAGGATCACGCCGTTGCGTTTGAACTTCTCCATCGGCCTTACTCCTTCTCGACGTCAGAACCGGCCCCAGCGCCGGTTTCAGAGCGGGGTTCAACGGGGGTTTCAACGGGGCTTTCATCCCGCCCGCGCCCGGTGCCTTTGGTGTGTTTTTTGCGGGTGAGCTTGCCGCCTTTCGAGACGGTGTAGGACCCGCCCGAGACGGGGAGTGTGGGCTTCGTCATGGCGTGACCCTCAGTTGATCGAGAACGGTGAAGTTGAGCTGGAACAGGAACGCGCCCTGGCGAAAATCGAGCGCGGCCCCGCTTTCGACCTGGAACACTCCGGGCGTGTCAGCCTCAGGCGACCAGCCGCAAAGCGCGGTCATCACCGCCTGAAGCTTGTCGTCGATGTCGGTCAGCGACCGCTCGAATGTCGCGCTCCGGGATCGGAACCCGAGTACGACCGAAAGCCGCACATCAAGAGACTGGATGAACCGGCCCACAGCGGCGCTCGGCTCGCGCCCCTGAAACCCGGTCGGTACCAGGTAGCCAAAGAACGGATGGTCGGGCACGGTGGTACGTTCGATGGCCTCGGCCCAGTCGGCCGCGCCCTGAAGCTTGCCGGCAAGATCCGGCACTTGCGCCTCGAGACGCGTTTTGACGGCCCCGATCATCAGATCAGGCCCTTCATGGTGTCTTCGGTGAAGGGGCGGTCCCGGTCGTTGACCCGAACGCCGCCGGCATCGGTCTGCGCCGCTTCTGCGCCCGCGGTCGCCAACGGCAGCTTGATCATGCCGTCGGAGATCTTCGCCAGCGTCTTCAGCGCCTGCTCGTAATCCGCCTTGGTCTTGTCGTCGGGCGCATAGGTGTGGAGCTGGTAGAAGACGATCGCGCCTGCCAGCGGCACGAGGATCGGCGGGACCTCAGCGACGGGCAGGGAATAGCGGGTGGCGAGATAGCCGTCGATCATGGCGTCGGCGTCGGCAATGGCACGGGCCACGGTGTCCGCGTCGATCGCACCGGTGGCCGGGCTGTCCCGATCGGTCAGATCGATCAGCGCACGGGTGTGGCCCTATCTAACCAGGGACAAGGATGAACCAATGGCTACCTGCAATGTCTG
>CAYMMT010000252.1:0-3123 GCA_964391555.1 uncultured Rhodobacterales bacterium
CCGCGCAGGAGCCGCACGGCCTGTCCGTCCTTGAGGTCGATTGCGGGGTAGAGGATCATTGTCGTCGCTCCGGGAATGGGACTTCGGCCCTTTCGCACGGAGGGTTTTGCGATGCAATGCCGCCGCGTGCAGCGCGTTCGCGACCATGCCCGCCATCGATCCCGGTCAAGAGGTTCGCGACGCCACGGCGGGTTCCTTGCGACCCCACGTCAGACTTGATCACGCCAGAGGGGTCAGCCCAGAGTAACGCCACACTCTAGGGAGGAGATCACGAATGACCCGTTTTGCAGCCGCCATCGCGGCCCTAGTGCTCGGCGCGGGCGCAGCCGCCGCTGACCCGATCGAGGGTACTTGGCAAACCACCCAGGACGACAACGGAAACTTCGGACATATCGAGGTCGGTCCATGCCCCGGAAATGCCGCGCAGTATTGCGGCACGCTGGTTCGGTCCTTCGATAGCTCGGGCAACGCCATTTCGTCGGAGAATATCGGCCGCATGATCATCTCGCAGGCCGAGCCGCAAGGTGGCGGAGAGTACCGGGGCAAGATCTATGCGCCTGATCGGGACCGCACCTACAATTCGCGAATGACGCTGAATGGGAACAGCCTGTCGGTGTCCGGCTGTGTCCTTGGCATCTGTCGGGACGGTGGCACCTGGACCCGTCAATAAGCGCCAGGCGCTCATCCGGTATACAATCGCATTCCGCTAAGCTGTTGCCAGAGAATGATTCTTCTTGGCAACGGCGCCGTTTCCGCTTAGCTGTCGCCGCAGTCCATTGCCACAGGTCTGTCAGGTCCGGCCGTCATGAGCTCTCTGTCCGAACACCCGCTTCGCTATGATGTGGCCAACGAACTTCACGCGCGTCCGTTCCCGTCTGTCGACGCGCCGGGCAGTGCCGCCTACCTCGCGCTGAAGCCCGCGCAAAACGCGGCCGGTCGGGACCGGGACGCCGACCGCGCGCATCTGATCGCGCTCCTGGATCGGTTCGGGGCTCAGCATCCTCAACCCGGCGCCACGCATTACTTTGGCCGGATCGGACGTTATCGCCTGAAGTGGGAGAGCCATACCGAGTTCGTGACCTACACGATTTTCGGTGAAGGCGTGGCCGACCGCCCGTTTGATGCGGTCACCTTCGATACCTTTCCGGGCGACTGGCTTGCCGAGGCGCCCGGAACCCGGCTGACGTCCGCCTTGATCCGCATCGAAGAGCTGACGGACGAGGCCGAGATCCTGACCAAGACATCGGAGTGGTTCGTTCCCGAAAGCCTCGCCATTTCAAGGGTTCTGGACGACGAACTCATCATTGCCGGCGATTTCCATATCGATATGGGTGGCCATATGCGGTTTGCGGTTTTCGCGCGCCCGGCATCCGGTCCGCGCAGGCTGGGCCGTGTGGTGCAACGGCTGTGTGAGATCGAGACGTACAAGGCCATGGCCATGCTGGGGCTATTCCGGGCGCGTGCCCTCGGGCCAGGCATGAAAGCGCTGGATGATCGCCTGTCGTCGCTGGTGACCGCCATGGCCGGCAATGTGCGGGGGTCCGAGGAGATGCTCACCGGACTTCTCGAGATTGCGGCGGAACTGGAGCGATTGGTGGCCGAGACCACCTTTCGCTTTGGGGCCACGGGCGCCTACGAGACCATCGTCAATCAGCGTATCCAGATCTTGCGGGAAGAGCGGTTCAGCGGGCTTCAGACGTTCGGAGAGTTCATGATGCGGCGGTTCGACCCGGCGATGCGGACGGTGAAGTCGACGGAAGATCGGCTCAAGGCCATGGCGGATCGCGCGATCCGGGCCGGGGAACTCTTGCGTACGCGGGTGGACGTGGAACGGTCGGCTCAGAACCAGAAGCTGCTGGAAAGCATGGACAGGCGGTCCGATCTGCAACTGCGATTGCAGCGCACGGTCGAAGGCCTGTCCGTGGTGGCGATCAGCTATTACGCCGTGAACCTCGCGATTTATATCCTCGGGCCGGTCGGTGCGGAAATTGGTGTCGACAAATTGGTCATGACCGCCGTGGTGACGCCGCTCGTGATGCTCGGGGTCTGGTGGCTGGTTCACCGGATACGCAGGTCGGTGGAGTAGGGCGGTCCGGTCGCCCGCGTCAGTGACCCCTGATCCGCGGATCGAGCGCGTCCCGCAAACCGTCGCCGAGGTAGTTCACCGACAGCACCACGAGGCTGATCGCCACGCCAGGCCAGAGCACGCGCTCGGGGTAGAGCTGGATGTAGTCGACGCCGTCGAAGAGCAAGCGCCCCCATGTCGGGAAATCAGGTGGGAAGCCGAGGCCGAGAAAACTCAAGGCGCTTTCGGTGATGATCGCCACGGCGATGCCGAGAGTGGCAGAGACCATGATCGGGGACAGCACGTTGGGCAGGATATGACGCAGGATCATTTGTCCCGGGCGTGTCCCGATGGAGTGGGCGGCGAGGACAAACTCGCGCTCCTTGATTGCCAGCACGTCGCCCCGGACGATCCGCGCCGTCGGCATCCAGGAGGTCACGCCGATGGCCACCACAATCAGGATGAAGATCCCCAGTTCCGGTCCGAAAGTGGAGGACAGCGGCTGGCGAAACAGCATCACCATAACGAGCAGCAACGGCAGCAACGGCAAGGCAAGGAACAGGTCCGTAAAGCGCATCAACAAGCCGTCGATGCGTTTGAAATATCCGGCGAGGACACCGACCAGTGTGCCAAGAAACAGGGCCAGCAACATCGCCGTCAGGCCAACGGCCATGGAGGTTTGCCCGCCCATGATCATCCGCCCGAGGATGTCTCTGCCCAATTGGTCCGTGCCGAGGGGATGCTCCCACGTGACTTTCAGCCCGCTTTCCGTGGGGTTCACGAAACAACCGAAGATCGAGCCCCAATCCAGCGAGAAACAGGCCAGGATATGGCGCGTGTTGCGGGCCCGGATGTCCGTGGCGACCGGATCGATGCGCCAGATCCAGTCCCCGAACAGGACGAAAAGGACCACGGTGAGAAAGAAGAACCCGCCGAATAACGCCCCCCGATGGGTGCGAAACTGGGTCCAGACATCCCACCACTGGCTATGCGCGGGGGGGAGGGGTTGGACGGCCTCTGTGCTTTGATCAGTCATAGCGGATCCTCGGGTCCAGGAT
>CAYMMT010000253.1:0-3044 GCA_964391555.1 uncultured Rhodobacterales bacterium
CATCGAAACCCAGGGCGGCGACGTGTCGGCGTTTATTCCGACCAACGTGATTTCCATCACCGACGGTCAGATCTTCCTTGAGACGGAACTCTTCTACCAGGGCATCCGTCCGGCCGTGAATACCGGCCTGTCGGTGTCGCGCGTGGGCTCCTCCGCCCAGACCAACGCAATGAAGTCCGTCGCGGGTCCGGTGAAGCTGGAGCTCGCCCAGTACCGCGAAATGGCCGCGTTTGCGCAGTTCGGCTCCGACCTCGACGCCGCGACCCAGCAGCTGTTGAACCGGGGTGCACGTCTGACAGAGCTGATGAAGCAGCCGCAGTACTCGCCCTTGACCAACGCGGAAATCGTCTGCGTGATCTATGCGGGCGTGAATGGCTATCTCGACAAGGTCGCCGTCAAGGATGTCGGCCGGTTCGAAAGCGGTCTGCTGCACCACCTGCGTCAGAACCACGCCGATCTGCTGGAATACATCACCAAGGAAGATCCC
The DNA here is from genome assembly GCA_964391555.1 of uncultured Rhodobacterales bacterium. Taxonomy (GTDB): domain Bacteria; phylum Pseudomonadota; class Alphaproteobacteria; order Rhodobacterales; family Rhodobacteraceae; genus JAMWZF01. The sequence continues at coordinate 488 of CAYMMT010000253.1, forward strand.
AAGGTGAAAGGCGAGGCCTCTGACAAGATCAAGGCCGCGATCGAAGAATTCGCCACGGACTTCGGGTAAGGGGCTGGGCAGATGCCGAACCTCAAGGACCTGAAAACCCGGATCGAGTCGGTCAAATCGACCCGCAAGATCACAAAGGCCATGCAGATGGTCGCGGCGGCCAAGCTCCGCCGTGCCCAGGATGCCGCCGAGGCCTCGCGCCCCTATGCCGAACGGTTCAATGCCGTCATGGCGGGGCTGGCCGCGTCGGTTGGTGACGGCGAAGGCGCGCCAAAGCTTCTTGCCGGGACCGGTAAGGCCGACGTGCATCTGCTTATCGTCATGACGGCGGAGCGCGGTTTGTGCGGTGGCTTCAACTCCAATATCGCGAAGCTGGCCCGCCAGCAGGCCCAAGAGCTGACGCAGGCCGGTAAGACCGTGAAGATCCTTACCGTCGGCAAGAAAGGCCGCGACGCACTGCGCCGTGATCTGGCCGATCATTTCGTCGGTCACGTGGATTTCTCTGGCGTCAAGCGCATCAGCTACGACGATGCACGGGGCGTGGCCCAGGACGTGCTGGCCCGCTTTGACGCTGAAGAGTTCGACGTCGCCACGATCTTCTACTCGAAGTTTGAAAACGTGGTGAGCCAGATCCCGACTGCGCTTCAGGTGATCCCGTTCAAGGCTCCCGAGGATGTGGACACGGGCGAAGCTCTCTACGACTACGAACCCTCGGAAGAGGCAATCCTTGCCGATCTCCTGCCGCGCGGTGTGGCCACGGCGATCTTTTCGGGCCTGCTCGAAAACGGCGCCTCCGAGCAGGGCGCGCGGATGTCCGCCATGGATAACGCGACCCGGAACGCGGGCGAGATGATCGACAAGCTGACGATCGAGTTCAACCGCTCTCGCCAGGCCGTCATCACCAACGAGCTGATCGAGATCATCTCGGGTGCGGAGGCTCTGTAGGCAATGAACAAGCGGCTTTCGATATCTGGCATCAAGATCGATGACGGATCGCTCCATTGGGGTGAAGAAAGCCGTTTGCTTTCCGACATCATGGCAGCGCATGCGCGTCCGACACGCGGCGTCGCGATGCTGGCGACCATTGTCTACATGTCGATGATCCCGATCGGGGCGGCGGTCCTGATTATGATGGAGCAATCCGCCGGCTCGGTTGCTCTCTATGTCGGGGTTTTTGCAGCGATGGTGGTGGTGTCTTTTGGTGCTCATAGCTGGGCGCGGTCGCCCAGGCGCCCAGGCGATGTCGACCTGGTCGTGTCGAACAAACGCAGCGCGCTTTTGCCCTTTGTGACGCTTGGCGCAGCGATGGATGCCGCGGATCGGATCATGTCCGCCGTGGCGCAAACGAAATCAGCGGCCCAATCGGCCGACGCGGCCAATCCGGCCGATTGACAACCCGGGCGCTGACGTCCGTAGAAAGTGGAGAGACACATGGCTAATGCGAAAGGCAAGGTCACGCAGGTCATCGGCGCTGTCGTCGACGTGCAGTTCGACGATCACCTGCCGGCGATCCTGAACGCGCTGGCGACCGACAACAACGGCAAGCGGCTAGTTCTGGAAGTGGCCCAGCACCTCGGCGAAAACACCGTGCGGACCATCGCCATGGACGCGACAGAGGGCCTCGTTCGCGGACAGGCTGTCGAAGACACCGGCGGCCCGATCTCGATCCCCGTGGGCAACGCAACGCTCGGCCGGATCCTGAACGTCGTCGGTGAACCGGTGGACGAAGGCGAGCCGATCAAGACGGAAGAGACCCGTCCGATCCACCAGCCTGCCCCTGAGTTCCAGGACCAGTCCACCGAGTCCGAGATCCTCGTGACCGGGATCAAGGTCGTGGACCTGCTGGCGCCTTATTCGAAGGGCGGCAAGATCGGCCTCTTCGGCGGTGCCGGCGTCGGCAAGACGGTTCTCATCATGGAACTGATCAACAACATCGCAAAGGTGCACTCGGGCTACTCCGTGTTCGCCGGTGTGGGCGAGCGGACCCGTGAAGGGAACGACCTCTACCACGAGATGATCGAATCCAACGTGATCAAGCCCGACAACCTCGAAGAATCGCAGGTGGCGCTTGTCTACGGCCAGATGAACGAGCCTCCGGGGGCCCGTGCCCGTGTGGCGCTGACCGGCCTGACGCTGGCCGAGCAGTTCCGCGATCAGTCCGGAACCGACGTGCTGTTCTTCGTCGACAACATTTTCCGCTTCACGCAAGCGGGCTCCGAAGTGTCGGCGCTTTTGGGTCGTATTCCTTCCGCTGTGGGCTACCAGCCTACGCTCGCCACCGATATGGGCGCGATGCAGGAGCGGATCACCTCGACCAAACAGGGCTCGATCACCTCGATCCAGGCCGTCTACGTTCCTGCGGACGATTTGACCGACCCGGCGCCGGCCACGACCTTCGCCCACCTCGATGCCACGACCGTTCTGTCGCGCGCCATCTCGGAGCTCGGCATCTACCCGGCTGTGGACCCGCTCGACTCCTCCTCGCGTCTGCTTGATCCGGCCATCGTCGGGGAAGAGCACTACGCCGTGGCCCGTGACGTGCAGGGGA
>CAYMMT010000254.1:0-3036 GCA_964391555.1 uncultured Rhodobacterales bacterium
CATCGCGAGAGGCGAGGTCCTTGTAGGTGGGCGCGTAGCGTTCCATGAACCGCTCGCCTTCCGAGTTGGTGAGGTAACCGCCCTCGCCACGCGCGCCTTCGGTGATCAGGCAACCCGAACCGTAGATCCCGGTGGGATGGAATTGCACAAACTCCATGTCCTGAAGCGGCAGTCCCTGACGTGCCACCATCCCGCCACCGTCGCCGGTGCAGGTATGCGCGGACGTCGCCGAGCAAAAGGCCCGACCATAGCCACCCGTCGCGAGTACGACCACCTTGGCGTGGAAGGCATGGAAGGTGCCGTCGTCGAGTTTCCAGCACAACACGCCCTTGCACTGGCCGTCATCCGACATCAGCAGATCAAGCGCGAAGTACTCGATGTAGAACTCGGCTTTCTGCTTCAGGCTCTGGCCGTACAGCGTGTGCAGGATCGCGTGGCCCGTCCGGTCGGCGGCTGCACAGGTGCGCTGAACCGGGGGGCCTTCCCCAAACTCGGTGGTGTGGCCGCCGAACGGGCGCTGGTAGATCTCGCCCTTTTCGGTGCGCGAAAATGGCACGCCGTAGTGTTCGAGTTCATAGACTGCCTTGGGCGCCTCCCTGGCGAGGTATTCCATGGCATCGGTATCGCCGAGCCAATCGGAGCCCTTCACCGTATCGTACATATGCCATTGCCAATGGTCGGGTCCCATGTTGGACAGCGACGCCGCGATGCCGCCCTGGGCCGCGACCGTATGAGACCGCGTCGGGAAAACCTTGGAAATGCAGGCGGTGCGCAGGCCCTGTTCGGCCATGCCAAGCGTCGCCCTCAGCCCGGCGCCACCGGCACCAACCACAACCACATCATATTCATGGGTCTCGTATTCATAAGCAGCCATGGGAAGTCCTTCAGAGAGCGATGCGGGCGATGGCGAAAACACCGGCGGCAGCGGCGGTGTAGCTGAGGCAGATCATTGCGATGATCAGGGCCTTGCGGGCGAAACCGTGGGTGTAATCCTCGATGAGAACCTGAACGCCGCCCTTGAAGTGGAACCACCCCACAAGCAGCGTCAACAGCGCCACGAGGGCCGGGAACGGTCTGGCGTAGTAGGCCAGCATCTCTTCGTAGGACCCGCCCAGCGCCGCGCCAAACGTAAAGATGAAAAGCGGCACCAGGCCGGTGAGCGCCACTGATGAAATGATCATGTGCCAGTGGTGTTCCGCGCCGGTTTTGGCAGAGCCGAGGCCCGAGGCACGCTTGCGGTCAGTCAGATAACGCATGCTTCGGCCCCCTCAAACCACGATGACAACAAAAATGGTCAGCAGCACCGAGGCAATGATTGCCACGATCGCGTAATGCTCGGACTGTTCGACCTCAAGCATTCGGCCCGTGTCCCAGATCAGGTGCCGGACGCCAAAGAGCAGATGATACCACGCAGCCCAGACGCTCAGGAACAACACCAGATCCCCAAACCAGCTTCGGATGAAGCCGTCCGCGCGGCCGAATGCCTCTGGCCCGGTGGCCAGCGCGACAAACCACCACACAACCATGAGCGCCGCGACGATCAATGCATTGCCGGTGATCCGCGTGAAGATTGAGGTGATGGAGGTCATCTGCGGCTTGTAGATTTGCAGATGGGGCGAAAGGGGCCTCGCACCCCGGTTCACATCGGCCATAGGTCTTTCCTCTGTGGCGGTTGGCTTGACCGCCAGGCAGGGCGGTGCCGCTGAGTTCCGTAAATACCGGATTTTTCGGCCATGTCACGGCAGGCAACGCGTTTGGACCTGTGGAATCTTGACGCAAGCAAGCGGATTTGAACGCTTTGTGATCACGTTAGTGAATCGTGTGATCACGAAACGACGCGGGCTTCGGCTCCGGTCGTTCTGTCGGCACCGAACTCACCTGATCTGCAACCTCCCGGATCAACTTCTGTTTGATCCGTTCGGCGTAGTCCTCGAATCCGCGCGCCATGACGACAAAGGCGCCTTCGCCATGAATCACGTTTTCCCAGAAGTAGTCGCGAAGATCCCGCCCCTCGGTCTCGATCACGACGGCGTTCACAACAATCCCCGCTGCTGTCAGGGCCCCTCGAAATTCCGTCGGCTCCCGTCCCTCGTTCGAGACCCCGTCACCCGAGATGTCGATGACCCGGCGGCGGCATTTCGGGACTTCCTCGAACAGTTTCAGCGACAGGGCCATCAATTCGCCGATTGCAGTCGAATATTGTTCCCAGACCCGCGGATCGGCCGCCGCGCGGGCGGCAAGATCCAGTGCCGCTTCATGGTTATCGATCGCCATCCAGGGCACGGTGACCCGCTGTCGCGACGCGCCGGTCCACTGGACGATCGTGACACGAGCCTGCGCCGCCACCAGAGCCTCGCGGACCACGCTGTCACTCAACGCCCGAGCCAATCCGTCGCGCTGCGTCGCATAGTCCGCCTCGTCCACGGACCCCGACACATCAACGGCAAGAATCAGGGCGAGGTCGCACGCCCGGGCAGGGCTGGCCCCGGCGAACACCCGGAGAAGGATGAGAATGAGCAACAGAATGAGGAAGAGATACCGCATGCCTCACACTACGATGATTGTTGACAACGTCGGCGCAACTTTTCGCGACGGGTACCGCTGGACCGGCGTCTTGCCGATTTCGCGATCAGGGCCCTTCCATCCCATTCCGTTCGTTCATTCAATCGGACTCATTTTGAAGACGTTTGGCACGGACGTTGGGACCAACGCAAACTCGGTGAATCCTCATCCACCGGCTTGCCAGTGCCTGAACAGTCGCGCTAGGCCCGTAGGCATGGCCAAGTCGGAAAAATCCAGACGCCACGACGTCTTTACCCTGATGGTCCTTGTCGGACGTTCCGCCGACGACGACCTGCCGGACTGGGCCACCGGGGCCGAACTTCTGTGTTACGCCACCGGTGTCGATGAGGCAGAAGCAGTCCGCGAAACCGTGGCCGTGCTCCGGCAAGCGGGTCTCGCCCCGCTTGATGTTTCGGGCTACGGCAGCCTCGATGAGCGGCTCGCCGAGGGGCATGACATTGACGCCGAAGAACG
>CAYMMT010000255.1:0-3022 GCA_964391555.1 uncultured Rhodobacterales bacterium
AGGCCAGCATGCTGTCGCCCGCCAGCGTCATGTGCATCGACATGCCGTCGAACATGACGGTCTTGCCGACCGGACCAAACGGCTGCACCGGGTTGAGGTCGAGCTTGCCACCGCGCTCGAAGTCGGTGTGATCGACAACCTGGGCGCCTTGCAGTCCGGCCACCGGAATGACCTGCGGCGAGCGGCTGTCGTTGGTGACGAACAGCATGGTCTGGTCGCCCATCTGGAACGGGATCATGTCCAGAGGCTGGCCATTGCCGTAGTCCATGATCGTGCGGGCAGAGATCTTGGCGCCATCTTCAATTTCATCCAAAGGCACAAGAACGATGGGGCTGCAGGTGTAGGCCGCGACCAGCTGCGGCTTGCCGTCGATCTCCTGCACCGACATCGCCCGGATCGGTGCGCGGCTTTCGTACTGGTCGTGGGTGATATGATACATCTCCACGTTGGCAATGCCCTGGGTGCCGTCGAACGGGTAGGAGATGCGGCGCAGCGTCGAGAGGAAATTGTCATGCGCAACGCCCGAGACGAACAACTCGCCGTTGTAGAATTCCATGTCCATTATCGCGAGCGTGCGCAGCGGGATTTCACCCTTCGCGACATCTCTTGGCAGCGGCGGCAAAGGCCCCTGCCCACGCGGGCGGAACGTGGTGTCGCCCTCCGGAAATTCCACAAGCTCCTGTTTCTGGAAGGTGAGCGAGGCAAGGTCCACAAGGCTGATCTGTTGATCCTGGGTGACCTTGATGACCGCGGGTTGGGACGCGGAATTCCCGATCCGGGTCACCGAGATTTAGAGGTCCTTGTTGACCGGATGGGCCGCGATATCGTTGATCTCGATCGCGCTTGGGCCGACCCCGAGCAGTTCGGCAATCTTGGCGTCGATACTGCCGATGGTGCTGGGCATGATTTGCTCTGGCCCGGGATCGGCCGGCATATCGAACGCATAGATCGCCCCGTTGTAGTTGTCGCCGACAAACAAAGTTCCGTCGTCTGCGAACTCAAGGGCCCCGGCGAACCTGATGTCGGCGCCGGTCTCGGCGGTTGCGCCGGTCCCGATCATGAGGGCAGCCGCCATTGAGATGGCGAGGTTTCGGTATTTTGACATGTGTATTGCTCCATTTGGTTGGCTCACTCAGGGTTTGGAGGACGTCGAGATACCCGGAAGACGACGATGAACGCGGCGATCTCCAGCGCCACGATCACCGCCTGCATGCCAAAAGCCATCGCCGGCGACGCCGGGCTGTTGGCGTAGGGATAAAGCGGGTCGATGAGCGTCTCCTGGCCTTCGCGCAGGACGCTCACCATAGAGAACACCGAGGTATTGGGCCGGGTTCTGGGTCACCATCACGAAAACCGTCACGCCGATCATCGCCACCAACCGGCTCGCCGTCGTGTAGAGGATGTTCAGATCGGGCGGGCCCGCGATCGTGATGCCCGCCGCCAGCAGGAAGTCGTGGCCGAGGAAGAACCGGTAGACCTGGATGCCCATGAAGCCAAGCAGCACCAGCATGAATATGTTGACCCTCAGCGGGATCGGCGACGATTTGAACACGGGCTGCCCTACCAGTCCTTGAGTTGCGTCCTTGTCGCGCGATCAATAAGATGAATCAAATGAAACCTATTCAGCATAAGTGAATGAAATTCATTATGGACGATATCAACCTGTCCAAGATCGACCTGAACCTGCTTGTGGTGCTCGACGTGTTGGTGCGGGAGAAAAGCGTTTCGCGAACTGCCGCGCGGCTGAACCTGACGTCCTCTGCCGTCAGTCATGCATTGAAACGTCTGCGAGGTCTTTTTGGCAACGAACTGCTGGTGCGCGATGGGCGGCGCATGGTTCTGACGGCCCGCGCCGAGCGGCTGGCCGATACGCTGCCCGCCTTGCTGAACAGCATCACACGGACCCTGGCCGAGCCAGAAGAGTTTGACCCGGCAACGTCGACGCGAGTCTTTCGCCTTGCGGCGCCCGATTTCTTCTCACCTTTGATCCCGAGGCTTCTGGGGCGGATTTCGAACGAAGCCCCGGGGGTCCAGGTGGCGGTCTCTGCCTTGCCGATCACGGGAATATCCGACCTCAGACTGGGTCACTACGACGCCCTGATCGCGCCAAGCTTCAAGAAATCCGACGAACTGCGCGGGACAGCGCTGGGGGCCTGGCCATGGGTCACCTTTGGCCGTGAGGATCACCCGGCCTTTCCGGATTGGTCGCTGAAGGGCTGGGCCCGGCATGCCCACCTTCAGATCGGCAGTGGCGTCGCGAGCGGCAAGAGCCCCATCGACCGGGCCGTGGCGCCGTGGGGCGTGACAAGACGGATCGGCGCGGTGCTGACCCATTTCAGCATGGCCCCGCCGGTTCTTGCCGCGACAGACCTGTTGCTTTCCGTCCCGTCTGTTGCGCTCCGAGACGCGGCAGCGGCCTATGGGCTTGCGCAGCGGGATTTGCCTTTCGACTTGGCGCCGCTGGAACTGACCCTCTTTCGAGACGCCGCGACCGGGGACGAACCGGAAATTCGCTGGTTTCACGGACACGTCGCCGCCGCGGCAGAGGCGCTCGCCGCCCATCCCGAGGCGGCTTTGCCTTGAGAGGCTTCGCCGGTCGGGGAATGGCGGGTCTGGCCCGAACCAAGCATATTATTCCGGCAGATGCCCGTTCGGCAGACAGAATTTCCTTGCATCCGGTTGCAAACCCGCGCCTCCTTTGTTTTGCTCGGAATCGAAGCGGCCGGGGACAGGCCGCCGGATATGACAGGGGGCCCCTTGGCCGACACCGCACACACAGGAGCGTTCGTGGAATTCGAACGCGTCCAAAAAAGCTACGACGGCGAAACGCTTGTCGTGAAAGACCTCAACCTTTCGATGCCAAAGGGCGAATTCCTCACCATGCTGGGGCCGTCGGGCTCCGGCAAGACGACCTGCCTGATGATGCTGGCCGGGTTCGAGACGGCAACCCATGGCGAAATCCTCCTGGACGGAAACCCCATCAACAACATTCCGCCGCACAAGCGCGGCATTGGCATGGTTT
>CAYMMT010000256.1:0-2977 GCA_964391555.1 uncultured Rhodobacterales bacterium
TCGGCGGGGTCTACGGCGTCGCGATCGGCGCTGCGTTCTTCGGGGAAAGCATGTTTTCGGCCCGGTCAAATGCCTCGAAAATCGCGCTGGCCTTCCTGATCGACAGGCTTCGTCTCGCCGGATTTCGGCTGTTCGACACGCAATTCCTGACGCCCCATTTGGCAAGTCTTGGCGCAGTCGAAATCAGCCGGAAAGACTACCAGGCCCGCCTCGCGAACGCTCTGGACGCGCGCGCCTCGTTCCACAGACCGGGACCGGTGCCGCCGCCTCAGGACGTCTTGCAGCGCAATACCCAAACGTCATAGCGCGGGTGATCCAGCGCATTGAGCGCCGGAGACGAGGCAATCATCCAGCCCTCAAACACCGGGTCGGGCAATCCACGATAGAAGATCGTCAGCATGGCATAGGCGTTGCCCGCGGGGTTTCCCGCCGGGTAGCGGCACTCGCTCAATTGAATGTTCAGAAGCCCGATCCGCGCCTCGCCGCGCTCCGGGATTTCGACATCGCGCAGGTTGCCGGTAATCTTGTCGAGCACCCGGATCTCTGCCGCAGGTGCGTTGACGACCTGCTGCGCCTGTGCCGGCAGCGCCAATGCGACCAGTGCGAACAGACAGGCCCGGATCATTCCAGACCGTCCCCGCCAGACACGAACTGCGTCAGCAATCCGATCACGCTCACCGCGCCCTGGGTCGAGAAAAAGCTGTCCCCCGGCGCGAGGTAGTCAAATGATCCGCCCGGGACGATTTCCACAAACGTGCCGCCCAATAGCCCTTCCGTGGCCACGACCACCACGCTGTCGTCCGGGATCCGGATGTTTTCATCGATCGAAAACGTGACTTCGGCACGATAGGTTTCCGCATTCAAGTCAAGTCCTGTCACCGATCCGATGCGCACACCGGCCAGCCGGACGTCAGTCCCGGTAAGCACACCTTCGGCGGACCGGAAACTCGCGGCCAATTCATATGCGCCCGACCGATCCGTGGTCAGGCCCGTGCTCTGGCTCATGTACCATCCAAACCCCACTGCCGCGGTCAGCACTGTGGCGCCGGTCAGAACCTCGGTCAGGCTCTCGCGCATGGGGCTCTATTCCGGCGACCAGGCGTCGTAGTCCTGACGCGGGGCCGGTTCATGCTGGCGAATTGACCCGGGCGGTGCATAAGCGGCGGCAGTTCCGGTCAGGTTCGGGATGTGCTCTTGCTCCCAATCCTTCCGAGGCAACGGCTTGTCCGTGGGCGGCTCGTCCCAGGTCCGGTGCAGCCAGCCGTGCCATTCCGGTGGCACCCGGCTTGCCTCGGCCTCGCCATTGAACATGACCCAGCGCTTGCTGTCGTCGGCGTTGCGGAAATAGGTGTTGCCCTCGGCATCCTCTCCCACCTTCTCGCCCTTACGCCAGGTGAAGAACTGGGTCCCCAGAGTGGACCCCTGCCACCATGTGAAGATACGGGTGAAATAATTGCCTGTGTTCTCACGCATCGCCGGACTCCTTGCGAGGTGGGCCTGTCTTGCCCGACTGCGCGCCCAAGGTCCAGAGGCCAGCGCGTCGCGGCTTGAATTCGTCGGGATCCGAGGTGACGCCCCCTACACGGGGAGCCGGGCCGTGACCTCGATCTCGATCTTCATTTCGGGTTCCTGCAAGCCGGCCACGATCATGGTTGCCGCCGGGCGGCTCACGCCGAACATGGCCGACGTCACCGGCCAGCAGCTTGGCCAATCCGATGCGTCCGTCAGAATGTATCGGACCCGCACCACGTCCTGCAGGCTCGCCCCGGCCTCTGCCAGCGCCGCTCTGATGGTGCCGAGCGCGTTGCGGCACTGATCCGCGACACCGTCCGGCATCACCATGGTGGTGTAGTCATACCCCGTGGTCCCCGCCACAAAAACCCAGCCATCGCAGACCACGGCGCGGGAATAGCCGATGGACTGCTCGAACGGGGATCCGGTTGATATCAGGCGGCGCGTCATGCGGCCAAGCTAGTCCCGATGGTGGGTCGCGAAAAGGGCCGCAACGCGAGGCGATACCACCTGCGTATAGTTGCCCATGGCCACTTTCCACTCGGCGCCCTCCCGTTCGAGATAGAGCGTGGCTCTGGTCTTGCCGATCTCGCTCCCCCCGGCGCCCCAATGCCGGTTGACGAGGTTGAGCCGCCGGCGGCCCGGACCCTCCGGAAGCTCGGAGACTTCCGTGTCGGTTCGGGCAATCCCCAACTCAAGCAAAACGCGGGAATAATCCTGAAACTGAGAAGCGGCTTTCGCCGGAGTTTCGGCAACGGCCCGGTACCGTCCGTGGAAGACCAGTACCGGGTAGCGGAGACAGCTCGTCATCGCTTCGACGTCGCCATCGACGAAACGGCTCACCCGTTTGAGGAGGTCGTTCTTGGGAGTGATCATGGCGCGCCCGGGGACTGGTTAACAAAGTCCCCGCTCTAACGGCAACGGTCTCGCGCGTCAGTCAAGACGCTACGTCACACGAAACGTCAGCCCGCGCTGGCGGCGGTTTCCTTCTGCGCGTCGGCGTGGATCATCAGGGGCGCGGATTCGTTGGCGACAGCCTCTTCATTGACCACCACCTCGGTCACGCTTTCCATGCCCGGCAGGTCGAACATCGTGTCGAGCAGGATGTCCTCCATGATGGACCGCAGCCCCCGCGCGCCTGTCTTTCGCTCGATCGCCCGCTTTGCAATGGCCTCGAGCGCCTCATCGGTAAACGTCAACGCGGTGTCCTCAAGCTCGAACAGGCGTTGGTACTGCTTGACCAGCGCGTTCTTCGGGGCGGTGAGAATGGTCACGAGTGCGTCCTGATCCAGATCTTCGAGCGTGGCGATCACTGGCAGGCGACCGACGAATTCCGGGATCAGGCCGAATTTCAGGAGGTCTTCCGGTTCGAGATCGCCAAAGACCTCCCCCACGCCGCGGTCGTCCACGTCACGCACATCCGCACCGAAGCCCATGGCCGAGCCCTTGCCCCGCTGCGCGATGA
>CAYMMT010000257.1:0-2910 GCA_964391555.1 uncultured Rhodobacterales bacterium
TACTTCCCGCTCGACAGGATTCACGACTGGAACCGGCTCTATGGCAAGCGCGGCTTTCACCAGTTCCAGTGCGTGGTGCCCCTGGCCCAGACCGACGCACTCAGGGCCATGCTTGACCGGATCGCCCGCGCCGGGCAGGCAAGCCCCCTGGCGGTCCTCAAACGCCTCGGACCCGGCAACGGCAACTACATGAGCTTTCCGATGGAAGGCTGGACGCTCGCCATCGATTTCCCAAACCGCCCGCAGTCGGTGCCGTTGATCAAGGGGCTGGAAGAGATGGCGCGTGAGGCCGGGGGGCGCATCTACCTTGCCAAGGACGCGCTCGCCTCGGGCGAGACAATCCGCGCCATGTATCCCGATCATCCGGAATGGGCGGCGCAGGCCGCCAAGGCCGACCCGGAACGACATTACGCCACCGACATGGTGCGCAGACTGGAGCTGAGAACATGAGCGACGCGTTGACAGGCACCTGGATCATCATCGGTGCCACCTCCACCATGGCGGGCGCTTTCGCCCGGAAACTGGCCGGTCACGGCGCGACGCTCGTTCTCGCCGGACGCCGCATGGATGACCTCGCCACGCTTGCGACGGATCTGAAGGAACGTGGCGCCGCCAAGGCCGAACCGATCATGTTCGACGCCCGCGATCCCGCGACCTTCGACGCCATCCTGGCCCGCGCCGAACGGGCGGAGGGCAGGCTCAGCGCCGCCGTTTTCGTCGGCTCCATGCCGCCCCAGGAGGACATCGACGCCAATCCGGCGATGCTCGACGGTGTCATCGCCGACAGCCTCACCGGGCCGGCCCGGTTGCTGACGATGCTCGCGCCGCTCATGGAGGCGCGCGGCACCGGGACCGTCGTCGGTATCGGCTCTGTCGCCGGGGATCGCGGCCGCATCGGCAACTATGTCTACGGCGCCTCGAAGGCGGGATTCCACACCTACCTTTCAGGCCTGCGCAACCGGCTGGGCCGCAGCGGCGTGCACGTCCTGACCGTGAAACCGGGACCGGTGGAGACCGCGATGACCGCTGGCATGGGCGACATGCCGTTCATGACCACCGCCGATGCCGTGGCCAATGACATCGCCCGGGCCGTCACGCGCGGCAGGAACGTGCTCTACACCAAGTGGATCTGGTGGCCGATCATGACCGTGATCCGCGTCATACCGGAGCCGATCTTCAAGAAGATGAGCTTCTAGGGGCCAGACCCGATCACTCGACGGGGACACCGAACAGCGCCGCGGCAAAGGCCAAAACCGCCAGGGCAAGAAACGCCATCGACCGGAGGGGTGCCGCCTTGGTGGCCGCCGCCCCGATCGCGGCGATCAGGCATTGCAGGCCGTAATAGACCGCGAAGGCCCGCGAGGCATAGCTGATCAACTCGAAGACGCTGGCGCCCCATGTCAGCGCAAGGCCGAGGGCGACAAGAATGGCGTACCCCGACCGTGGGCTCAACCGTTGCCGCGTCAACTCGGACAGGAGCCCACCGGCCCCTCCGGTATCCGCGACGGCCGCGCTGAACTGGGCTGTCACCGCAGCGATCACCAACAGGCCCGGCAGGATCGGCGCGACCAGCGCCATCAGGTCGATGATGGCCGTTTCGCTGAGCTCCAGCGTATCGGGCGCAAAGATGAACGCCATCAGGCCGATATAGAGCATGTAGATCGACGTGGAGACGGCCTGTGCGACCCGCATGGATCGAACGCGCTCTGCGGCATCGTATTCGGCGGACAGATAGCGCGAGGTTTCAAAACCCTGCACGGTCACCAGCAGGCCAAAGGCCAGAACCACCGCCGACCAGCCCGTAACCGTGGCGGGGGCAATGACCAATGCGTCCCGGGCGACCTCTTCGGCAAAAAACCATGCCAGCCCCACCAGAAGACCCGCGATGATCGCGAGTTTCATCCCGACCGAGACCTGTTCAAGCCGTTCAAGCGCCCCAAACCCGCGCGTCCAGCCCACCACGAGGATCACGGCGAAGACGGCACTTGTTACCAACCGTGGATAGTTCGCGCCCTCGAGCGGCGTCATGGTGACGGCGAAGGCGCCAAGAAGGTTCAGGTAATAGGCCACGGAGATCACGTAGGCGAAGGCAAGCGACCACGAAGCCACCGTCTCCAGCCGGATTTCCAGGGGGGTTCGTGTCCCCGTGCGGTCGATGCGCAGGATATTGAACCGGATTGCCGAGCCCAGAGAATATGCAGCCGCACAGAGCGCCAGCATGACCCATGGTGCGAACTTGCCGAAAGACGTATTCAGAATGGGTCCGATCACCAAAAAACCGCTGCCGATGATCGACGCCATTGGCGTGATGGAAGCGCGCCACAGCCGCGCGCGTGCAAGGCGGGGCCAGGCAAGCAAGGCTCCAGTTGCGGCGACGGCCCCCAAGATCACAAGCGTTTTCATGCTCCAAGGTATTGTGCCATGACGCTGTTTGATCAATTGCCATGGTGGCCGAAAGGCTCCGGGCATTTCAAAAATGCCGCCAAGCCATGCGCCGCGTGCATACCAGCCATGATGCATTTCGCCATATAATATGTTAGCATATTATCTGCTTACATGCTTACTTGCGAGCCATGATACGCAAGCAAGATGATATTGTCGGGTCGATGTTTCACGACATCGCGCATCTCATCCGCCTCAGGATCGACGAGATGCTCAAACCCTATGACCTGACGCGCCTGAAGTGGCTCGCCATCGGGATCCTGTCCCAGCAGCAGGGTCTGACACAGACCGGGCTGGCCACGCGCCTTGAACTGAAGACAGCGGCAACCGGCAAGCTCGTCGACCGGTTGGTGGAGCGGGGACTGGTTGAACGCCGACCTGACCCCGAGGACCGCAGGGCGAACCGCCTATTCGCGACCGAGAAGTCCTTCGCGCTGCTTGCAGAGCTTGAACCTCTGGGAGCGCACA
>CAYMMT010000258.1:0-2807 GCA_964391555.1 uncultured Rhodobacterales bacterium
CAGCAGGACGTCTTTGACACCATTGCCCCGGTGATCGCGGGCGTGTTCGAGGAGTTCGGCGGTGGTCGCAAGGTCGACGATCCGGCCTCATGGCCGCAGATCCCCTACGCCGAGGCCATGGCGACCTACGGCACCGACAAACCCGACCTCAGGAACCCGATCGAGATGCAGGATGCCTCCGAGCATTTCCGCGGCTCGGGCTTTGCGATCTTCGCCAAGCTCTTGGAGCAGGAGGGCACCGAGGTCCGCGCGATCCCCGCGCCGGGCGGTGGCTCGCGCAAGTTCTGCGACCGCATGAATGCCTTCGCGCAGAAGGAAGGGCTGCCAGGAATGGGGTATATCTTCTGGCGCGAAACCGATGGCCAGATGGAGGCCGCAGGTCCACTCGCCAAAAACATCGGCCCGGAACGGACCGAGGCGATCCGCCAGCAGCTCGGCCTCGGCGTGGGCGCTGCGGCGTTCTTCCTGGGTGGCAAACGAGCGTCTTTCATCAAGGTCGCGGCCAAGGCCCGTGACGAGATCGGGCGGGAGCTGAAACTCACCGACGAAAACCGCTTTGCCTTTGCCTGGATCGTGGATTTCCCGATCTACGAGAAGGACGAAGAAACCGGCGAGATCGACTTCGAACACAACCCCTTCTCCATGCCTCAGGGGGGGCTTGAGGCGCTGAACGGCGATCCGCTCGACGTCATGGGCTATCAATACGATCTGGCCTGCAACGGATATGAATTGGTCTCCGGCGCGATCCGGAACCACATCCCGGACCTGATGGTCAAAGCCTTTGAAATCGCGGGTTACTCCGAGGAGGAAGTGCAGTCGCGCTTCGGTGGTCTCTACACCGCGTTCCACTACGGCGCCCCGCCCCACGGCGGCTGCGCGCTCGGCATCGACCGGACCGTGATGCTGCTGGCGGACGAGGAAAACATCCGCGAGGTCATCATGTTCCCGATGAACCAGCGGGCCGAGGACCTGATGATGGGCGCGCCGTCCGAGCCCACGAACGAACAGCTCCGTGAATTGGGCGTTCGGGTGCTGCCGCCCGAGGAGTGAGGTGCCGGGTAGGGAAAGGCTGACTTAAGGTAAAGCGCGAAATCGGGTAAGCTGGGGCTGTTCTTCAAAGCTCCAATTTACTCAAGGATTGCGCTATGCCGTTGACCTCCCCCCGATTCACGAATTGCCCCCAGCTTTCATCTGCCCTTGCCAACAGTCCCTGGTTGTCCAAAGGGTCGAAGGGCACGGTGTCCACCTTGTTCAGGCGGCCTTGATTGACCTGGGCCACGCGATGCCAAAATCCGTTGGTGGAAAACGCATGAGCCCCGATGGCGACTACGGTTCCGAGACATTCGACAAGGTGCAGGAATTTCAACGATCCACGCTGGGTGGGGTACCTGTTACCGATGACGGTGCCGTTGGCGCCAATACGCTGGCCAAGCTTGAAAGGGCCATCGGTGGGTTCAAGCACAAGATCGTCCTGCAAAGCATGTCAACCATTCCCCCGAACCTGCCGATACATCAGTTTCTGATGACGGCGCAGGAGGTCTATGGCCATTACGGCATCAAGGTTTAACTGCAGAAAGGCCAATCGGTGAAGCTATCCGCCGCAGACCAGGCAATCGTGGATGATCCGGACTGCACTTTGGCTGATGCGAAGAAGGTCATCGAAGACCACAGCAACATGCGGCTTGGCGCCACCCATATGAACATCCTGTTCGTGGACACGTTTCCGGACGAGTTTGGCAATTCCGATTTTTCGGCCACCGGCTCGGTCTGCTGGATTGGCAAAGACGCAACCGAGGCGACAGTGGCGCATGAGATGGGGCATGTCCTGCTGAAATCCGTCGTGGGTGTCGACGATTCCGACCACAGCACGTACCCGCATGATGTCATGACCAAGGTGACCGAGCGGCGGCCCTATGTGTTCCGGATCGAGCACATCAAGGAGTTCCGCCGCGCCAACCGTTGCCAGACGATTTGACCACACTTTGCGCTGCGGTTCGCGCGTGATCGCTTCCTCCGCGACGGAAAACACTCATATGATCGTATAACCTGTCACGCAGCAGGAGGCAGTGCATATGGGATTTGATCCGGTCATCGCGTCTCGGCGGTTTGGCATGGGCAGGTCGCCCGCCGTGAAAGACCCCCGCAGTGTCGCCGAGATGTTGTCGGCGCTGACCGGGCCGGATCTGGCCGCAGAGGCGTTTCCAATCCCCGGCCAATCGCAGATGCAGCCCACCGTAGCGGAGCTGCGAGAGGCTGCGACGGTCCGTCATGATGCGCGAGGCACCGCCGCTGAAGAGGCGGCCGCCGAGGCGCAGCGGATGCTCAGGGATCAGGCCCGGGCCGGTGTCATTCGCAATGCCATGGCGGTCTTTGCGCGTGCGGTCACCACGGGCGACGGGTTGAGGGAGCGGCTGACGGCATTCTGGGCCGACCACTTCACGGTTCGGGCGCGGCAGGGTCTGACCACGCATCTGGTAACGCCGTTCATCACCGATGCGATCCGGCCCCACCTGACCGGGCGCTTTGCCGACATGCTGACGGCGGTGGTGCTGCATCCGATGATGCTGGTCTACCTCGATCAGGCGCGCTCCATCGGGCCGAATTCGCGGGTGGGTTTGCGGCGGGATCAGGGGTTGAACGAAAACCTCGCGCGGGAGCTGCTGGAACTGCACACCGTGGGTGTGGACGGGGCCTATACCCAGACCGATGTCACGCAACTGGCCGAACTGCTGACCGGGCTGAGCATCGATGGGGAAGGGGAATTCCGGTTTCGGCAGGACATTGTCGAGCCGGGAGCAGAGACGGTT
>CAYMMT010000259.1:0-2800 GCA_964391555.1 uncultured Rhodobacterales bacterium
GCGCCTGATTATCGCGGTCGCGCCCGGACTTGAGGTGGACGCCGATCAGGACCGCCTTGAATTTCCCAATCCCGACATCGACGGCAATCGCCTGGCGTCCGTTGGCGTAATCCCCTTCCGAGCCGGGAATGAATCGGGGATTTGTGACGGCCACGCCAGGTTTGTGAAGAAACCCGATATGGATATTGCCGCTTTGTTGCCGGAGGATCGTGCGGTCGTAGGCGACACCGTAGTCGTCCTCCAGGATCTGGGCCAGCCGGTCGATGTGGGACATCGGGCTGACTTCGACCAGGGTGACCAGTTCGGCGTCGAGCAGTGCCAGACCTTCAGCCTGTCGTTCCGCTTTTTCGCTGTCAGGGGCAATGCCAACCTCAGGCGCAAAAATATTGTTCCCGGCCAGGTTCCACACCGCCACGCGGGCAATGGAATGCTTGAAATCCACCATGTCGGTTCCCCCTTGGTTCGGTGATTTACCAAGGGTAACGCGGCTCCGGGAACGGACCTATGGCGGTTTTCCCGACTTGGTGTTCTGTCGCGGGGCGCCCGTGTCCACCGCTGTCGCAACCCTGTCGGTCACATATCGCCTTATTCCAGGTGCAAATAGACCCGCCGGTTCTGGCGACCTTTCTTCTCGATCTTTCCAAGCCGCACCCGGCCGATCTCGAGCGTACCCTGAACGTGGGTGCCGCCGCAGGGCTGCAAGTCGGCCGTGTTTTCCCCCTTGCCGATCCGAACCAGACGAATGCGCCCTGCTCCTCGCGGCGGCTGCACCGACATCGTCTTGACCAGACCCGGGTTGGCATCCAGCTCTGTCTCTGTGATCCACTCCTCTGTCACCGGGAAGTCGCAGGCGATCAGGCGATTGAGATCCTGTTCGAGAGCCGCCTTGTCCTCCGGTGCTTCGGCCATGTCGAAATCAAGACGGCCCTTTTCGGCCGAGACCGACCCTCCGGTCACCGGCAAGGGGATAACCACGGACAGAAGATGAAGCGCCGTGTGGACGCGCATCAACTTGTGCCGGCGCTCCCAATCCAGTTCCTGGCGCACCCCGGTCCCCGGCGGCGGCAACTTGGCAGGCTCGGCAGGAACCAACACGACCTCCTCGTCTTCACCCTTGACCGCAGTCGCGATTTCTATCTCGCCGCCATCCCAGGACAGGCGCCCGCTGTCGCCGGGTTGTCCTCCACCCGTTGGGTAGAACACTGTCTGATCGAGTACGATTCCACCCTCTTCGGTCAGCCGCTCCACCATGGCCCCCGCCTCGCGAAGGTAGGGCTCCGATCGAAACAACAACTCGG
The DNA here is from genome assembly GCA_964391555.1 of uncultured Rhodobacterales bacterium. Lineage (GTDB taxonomy): Bacteria > Pseudomonadota > Alphaproteobacteria > Rhodobacterales > Rhodobacteraceae > JAMWZF01. Next base: position 1,299 of record CAYMMT010000259.1, read on the forward strand.
TCATTCGGGTTCTCCATCGGGATCAACGGGAGCCGCGTCCGAGGCCGGTCCGGGATCTGGTGTTGGCGGAGTAGCGACGGCACCGCTCCGCAGGGATTCGGGGTTTCGGAGCCAGACATCGCGCTGCGCGAACGGTATCTCGATGCCTTCTTCGGTGAACCTTCGGTTGATTTCGTGATTTATCTCGGTCTTCACGCTCATGATCCAGTTCACATCCCGCAGGATCGCCCGTATCTCGAAATCGAGGCTGTCAGCGCCGAAGCCCTGAAATACAACCAAAGGCTTGGGGTTCAGGATCACCATCGGATGGGCCTCCGCAATCTCCTGCAGGATTGCCGAGACCTGATGCGTATCCGTCCCATAGGCAACGCCCACCGAAACGATGAGCCTTCCGACGGAATTGCCACGCGTGTAGTTCGTCACGGTGCCCGACACGAGATCCGCGTTGGGAACGATGACATCTGTCCGGTCGAATGTCTCAATCCGGGTCGAGCGGACGGAGATCGAGCGCACGTAACCCATCTGACCGCCAACCTCGATCCAGTCGCCTTCGGATATCGGACGTTCGATCAGCAGGATGATGCCAGAGACAAAATTCGATACGATGTTCTGCAGGCCAAAGCCGATACCGACCGACAGCGCACCCGCGACCAGAGCCAGCCCTGTCAGGTCGATCCCCGCCATCGTGATCGCAACCACCGCGGCCAGGAACATGCCCACGTAGCCGACCCCGGCGCTGACCGCGTTCTGTCCACCGATATCCATCCGCGTGCGTGGCAGCACAGACGTCTTGAGCGCCGTCTGCAACAGACGGACCGCCGAATAGCCCACGACGAAGACGATCACGAACGTCAGGAAATTCCCGGGCGAGATCACCGTCCCGCCAATGTCGAACCCCTCCTGGAACCGCGCCCAGAGTTCGGTGAGGTCCGTGGTGCGCGCACCCCAGAGAAGCGCCAGGAGCGGCAAAGCCGCCAGTGTCAGCAGGAAAGCAATGCTCACCGGTACCAACCCGCCGGCGCCACCCTTGTCGTCCTCACCGGCGATCAGCGCGTAGAGGTCAAAGGCCAGCCGTTGGGAGAGCACGAGGGCGCCCAACAGGTAAAGAGTGCCGGCAAGCGGAAAAACGATCATCTCGAAGGCCGCCACGAAGCCAAGTGCGGCAAGGGCAACGCCCAGCGCCGCGCCAAGGATCAAGAGCCGCCCCACAAGAGAAAGCACACGCTCGCGGAACGGCCGGATTGTCTCTGCTTCGTCCTGCGCCTCATCAGCCACACCCCCCAGAAGCATGACCCGCCCGATCTGAAACAGTGCAATGGCGACCGCCACACCGAAGGGAAACTGCAGAACCGCCGCCGATGTTCCGGCAATACCGTTGACCTCGGTCCAGAGCACCATGAGCGAGGCCAGCATCAGGAGATATCCCAGCCAGATGAAGCGTCGCTTGAGCCGACCGCGGCTTTCGGTCGTCAGTCCGAAGACACCTGTTCCGGCGTCCGGCC
>CAYMMT010000260.1:0-2797 GCA_964391555.1 uncultured Rhodobacterales bacterium
GCGGCAAGAACCTGTGACACGCTGCCGGTTTCAGCCAATTGGGTCAGGATCGCTGGCGAGCTGTCTGGTGTCCTTTGTGTCAGCGCCATAACGCCCGCCCGGCCATTTTCATTTTACTGCAACAATTTCGCCGGTGTTGCTTAAGGGATGGTTAAACAAAAGCACAAATTTCTATGAAAAATGGCGACGCAAGCAAATGCGCCGCCATGGAGTTGCAACGGGCCCGGGAAATCGGCCCGCCGGGGAGAGATCAGGTTATTCGCCGCCGCCCAACTGGTGGACGTAGGCAGAGACCGCATTGATTTCGGCTGGTGTCAGGCCAATGGCGGGACGGTATTCCGCCGACCAGGCCGGCATCACCCCGAATCGGGCACCGTAGACACTGGCATGGATGGCTTCCTCGGTCCCACCGTAGAGCCAGATGGCATCGGCAAGGTTGGGGGCGCCATTGAGTTCTTCATCAGGGAAGTAATCCTCTGGATCCTGGAACTCACGCGTTTGCATGAGGCTGCCCGTGCCTTGTTCCCCGTGACAGGCCGCGCAGTTGTTGGCAAAGACCACTGCGCCGTCGGTCGCCAAATCGGCGTCATGATCCTGTCCCGAGAGCGACAGGACATAATTGACAACCTGATCAATCTCATCATCGGACAGAAGTTCATCGGCCCCGAACGCCGGCATTTGTGACCAACGGGCATCGGGGCTGGTTTCGTTCCGGATGCCGTTTGCGACCGTCCAGGCGATCTCATCGATCCTGCCGCCCCACAACCAGTCGTCGTCGATCAGGTTCGGGAACCCCGTCGACCCGGCGGCGCCCGAGCCGTGACACTGGGAACAACTCGCCCGGAACACCGCGGCACCGGCGTTCACGGCAAAGTTGTTGAGTTCCTCGTTTTCAGTCAGGGTCCGCAAGTCGACCGCGGCGAGTTCCGCAATAATCTCGGCATTTCGCTCGTCGACGGCGGCGATATCTTCCGCCACCTGGGCGCGGGTCGAAAACCCGAGGACCCCGGCAGTGGCTGACGACACAAGCGGCCATGCCGGATAGGCGATCGTGTAGCCAATCCCCCAGATAATCGTGACATAGAACGTCCAGACCCACCATCGCGGCAGGGGGTTGTTCCATTCCTCGATCCCATCCCAGGAGTGGCCGGTCGTCGTGTTTCCGGCCTCGTTCACCTTGGATTCGTCTTGATGCTTGTCACTCATGTCCGAGCCTCCATCGGTTCGGAGCCCGCCGCGCGGGCGCTTTGATTTTCGGGCGTGTCAGATGCTGGTGCGTCATCATGCCGGAACGGCACCTGCGCGGCGTTGTCATGAAGCTTGCGGCTGCCCGGCCTCAGCGCGATGGCAATCACCACGATGAACACTCCGAACATGGTCATCACGGTACGGCTGTCCGCGATCTGCTGCCAGAGGGTGTATGTATCTTGCATCTGTGCCCCCCTCAGCGGCTCGCATCGGGCGTGAAGGTGGAAAAGTCCACCAGGGTCCCGAGCATCTGCATGTAAGCGATCAGGGCATCCATCTCGGAGATACCCGGTTCACCGTCGAAGTTGCGGACCTGCGCACCTGGATAGCGTTCGAGAAGCCCGTCCCAGTCCCCGTCCGGATCCACCTGCACACGGAAGTCGGCTTGTGCCACTTCGAGCATTTCGTCCGTATAGGGGACCCCGACCAGACGATTTGTCGCCATCAGGTCCTGAATGTATTCTCCGTCGATCATATTGTCGGTGAGATAGGCATACGATGGCATCACCGATTCAGGGACAACGGATTGCGGATCGGAGAAGTGCAGCACGTGCCATTCATCCGAATAGCGCCCGCCCACCCGGGCCAGATCCGGCCCGGTGCGTTTGGAGCCCCACTGGAAGGGATGGTCGTATTGGCTTTCTGCCGCGAGGGAATAATGCCCGTAACGCTCGACCTCATCGCGCATTGGACGGATCATCTGGCTGTGGCAGACATAGCAGCCTTCGCGCAGGTAGATCTCCCGACCGGTGAGTTCGAGCGGTGAATAGGGCCGCATTCCCTCCACGTCCTCGATCGTGTTTTCGAGGTAGAAGAGCGGTGCGATCTCCACGATGCCGCCAACGGTGACCACCACAAAGGAGGCGGCGAGAAGCAGCGTGGCGTTCTTTTCAAGAACTGTGTGCTTATCAAGGATAGCCATCTTTGAAGGTCTCCTTATTCGGCGGGGGTGGCGGTGGCGGAGGAGGCAGGTTCAATTGCCTTCTGTCCGCGGACCGTCATCCACAGGTTGTAGCACATGATCAGTGCCCCGGTCAGGTACATCACCCCACCCAGACCCCGGACGATGTACATCGGGAACTTCGCGCTCACGGTGTCGGCGAAGGAGTTCACAAGGAACCCGTTGGCATCCACCTCACGCCACATCAGGCCCTCCATGATGCCCGTGACCCACATCGACGCCGCGTAGAGCACGATCCCGATGGTGGCGAGCCAGAAGTGCCAGTTGACGAGGCTGAGCGAATAAAGCCGTTCCCGGTTCCAGAGCTTCGGCGTCAGGAAGTAGAGCGCGGCGAAGGTGATCATGCCGTTCCAGCCCAGAGCGCCGGAATGCACGTGCCCGATGGTCCAGTCGGTGTAGTGCGACAGGGAGTTGACCGCGCGGATCGACATCATCGGGCCTTCGAAGGTCGACATGCCGTAGAACCCGAGCGAGATCACCATCATCCGGATGATCGGGTCCGTCCTGATCTTGTCCCAGGCTCCGCTGAGGGTCATCAGGCCGTTGATCATGCCGCCCCTGTTGGGTGTTCCGGCGACCACCGAGAAC
>CAYMMT010000261.1:0-2783 GCA_964391555.1 uncultured Rhodobacterales bacterium
GGAAGGAAACTGGAGCGGGTGATGAGATTCGAACTCACGACCCTTACCTTGGCAAGGTAATGCTCTACCCCTGAGCTACACCCGCATCCGTTTCGTGAGGGGTCAGATAGACCCTCTGACCCGTCCCTGCAATAGGAAATTCTCCCCTAACCGGCAGGTTTGGAAGCCGCGAACTCGATCAGGTCCCAGCGGTTGCCAAAGGGGTCTCGGAACACGGCGACGGTGCCGTAGGACTCAACCCGAGGCTCCTCCTCGAAGACCACGCCCCGGTCGAGGAAGGCCGCGTGATCCCGGGTGAAATCGTCCGTTTCGAGAAACAGCCAGACCCGACCGCCGCCCTGGGCGCCAATCGCGGCCTCCTGCTTCGGTCCGGAGGCCCGGGTCAGCAGGAACACCGTTTCCGCGCCCGCCGGTGCCACCCGGACCCAGCGCTTGCCGCCGCCCAGGTCGGTGTCCTCCCGCAGTTCAAACCCCAGTTTGTCAACGAAGAATGCGATCCCCGCGTCGTAATCCGGCACGAGGACGGACAGGGCGGCAAGTCGCATGCCCAACTACTCGAACTCGACCAGCAGGTCCTTGGCGTCGATCTGACCCCCGGCCTGGACGTGGACGGCCTTGACCACGGCGTCGCGTTCGGCGTGCAGGCCCGTCTCCATCTTCATCGCCTCGATGGTCAGAAGAAGGTCGCCTTCGCTCACCTTCTGCCCCGCCGACACGCCGACTGAGGCCACGACCCCCGGCATCGGTGCCCCGACATGGGCGGGGTTGCCCACCTCGGCCTTGGGGCGCGCCGCGCTGGAGGCAGCGGCCTTGCGGTTCGGAACGCGGATCGTGCGCGGCTGGCCGTTCAGTTCGAAAAACGCCCGGACCTCGCCCTTGTCGTCGGTCTCGCTCTGGGCCTGGAACCGGATTTCGAGCGTCTTGCCCGGATCGATCTCCACCGCGATCTCGTCGCCCGGCTCCATGCCGTAGAAGAAGGTGGACGTCGGCAGGGTCCGCACCGGGCCGTAGGTGTCGTGGCGGCGCGCGTAGTCGGAATAGACCTTGGGGTACATCAGATAACCCGCGAGGTCCTCGTCATCGAGGCTCTGGCTCAGCTCGCCCTCGGCGGTTGTCCTCACGTCGTCGAGGTTGACCGGAGCGAGGTGCTTGCCCGGCCGGTCTGTGATCGGATCCTCGTCCTTCAGGATCTTCTTCTGGATCGCCTTGGGCCAGCCGCCCGGGGGCTGCCCGAGGTTGCCCTTCATCATGTCGATGACGCTGTCGGGGAAGCTGACGTCTTTGGAGGGGTCCTCGACATCGGCGCGGCTCAATCCTTGGGACACCATCATCAGCGCCATGTCACCCACGACCTTTGACGATGGCGTGACCTTCACGATATCGCCGAACATCTGGTTCACGTCGGCATAGGTTTGCGCGACCTCGTGCCAGCGCTCCTCCAGCCCCAGGGACCGCGCCTGCGCCTTGAGGTTGGTGAACTGACCGCCCGGCATCTCGTGCAGGTAGACCTCCGAGGCGGGGGCTTGCAGGCCGGATTCGAAGGCGGCGTAATGCTCGCGCACCTGCTCCCAGTAGTTGGAGATTTCCCGGATCGCCGCGATGTCGAGCCCGGTATCCCGCGGCCCGCCTCTCATCGCTTCGACAACCGAGCCGAGCGTTGGCTGCGACGTGTTGCCTGACAAGGCGTCCATGGCCGCATCCACGCAGTCCACACCAGCCTCGGCGGTGGCCATGATCGTGGCGATGGCCGCACCCGAGGTGTCGTGGGTGTGGAAATGCACCGGCAGGTCCACGGCGTCTTTCAGCGCCTTGATCAGGTCCGTCGCCTGACGTGGTTTCAGGAGGCCGGCCATGTCCTTGACGCCCAGCACATGGGCCCCGGCGGCCTCCAGTTCCTTGGCCATGGCGACGTAGTATTTCAGGTCGTATTTCGACCGGCTCTCGTCGTAGAGATCGCCGGTGTAGCAGATCGTGCCCTCGCAGATCTTGCCCGAGGCCACGACGGCGTCCATTGCGACGCGCATGTTCTCGACCCAGTTCAGGCTGTCGAAGACACGGAAGACATCGACACCCGAGGCGGCGGCCTGCTTCACGAAGAACTCCACGACGTTGTCGGGGTAGTTCGTGTAGCCGACCCCGTTGGAGGCGCGCAGCAGCATCTGGGTCAGAATGTTCGGCATCTTGGCGCGAATGTCGCGCAACCGTTGCCACGGGCATTCCTGCAGGAACCGGTAGGCCACGTCAAAGGTCGCGCCACCCCAGCATTCCATGGAGAAAAGATCGCTCATCTTCTCGGCATAGGTCGGGGCCACCCGGATCATGTCGATGGACCGCATGCGCGTGGCAAGAAGCGACTGGTGGCCGTCGCGCATGGTGGTGTCGGTAATCAGCAGGCGTTCCTGCGCCTTCATCCATGCCGCCACCGCTTCGGGGCCGTCCTTGTCAAGGATCTGGCGGGTGCCGTCCGGGGCCGCGCCCGATGTCGCCGGCGCGCGGGGTTCCTTCACATCCGCCGGCGGGGCCGGGCGGCCCTCGGTCTCGGGGTGCCCGTTCACCGTCACGTCCGCGATATAGGTCAGGATTTTCGTCGCCCGGTCGCGGCGCGGTTTGAAGTCGAAGAGGTCCTCGGAGGTGTCGATGAATTTCGTGGTGTATTCATTCGACAGGAAGGTCGGATGTCGCAGCAGGTTGATGACGAAATCGAGGTTGCTCCATACGCTTATCCCTGATGCTGCAGCAGTAGCTACCAAAATTGTCCCGCTGACGATACATGTAAACCAAAA
>CAYMMT010000262.1:0-2775 GCA_964391555.1 uncultured Rhodobacterales bacterium
CTTGGGGGGCTTTTGCTCGGTTATGAGCACCGCGTGCATATCTTCGCCAGCCAGTGGGTGCTGTTTCTGCCGCTGCTGATTTGCGTCGGGATGCATTTCTTCATGCATGGCGGCCACGGTGGCCACGGCGGTCACGGTGGGCGCGGGCCGGGAGACGACGGATTATGACCGACCCGGGCTCCTCTTACGGCCTGTGGACGCTCGTGATCGTCAATTCCGCGGTCTTCATCCTGTTCGCGTTCAGCTTCTTCAAGCCGCAGACATCGCGCGACTGGCGCAGCTTCGGTGCCTTCAGTGCCTTCATCGTCGCGCTCTTCGTCGAGATGTACGGTTTTCCCCTGACGATCTTCGTCCTGTCGGGGTGGCTGCAGTCCACCTGGCCCGGGGTCGATTGGTTCGCTCATGACAGCGGACACCTGCCGGAAATGATCTTTGGCTGGCGTGCGAACCCGCATTTCGGGCCATTCCATCTGTTCAGCTTCGTGCTGATCGGTACCGGCTTCTGGCTGATCTCGGTGGCCTGGCACCATCTCTGGAATGCGCAGCGGCAGGGACGTTTGGCAGTCACGGGTCCTTACGCCCGGATACGGCATCCGCAATATGTGGGCTTCGTTCTCATCATGGCCGGGTTCCTCGTGCAATGGCCGACAATCCTGACGCTCGCCATGTTCCCGGTTCTCGTCTGGATGTATGCACGACTGGCGAGTCGTGAGGAGGACGACAGCCGTGCCCGGTTTGGCGAGGCCTGGGAAAGATATGCAGGGTCCGTTCCGGCGTTTTTGCCGGGATTGCCCGAGAGCGCGGCGCCGTGACGATAGCTTGACCGTGTGCTCGGCCATGACCCCAATAAACGCACCAACCGCATGACCTGATGTGGCATGGGAATACGTGCTGACCACTCCGTTAAATTTTAAGAGTGTTACGTATGAACGGCATGTCGAAAAGACAGCCAAGGCTCAAGGAAGATCAAGGATGAACCACGACCACGATGGCGCCGGCTACAAGAAGAATTCCATCACACTTGGCGGCGCCATTGCCATGGGCACCGGCGTCATGATCGGGGCAGGGATCTTTGCCCTGACCGGGCAGATCGCCGAACTTGCCGGGCCGTTCTTTCCCGTCGCTTTCATCATCGGCGCAATCGTGACCGGGGTCAGTTCCTACAGCTACATCAAGATGTCCAACGCATGGCCCTCGGCGGGGGGTATCGGGATGATCCTGCAGAAGTGCTACGGGACAGGGGCGATTGCGGCGGGTGCGGCGCTACTGATGGCGCTCAGCATGGTGATCGCCGAGAGCCTCGTTGCCCGCACCTTCTCCACCTACCTCCTGCGCGCCTTCGACGTCGAGGGCGGGCCACTTGTGCCCATCCTTGCCGTCGGGGTGATCCTCTTCGCATATCTGGTCAACATCGCGGGCAACCGGTCGGTCGGATTGTTCTCGATGGTCATGGCCGCAATCAAGATCGGCGGCATCGCGCTCTTCGGGATTGCCGCCCTTTGGTCGAGCGGGTTCGGTTTCGCCGCCTCCTCGCAGGGTGCCGGCAATTTCGGTGCAACGGGGTTCGTGGCCTCCGTCGCGCTTGCCATTCTTGCATTCAAGGGGTTTACGACGATCACCAACAGCGGCGCCGAAATCACTGAGCCCACCCGCAACGTCGGTCGCGCGATCATACTTTCGATTGCGCTGTGTGTGGTCGTCTATCTGCTTGTGGCTTTCGGTGTTGGCTCCAGCTTGACCATAGATAAGATCATCGCCGCCAAGGATTATTCGCTCGCCGAAGCGGCAAAACCGGCACTGGGGCAGGTGGGTTTTCTGCTGACGGTCCTCTTGGCCGTTGTGGCGACGGCCTCGGCGGTGCTGGCAAGTGTCTTTGCCGTCTCGCGGATGCTGGCCATGCTGACGGATATGAAGATGATCCCCCACAGCCATTTCGGCATGTCCGGCCCGATCCAGCGGCATACGCTGGTCTATACGGTGGTCATAGCATCCTTCCTTGCCGTGTTCTTCGATCTGAGCCGCATCGCGTCGCTGGGCGCGTTCTTCTATCTGACCATGGATATGCTCGTGCACTGGGGTGTCTGGCGTTTCCGCCGGGCGGAGATCGGCGCCTCGGGTGTCGTGCTCCTTGCGGCCCTCGGGTTCGATGCGATTGTTCTCGTCGCGTTCACTGCGATGAAGATGCAGAGCGATCCGGCCATCGTCGCCTATGCGGTTCTCGCGATTTGCAGCGTGTTCCTGTTTGAACGCGCCTACCTGTCTCGCTGGCTGGCGCCGCAAGATGAGCCCACCCACAGTTGACGGATATTGCCACGCAATCGTTCCGCGACGGGCGGCGCGCGGGGTTCGCCATGCTCGTCGGTCTTGCTCTGGGTATGGTGGCCGCGAACTCGCCGTTGGCGGACATTTATGCGATTGTGCATCACCTGCCTCTGCAGGTTGGGGCGGGCACCTGGGCAATCGAAGCCCCTCTGATCGAGTGGATAAATCAGGGCCTTCTGACGGTCTTCTTCTTCCTCATCGGTCTTCACACAAATCACGAGCTGACGCTAGGGGCACTGTCCGATCCCGGCGCGGCCTTCGATGCAACCCCGATCGCGGCCCCAGCAAAGCTCGCCGTTGTGAGCGGTTCAGGTGTCGCCGCCTTGCTTGGCATCCTCTCTTTCAAACTCCGTCGATCGGGTCAGCCCTCGCAGCGGATCCCTCACCTCACGCCCTTCGGCTCGACACAAGGCTCCCAGTCCCACAGACGGTTCATCGTCGCAAACAGGAAGG
>CAYMMT010000263.1:0-2762 GCA_964391555.1 uncultured Rhodobacterales bacterium
TGGATGTCATTGATCGGGCGCTACAAGCCATGCGAGAGGCCGTCCCGGCATGACGGTTGAGTTGATCCCATTTCTTGTGGCCCTGATTGTGACCGGATGTTTTGCCGGGCTGATTGGCGGTCTGTTCGGGATTGGCGGCACCTTCGCACGCGGCGGTGCCTTTGGGCAGGCGGGCGAGATTACAGCCTTTGCTAGCGGCGGTGTGGTCTCTCGCCCGACGGTGTTTCCCTTTGCCCGCGGCATCGGGCTGATGGGTGAAGCAGGCCCGGAGGCGATCCTGCCTTTGCGCCGGGGCCGAGGCGGTCGGCTTGGCGTTGAGGCGAGTGGTGAGGGTCAGGGCGCTCAGTCCGCGACCCGTATCGTCAACGTGCTCGATCCGTCCATCGTCGGCGATTATCTGGCGACGCCCGCGGGCGAACGACTGATCGTCAACGTGATCCGGCGCAATCGGGGAGGCCTTGATGCCTGACCTCTGGCCTTTCCCTGTACGCCAACCGGTCTCTGAGGTGCTGGAATGGAACACCGACACGCTGATCACCGAGGCGGCCGAACAGCGTATCGCGCTGCGGACGGGACCGCGGTCGATCCTGACCTACACGCATTTACTCGATGGGACCGGCCTCGCACGTGCCGCTGAGTTCGCCCGGGCGGGGGTGCTCGACGATTGGATCCTGCCTCTCTGGCATCTGGCGCGCCCTGCGACGGCAGCAATGGATGCCGCCGACCTTGTGGTGTTCGTAGATACCAGCGAGGGAATCTTCGAGGCACCAGGACAGGCCGTCATCGCCGCCGATGGAGGGGGCGCAGTCCTCGTCGAGGTCAGCGCGGTCCTTCCGGACAGGCTGGAGCTGGCCGCGCCAGTGGGCGTGACGCTTGTGCATCCGATCGTGGCCCCGGTTGGCATCGGGATCCAGACGCGGCCCGTCGAGATCGACCGGCGCCGTCAGGGAATGGGAACGGTCACGGCGCGTTTCACCCTGCAGGAGGCAATGGCGGTACCGGCCAGCAGCTATCCAACCCACCTTGGGCTCGACGTGCTGACCGATCCGGCCGTGCTCCGCCAGCCATTGGCCGAAAGCGTCGCGCAATCCGTCGAGTACATCGACAACGGCTTCGGTCCCATCGTGATCGAACCGGTGCTGACCCATGTCCAGCGTCGGTCGACCATCACCCTCGTTGACCGAGGCAAGGCCCGCTGGTCGCGCCGCCGCTGGCTGTACGTGTTGCGTGGCCGCCAACATGCCTTCTGGCTTCCGACCTGGGGCCGGGAACTGGTCCTGCAGACATCGGTCACGTCTTCGGCCACCTCCGTGGTCGTCACGGCCACCGCCGATCCCGGTGTCTGGATCGGACGGCATGTGATGTTCGAGGTCGCCTCTGGCCCGGTGTTCCGCGAGATCACCGACGCCGTCTATGACGCACTTGGGATTCGGCTGACTATCGCAGCGCCGGGCAAGAGCATTCCTGTCACAACGCCGGTTCATCTGCTCACCAAGGTGCGGCTCGATACCGACCGGATCGAGATCGAGCATTTTGGCAATCGGTCCGAGTTCGCGGCAAGCCTGATCGAGACTCCAGTATGACCACTGTACCCGCATGACCTACGATCTTGCCGAAACATCGACCGCCGAAGGACGGCCGTACTTCCTGTATCTCTTTGCGGAAAGCGATCAGATCTGGCGGTTAACGAGCCGCGCGACGATCTGGACCTCGCCCGCAGGGGCGATTGCTGATGAGACTGAGGATCTGATCTGGGACCCTTCGCCCGTCAGCCACGGCTCCGTCGTTCAGAGCAGTGATCCACGACGGGTCGATCTCAGCGTCTCCTTTCCGCTCTCCGATCCCTTCGCCCGTCGTTATCTCGGGCCCCGCGGTCGGGCGGTCACGACGCTCACCATCTTTCGCGGCCACGAACAGGTGCCAGCCGAGGTGGTTGCGCATTGGAAGGGACGCGTTGTCTCGGCCCGAGTTGAGGGTCGACGGATCACTCTACGCTGTGAATCCCTCTTCACATCCATGCGCCGGGAGGGTGTGCGCGCCAAGTATCAGCGACTCTGTCGTCATGCGCTCTATTCCCGGGGTTGCCGCCTCGACATCGAGAGTTTTTTCGTCGGCAGCACGGCCAGTGCGCATCAAGGCCTGACGATCACCGTGCCCGAAGCGGCAACGCTGCCGAACGGCTGGTTCCGGGGTGGTGTGCTGCGCCACGCGGGCATCCTGGGGTTCATCGGCGGGCATGTCGGGGATGCCCTGACGCTTTCCGGCCGGATGCCCGATCTGGAGGCGGCCATCGACGATCCCGAAGCCCTGGCGCTCGTCGAAATCGCCCCCGGCTGTGATCTGCGGCGTGACACCTGCAAGGCCAAGTTCGGCAATCTCCTGAACTTTGGCGGCTTTCCCGACATCCCCGGCCGTAATCCGTTTGGCGGCACCAGCATCGTCTGACCCTCAGTTGAGAAGCAATCATGGTCTGGAACTTCGTCGTCCAGATCGTCGCCAGCCTGGTGCTGACGGCGATCTCTTATGCGCTATCGCCCAAGCCGAAAGTTGAGGCTCCAAAGGCGGCAGGGCTCGATGATTTCGACCTGCCGACGGCCGAGGAAGGCCGTCCGATCCCTGTTGTGTTCGGCACCATGTTGCTGCGCGGCCCGAATGTCGTCTGGGCGGGGGATCTCAAAGTCGATCCGATCCGCAAGAAGGGCGGCAAGAAATGAGCGATGATCTGATTGTCACCTTGCAGGACCTGCGCGCCTCCCGGCTGT
>CAYMMT010000264.1:0-2724 GCA_964391555.1 uncultured Rhodobacterales bacterium
GCACGGCGTCAACATCATGGAGTTCTGCAAGGCGTTCAACGCCAAGACGCAGGACCTCGAACCGGGTGCCCCCTGCCCGACCGTGGTGACGTTCTATCAGGACAAGTCCTTTGCCATGGACGTCAAGACGCCGCCGGCGTCCTACTTCCTCAAAAAGGCCGCGAAGCTGAAGTCGGGTGCCAACGCCCCCGGCAAGGAAACCGTGGGCACCGTGACGGCGGCTCAGGTCAAGGAAATCGCCGAGGCCAAGATGAAGGACCTCAACGCGAACTCCGTCGAGGCGGCCATGCAGATCATCCTGGGTTCGGCCCGCTCCATGGGCATCGAGGTGAAGTAAGATGGCAAAGCTTGGAAAAAGAACCCGCGCCGCCCGCGAGGCCTTTGCCGGCAAGGAGAACGTCAGTGTCTCCGAAGCTGTAGGCCTCGTGAAAGGTAATGCAACCGCGAAGTTCGACGAAACGGTCGAGATCGCGGTGCAGTTGGGCGTTGACCCGCGCCACGCCGACCAGATGGTTCGCGGCAAGGTCAGCCTGCCCAACGGCACCGGCAAGACGGTCCGCGTGGCCGTCTTTGCCCGTGGCGACAAGGCCGAGGAGGCCAAGGCCGCTGGTGCCGATATCGTGGGCGCCGAGGACCTGATGGAAACCGTCCAGGGCGGTACCATCGAGTTCGACCGCTGCATCGCCACCCCCGACATGATGCCCGTCGTGGGCCGTCTGGGTAAGGTGCTCGGTCCCCGGAACCTGATGCCGAACCCCAAGGTCGGCACGGTGACCATGGATGTCGCTGACGCCGTGGCGGCTGCCAAGGGCGGCGAGGTCCAGTTCAAGGTCGAGAAGGCCGGCGTCGTGCACGCTGGCGTCGGCAAGGCCAGCTTCGACGCCGCAAAGCTCGAAGAGAACGTCAAAGCCTTCGTCGACGCCGTGCAAAAGGCCAAGCCCTCGGGCGCGAAAGGGACCTACATGAAAAAGGTCTCGCTCTCGTCCACAATGGGTCCCGGTGTGTCGATCAACGTCGACAGCGCCACCGGCAACGCCTGATCCGGGCAACGGTTGTAATTTGGGATGGCCGCTTCGAACGGAGCGGCCATTTCTGATTCAGGCGATACAGGCAAGTCTTGCTATCGCAGGGTCGGCCCACGACCGGACCGCGATCCAGCGATGGGTCGGCAGCCTAAGGCCCTGATTCCGCCCTGTTCACATTCGAACCATTTGCTGCCACCCCCGCATCCCCCTATCACCACCCCATGACCAACCCCTACGCCCGACACGCCGATTTCGTTGCCCCCGCACGGGACGGCACCGCGTTCTGGCTGATTCCGGTTGGCCTTGTTCTGTCTGATTTCGCCTTTGCCCTGTCTCCGCTGATCCTGTTTCCGCTCTTCGGCGACGGCACCTACGATGTGCTCGAAGGCCGCACGCCCATTTCGCTCGCCCTGTCGCTCGGCCTTTACGCCATCCCGGCGCTGGCCATCGTGCAGTGGGTTCGCCTGCGTCACCGCCGCTCGGGCTGGAGCCTGATCGGCCCGCCTCTCACGGCGCTGAAGGATGCGCGCCGCGTCGGCTGGGCCGTCCTTCTGGCGCTTCTTGCCATCGAGCTGCTGCCACCCTTTGCCGACCTGAGCCTGCTGGAGGACACGAGACCCCTGCCGCTCTGGGTTCTGTCCCTGCCGCTGGCGCTGGTCGCGGTTCTGATCCAGAGCGGCTCGGAAGAGATCATCTTCCGGGGCTACCTGCAGCAACAACTCGCGGCGCTGGATGACCGGCCCGTGGTCTGGATGCTGATCCCGTCGATCCTTTTTGGCGGCTTGCACTACTGGAACGCCACCGGTGCCGCCGAAGGCGTGCTCTGGGCGTTCTGGGCCGTGTTGCTGGGCCTCGCCTGCGCCGATCTCACCGCCCGCACCGGAACCTTGGGGGCTGCGATCGGCCTGCATACGGCCAACAACCTCGCGATCCTTGCCCTCTTCGGTCCGGCGGGGGGGCCAGACAGCGGCTTTGCGCTGTTTCTTTACCCCTATGAGGAACCCGGCCTTGGCCCGGGCCTCGACGCGCTCGCCTCGCCTTGGGCGCTTCTCGATGTGATCCTGTCGCTGGGATTCATTCTGGTCCTGTGGCTTGCGGCCCGGGTCGCGCTTCGGCGTTAGCGTCGGGCGCCCAAGGCTCATCTCAAAGCGGTTTGCCCCTGCCGGACACCGGCATCGCGCATTGCCACGAATTGCATTCCCGCCAGCGCGCGACTATCTGACGAACCAGCATTAAGACAGGCGTGCCATGAACTGGATCACCAACTACGTCCGCCCCCGCATCAACTCCATCTTCTCGCGCCGCGAAGTGCCCGAGAACCTGTGGAGCAAATGCGATGATTGCGGCACCATGCTGTTTCACCGCGAGTTGAGCGAGAACCTCAACGTCTGCACCGCCTGCGGCCACCATATGGGCATCACGCCGCGCGACCGATTCACCGCACTCTTTGACGGGGGCATCTTTGCCGAGGTCGAGGTGCCGGAACCGATCGCCGACCCGCTTCAGTTCCGCGACCAGAAACGCTACCCCGACCGGCTCAGGACCGCGCAGAAAAACACTGGCGAGAAAGAGGCGATGCTGGTCGCGCAGGGCGAAATCGGACGTACGCCGGTGGTCTGCGCGGCGCAGGAGCGCAGCTTCATGGGCGGGTCGATGGGCATGTATGTGGGCAATGCCGTTATCGCGGCTGCCGAACGGG
>CAYMMT010000265.1:0-2688 GCA_964391555.1 uncultured Rhodobacterales bacterium
CTCGTAACCGACCTTGACCTCTTCCACCGGATCGGCCGACAGGCTGACGCGGATCGTGTCGCCGATGCCCATCCAGAGCAGGTTGCCGAGGCCGATCGCCGACTTGATCGTCCCCGTCATCAGGCCGCCCGCTTCGGTGATGCCAAGGTGGATGGGTGCGTCCGTCTGCTCGGCCAGCATCTGGTAGGCCGCCGTCGCCATGAAAACGTCCGAGGCTTTGCAGCTGATCTTGAACTCGTGAAAATCGTTGTCTTGCAAGACCTTGATATGATCGAGGCCACTCTCGACCATGGCATCGGGCGTCGGTTCCCCGTATTTCTCCAACAGGTGCTTTTCGAGCGATCCGGCATTGACCCCGATCCGCATCGAACACCCGTTGTCCCGGGCGGCCTTGATCACGTCGCGCACGCGGGTTTCATCCCCGATGTTGCCCGGGTTGATGCGCAGGCAGGCGGCGCCGGCTTCGGCAGCCTCGATCCCCCGTTTGTAGTGAAAGTGAATGTCGGCCACGATGGGAACCGGGCTTTCCCGCACGATCTCTTTCAGCGCTTTCGACGACTCCTGATCGGGCACCGACACGCGCACGATATCCGCGCCGGCCTCCGCCGCGGCTTGAACCTGCGCAATCGTGCCGGGAATGTCGGTGGTGACCGTGTTGGTCATGGTCTGCACGCTGATCGGGGCGTCGCCCCCCACGGGCACGGGTCCCACCATGATTTGCCGTGACGGTCGGCGGTCGATGTTACGCCAAGGACGGATCGGATTGTGGGACATCGGCGGCAGGCCACGCTGGCTGTTGAACTATCGGTCCGAACCTAGTTCGTCCCGTCCGGCGCGGCAACGCGGGTTAATCGGTCGGCAGCACTTCCGCGACATTGACGATCTCCGCAAGGTCGGAATCGGCTGAAATGTCGGCGACGTCATAAGCGCTGGTGAGGCCGTCCACGGTGAGGGCAAGATTGGACGTGACCTGACCCGACGGCCCGACCGGCCCGTAGTGCTGACCGTTGATGGCGAAATAGACCGCCCCGCTTTCACCGATCCGCAGCTTTGCCGGGTCTTCGGTCTGAGGCACGGAATAGGTATCACCGGCATTCATGATCGTCTCGAAAATCACAGCACCGTCAGAGGTTTGCACCCGCACCCAGGCCGGGCGGACAGCCACGAGCGTCACACCCGGATCGGGATCGGCGGTGACTTGCACGCCGCTCGGCGCGACGTGATCGGGCACCGCTGCGTCTTGGGGACTGGCGACAAGCTCCGGGGCCGGTGCCGCGTCGGCCACGAAGGCCCCCATCATCGACGGGTCCAGCGCCGATATCGGCGCATCCCGCGCCACCATCACCGGCGCGTCGAGCGCTTGCGGCCGGGACAACCGCACCACAGGCTCGGCCGGAGGCGGCGTATACCCGGACACTTCGGTCGGGGCGCGCACGGCCCGCGTGACAGCGCCGCCGCCCGCAAGAGGATCGACATTGAGGTCGGACACGACCGTCGGAGTTTGCTCCACCGGCGCGAATTGAACCCGCTGCACCTCTTGCAAGACCGACCAGGCGCCGTAACCAAGCCCGGCGATCAGCGCGACAAGTACCAGGACCGACCCAACCGCGCCGGGCTCGACCCGGGACATCAAACCCTCGCCGGTCGGAACAAATGGCGTGGCTGATGCGGAGAAGATATCCCTGTCATGAGAACGGTTTGAAAGACGTTCCTCACGCGTTGCACGGACCCGCGACGCGTCTGCGGACATGCCATGGGCCGTGGCAAAACCGCTTTCCTCACAGAACGTATCGAAGGCCCAGTCGGGATCCATGCCGAGATAGCGTGCGTAAGACCTGACATAGCCCGCGATGAAGCCAGGCGTGTCAAAGGCGGTGGGATCCGAATTCTCGATTGCGGCGATGTAGGCGGCCTTGATCTTCAGTTCACGCTGCACGTCGAGCAGCGACTTGCCCATCGTCGCGCGTTCCCCGCGCATCAGGTCCCCAAGCCGCAATTCGAACGCGTCAAAGCCGCGCGAGACGGAGTCTTCCGTCACCTCAGCCTTCTTTTCGCGCCTGAATCCTCGCCCGATCATCAAGGTCCCGTCCACTCTGCCCCAAGTGGTGCGACTAACGATTCGCCTCGTCGTCACGCCTTAAGGAATGGATACCACATCCGTATTCGGTTTGCACATGAACAACCGCGCCTAACCTGCCAGTTCGGCACGATTCAGCGCGCATTCTCCCCACAATTTGTCTAGAGCCTGCACCAACGCCTCAATTTCTTGCGGTCCATGGACGGGTGATGGCGTGAAGCGCAGGCGCTCGGTCCCCCGGGGCACGGTGGGGAAATTGATCGGCTGAACGTAGATGCCAAAGTCCTCGATCAGCCAGTCCGACAGTTGTTTCGTATGGACCGGATCCCCCACGATCACCGGCACGATGTGAGATCCATGATCGATCACCGGCAGACCGAGCGCGCGCAGGCGCAGCTTGAGAACCGACGCACGTTCCTGGTGCAGATCGCGCAGGGCCTGATCCGTCTTGAGGTGAGCCACGGAAGCGGCGGCGCCGGCGGCCACTGCGGGCGGCAGCGACGTCGTGAAGATGAAGCCCGGCGCATAGGACCGGATCGCGTCGCACATCTTTGCGCTCGCCGCGATGTAACCGCCCATGACCCCATAGGCCTTGGCCAGGGTTCCGTTGA
>CAYMMT010000266.1:0-2670 GCA_964391555.1 uncultured Rhodobacterales bacterium
CCTGCTTGACGAGCCGACTGCGGGCATGGCGCGGGCCGATACCAACAACACAATCGACCTGCTCAAGGAAATCCGGGACACGCGGGATATCACGATGTGCATCATCGAGCATGACATGCACGTCGTGTTCAGCCTTGCGCAACGGATTACCGTGCTGGCCCAGGGCTCGCCACTGGTCGAAGAAACCCCGGAAAACATCAAGGGTCACCCCAAGGTTCGCGAAGCGTATCTGGGTGAGGCTCAGGTCTGAGGGAGGCCCCGATGAAAGCGAAACCCGACTTCGATCCGAACGCCAATCACGCCGCTACGGCGCCTGCGTTCCTCTCGGCCTACCGTATCGAGGCGTATTACGGCGAAAGCTACATCGTGCAGGATGTGTCGTTCAACATACACGAAGGCGAGATTCTCGCGCTTCTTGGCCGCAACGGCGCGGGCAAGACCTCGACCCTGCGGGCCCTCGCCCGTGTCGACACGCCGGAGGTCCGGCACGGCGAGATTTGGCTCGATCACCAGCCGCTGCATGAAATGAAATCGCACCAGGCCGCGGCCGCCGGCATCGCGCTGGTCCCGGAAGACCGGCGCATCATCCCCGGCCTGACGGTGGAAGAGAACCTGCAGCTCGCCCAGATTGCGCCACCTGTAGGCTGGTCGATCGAGCGCATCTACGAACTTTTCCCCCGCCTCGGCGAACGTCGCAAGCAGGAGGGCGTCACCCTGTCCGGGGGCGAACAGCAAATGCTGTCGATCGCGCGCGCGCTCGCCCGTGACATCAAGGTGCTGCTGCTGGATGAGCCCTACGAAGGCCTCGCTCCCGTGATCGTTCAGGAGATTGCAAAAACCCTGAATCATATCCGGGACCAGGGCATTACGACGGTCATTGTGGAACAGAACGCGGTTGCGGCGCTGAAACTCGCCGATCGCGCCGTGATCCTCGACACGGGAAAGGTGGTTTTTGACGGAGACGCCAAGGAGGTTCTCGACAACGCCGACCTGCGCGAACAGTACCTCGCCATCTGACCGAGACATCCGCTCATGATTTGCCGCGCCGTTAACCAACGGCGCGGTTTTTCATTTTCGATTAAGGGTTTGGTCGCTCGAATCGCCTATCGTCAATTTGTGGGGGCGCATCTGACTTCTGTTGGAGGCGATTGAGATGGATGTTCCTTCAATCCAAGCTGTGGCGCAGTCCAGTTCGCCACAACCACAACCACAACCTGACCTACGGCCAACGGCGGACGCCGCTGCGGTGGCGCGCGACCCCTCACCCGAAATTCCCCTTCCCCCGTCACTGAGCCAGCAAGGCGTTGTCTCGGCCGGAATGCTGCGCGGCCCTTCGCAGACCTCCGAGATCAAGGCTGTCGAAGAGGTCGGGCGCACGTTGAAGCCCTACGGTATCTCCATGCTGCCGAGCGAGGAAGCGCGGGAAACGGCCCGGGATGCAGCGAAAGCCGAAGCCGATGCCGCGCAGGCCGAACGCGAGGCAAAAAAGGCGGACGACGCGGCCGCCGACGCAGCGCGACTTGCCGAAGAGGCTGCGGCCATGCCTGTGGCGGAGCAAGAGGCCAGCATCGCCACGGTCGAGGGTTCACCCGACACCGCCATAGCAGGCCAAACCTCCGCCCCTGGCCCGGCGATGCGCGCCGAGGCCTGACGCTGCCGCTTTTCCCCCGCGCACCGCTCGTCTATAAGCCATCTGGTTGACCTGCCGACGGTTTGCCGCAAGAAACGGTAGAACTGTTGGTCAGCGCTACCAATAGACGAACGACCCGGGGGCGAGCATGGCCAAAACAGACAAACACGACAGCGACGTGGCCTTCATCAAGTCGCTGGCGGAACTCTTGCGTGAAAACGACCTCACCGAGCTTGAGGTGAAGCGCGACTATTCCGAGAACGACAGCCTGACCGTGCGCGTCAGTCGCGGTGGCGTCGTTGTCGCGGCCCCTGCCCCGGCACCGGTTGCCGCCCCAGCGCCGGCCCATGCCGCGCCATCTGCACCAGTTTCGACGGAATCGGCGTCGGCGGCGCCCGCGTCCGGCGACCCGAGCGACCATCCCGGCGCCGTAACCTCCCCCATGGTCGGCACGGTCTACCTGCAGCCGGAACCCGGCGCCGCGAGCTTTGCCCCGATCGGGGCGCAGGTCCGGGAGGGGGACACCGTGCTCATCATCGAAGCGATGAAGACCATGAACCAGATACCCGCCCCGCGGTCGGGCACGGTCAAACGGATCCTGGTCGAGGACGGCAGCCCGGTGGAATACGGCGCGCCCCTGATGATCATCGAATAGGGGCCGTCGATGTTCGACAAGATCCTGATCGCCAACCGGGGGGAAATCGCCCTCCGCGTGATCCGCGCCTGCCGCGAGACGGGCATCGCCTCGGTCGCGGTTCACTCGACTGCCGATAGCGACGCGATGCACGTGCGCATGGCGGATGAGGCCATCTGCATCGGCCCGCCGCCGTCCCCGCAATCCTACCTCAACATCCCCGCGATCATCTCGGCCTGCGAAATCGCCGGTGCCCAGGCAATCCATCCGGGCTATGGCTTCCTCTCCGAGAACGCCAATTTCGTGCAGGTGGTCGAGGATCACGCGCTGACATTCATCGGCCCGCGTGCCGAACATATCCGCATCATGGGCGACAAGATCACAGCCAAGGAGACGATGATCGACC
>CAYMMT010000267.1:0-2669 GCA_964391555.1 uncultured Rhodobacterales bacterium
GAGTGGATGGAAGGCAAGACCCTCCCCGGAGTTGCCGCGCTCAACCAGACCTAGTCCGATCGGCGTTCGCGTGAATTCGCCGCGCCGGAATGATAGCGATAACCCGATTGCCGCCGGTCGCGGCGCTCGCTAGACCGGCCTCAATCCAAGACAGACAGGAGTTTCCGATGACCACAATGGCAGAGCAGATGCGCAGCGGCGCGGGATTCATCGCCGCGCTGGATCAGTCCGGAGGCTCCACGCCCAAGGCACTGCGGCTCTACGGCATCGACGAGGATGCATATTCCTCCGAAGAAGAGATGTTCGACCTGATCCACGCCATGCGGTCCCGGATCGCCATGGCTCCCGCCTTCTCGGGCGACAAGGTCATCGGCGCGATCCTCTTCGAGATGACGATGGAGCGCGAAATCAACGGAAAGCCGACCGCCAAATTCATGTGGGAAGACAAGGGCGTGGTTCCGTTTCTCAAGGTGGACAAGGGGCTGGCCGATGCCTCTGACGGCGTCAGGCTGATGAAGGAAATCCCCGGTCTCGACACGTTGTGCGAACGCGCCGTGAGCCACGGGATCTTCGGAACCAAGATGCGGTCGGTGATCGATGCGGCCAACCCCGTCGGCATTCGCGCCAACGTGGCGCAGCAGTTCATGTTCGGCGAACAGATCCTGAGCCATGGGCTGATGCCGATCCTCGAGCCGGAGGTCACCATAACCATCGACGACAAGGCCGAGGCGGAAGATATCCTGTTGCAGGAAATCCTTTCTGGCCTCGACGCGTTGCCGGACGGCCAGGAGGTGATGCTCAAGCTCTCCCTTCCGACGGTCGCCAACCTCTACAAGCCCCTGGTGGATCATCCGAAGGTGATGCGGGTCGTCGCCCTGTCGGGCGGCTACAACCGGGACGAGGCCAACGCGCTTCTCTCCCGGAATGCCGGCGTGATTGCGTCCTTTTCGCGGGCCCTGTCCGAGGGATTGTCGGCGCAACAGTCCGACGCGGAATTCAACGCCGCGATTGCCGAGGCGATTGACAGCATCCACGCGGCCTCCGTCGCCGGATAAAAAGGGGATGTTCACGTCCGGACGGATGTGGCAATGTCTCGCTCAATCGGACCCGGCAGAGGTCCGGAAGTGAGGCAGACCATGATCCGTTCGCGCAGCCTTTCCCTGGGCGCAATCCTATATTTCACCAGCATTTTTGTTGCCGGCTTCTATTTTGTTTTCGCCGCTGTCCAGGGCAGCTATGGCGTTTTCCAACGCGGCGAGATCGAGGCCCAGGCCCGCGAGTTGCAGGCCGAACTCACCATGTTGCAGTCGGACGTGGCCGAGATGGAAAACCTCACCCGGCGTCTCAGCGACGATTTCCTCGACCTCGATCTGCTCGATCAGCAGGCGCGCGACGTGCTGGGCCTTGTCCGGTCAGACGAAATCGTGGTGCGCTGATCGCTCAGTTCGCTTCCCGGCAGAGGTTGTCGTACATCGTGGAATAGTAGGCCCCGATCCGCGCCCAATAATTCATCTGGGCGCGGTCGTCCGCCTGCCATGCCTGATCGGCGTTGGTCAGCGCCTCGGTGAAGCGTGTCAGGATCAACGCGCAATCAGGGCGGCTTGCCTGTGCCTCGGCCACGGCCGGAAGCGCCATGGCCAGGACAAGAGCGGCGCCCCGGATCATGCCAGCATGACCATCGGGTTTTCGAGGTTCTCGGCAATGGCCTTCAGGAAATCGGCACCGAGCGCCCCGTCAATGACCCGGTGATCGACGCTGAGCGTCACCGACATGACGGTCGCGACGGTCAGTTCCCCATCGGCGCCCACGACCGGCTTTTTCACACCGGCCCCGACGGCGAGGATCGACCCGTGCGGCGGGTTGATGACGGCGTCGAAGTTGTCGATGCCGAACATGCCGAGGTTGGAGATCGCGAACGACCCACCCTGATACTCGTGCGGCGCGAGCTTGCGGTCGCGGGCGCGGGTGGCAAGGTCCTTCATCTCTGCCGACAGGGCCGACAGCGACTTCATATGCGCATCCCGCCGAACGGGCGTGGAGAGGCCGCCTTCGATGGCCGCGGCAACGGCCACGTCGGAGGGCGTGAGCTTCAGCATACGGTCGCCCGCCCAGACGGCGTTTGCGTTCGGGACAGATTGCAGTGCCAGGGCGCAGGCCTTGATGATGAAGTCGTTGACCGACAGCTTCACCCCGCGTCCCTCGAGCTGCTTGTTGAGCTGGGAGCGGAATTTCAGCAGCGCGTCGAGCTGGATCTCTCGCCGCAGGTAGAAGTGCGGGATCGTCTGCTTCGCCTCGGTGAGCCGCGCCGCAATCGTCTTGCGCATCCCGTCGAGCGGCACTTCCTCGTATTCGCGGTCGCCATACATGGCCAGAACCTGATCGGTGCCGGGCCCGGCGGGCTTTGCCGGTGCCGGAGCCGCTGCCGCAGCCGCCGGGGCAGCCGCCGCCGCAGGTTGCGCGGTTGCATTTTCGACATCGGCCTTCACGATCCGACCACGGGGGCCGGAGCCCTTGATCTGGCTCAGGTCAAGGCCCTTGTTCGCCGCGATGCGCCGCGCAAGGGGCGACGCAAAGATGCGGGTCCCGTCCGATGCAGCCGGGGCCGCCGGGGCCGGCGCGGCTGGCGCGGCCGCGGGCGTCCAGGTGCGTAAGTACGTGGATGATATGGC
>CAYMMT010000268.1:0-2666 GCA_964391555.1 uncultured Rhodobacterales bacterium
CGCGAAATTCGAAGTGCTTGGCGGCTTCTGGGCCCGCTGGGCGGTGGGAGGCTGAGATGGCGCAAATCGATTACAGTCGCGCGGCGGGCTATTTCCTGCTGACGGACTTCCTCAAGGGGTTCCGGCTGGGGATGAAGTACTTCTTCGCTCCGAAAGCCACCGTCAATTACCCCCACGAAAAGGGTCCGCTTTCGCCCCGGTTCCGCGGTGAGCACGCGCTGCGCCGGTATCCCAACGGTGAGGAACGTTGCATTGCCTGCAAGCTCTGCGAGGCGATCTGCCCGGCGCAGGCGATTACAATCGACGCTGAACCGCGTGAAGACGGCAGCCGCCGCACCACGCGCTACGACATCGACATGACCAAGTGCATCTACTGCGGGTTTTGCCAGGAAGCCTGCCCGGTGGATGCGATCGTCGAAGGGCCGAACTTCGAGTTTTCGACGGAGACACGGGAAGAACTGTTTTACGACAAGGAGAAGCTGCTTGCGAACGGCGACCGCTGGGAAAGCGAAATCGCTCGCAACCTTGAATTGGATGCACCGTACCGATGAGCAGTGAGCCCGAAAATCGCGCGATTTTCGTGGACGATTTCCGCCCGGAAATCGGATCCGATGAGACTGAGAGGCGCGGGTGACTGAGACGCCAAATCCCTTTGAGGCCATGATGAAGGCCGGGCAAGACTGGGCCAGGGCCATGAATCCGGCGCTCGAGAGTTTCACGCCGGCCGGCTTCGAAAAGCTCTGGCCGACCATGCCCAAGGAACTCATGGAGACCTTCATGGGCAAGACCTTCAATCCCGAAGGTCTCGACGCCAAAACCAAACTGCTTCTGACCCTGATGGGCCTCACCGTCGCGGGCGCCGTAGCCGAAGCGCAGATCCGCCTGACCGTCCGCCACGCGCTCGAGGCCGGTGCCACTGGCCAGGAAGTGGCCGAAACCATCGCACTGGCGGGCCTGTTCGGTGGTGTGCCCGCGATGACCAAGTCGATGGAGTTGGCCCAGGCCGTTCTGGCCGAGGCTGAGAACAAGGACGAGACGACATGACCCCAGCCGCCATCGCCTTTTACGCCTTCGCGCTGTCCTGCCTGTCGGGCGGCCTGATGACGGTGCTGAGCCGGAACCCGGTGCACTCCGTCCTTTGGCTGATCCTGACGTTCCTGTCCTCGGCCGGCCTCTTCGTCCTTCTGGGCGCCGAGTTCCTCGCCATGCTGCTGATGATCGTCTACGTGGGCGCGGTCGCGGTGCTGTTCCTGTTCGTGGTCATGATGCTCGACATCGACTTCGCGGAACTCAAAGCCGAGATGGCCAAATACATGCCGCTCGCGCTGCTGATCGGCGTGGTGCTCCTGATGCAACTGGCCTTGGCCTTCGGCGTCTGGGAGTTTGACAGCGGCGCGTCGGCCCGTGTGGCGAACGAAATCGGAGAGGTGCACAACACGCAGGCGCTGGGGATGATCCTTTATGACCGTTATTTCTTTGCCTTCCAGCTGTCGGGCCTGATCCTGCTGGTCGCGATGATCGGGGCCATTGTCCTGACCTTGCGCCACCGTCAGGACATCAAGCGCCAGGACATCATCGGCCAGATGATGCGCGACCCGGCCAAGCAGATGGAACTCAAGGACATCAAGCCGGGGCAGGGCCTCTGATTTGAGACTTGCCGTCCTCATATCCCTCCTGGCCGCGCCCGTCACAGCGTCGACAGCCTCCGCCCAGCAGTTCTTCCGCTCCAACCAGTTGCGGGACGCGGCGGCGGACGTCCCGGTGCCGTCGAACCCCCTCACGCTCATGACAGAGCTCTGCGCTTGCGCCGCCTTCTACCCGGAGCTCATCGGCTCCAAAGCCCCCTTCGAGGACGCCACATGATCGGACTTGAACACTACCTTGCCGTCGCCGCGGCACTTTTCGTCATCGGCATCTTCGGGCTGTTTCTGAACCGCAAGAACGTCATCATCCTTCTGATGTCGATCGAGCTCATGCTGCTGGCGGTCAACATCAACCTCGTGGCCTTCTCCAGCTACCTCGGCGACCTCACGGGTCAGGTCTTTACCCTGTTCGTGCTGACCGTGGCCGCCGCCGAAGCCGCCATCGGGCTTGCCATCCTTGTCTGTTTCTTCCGCAACCGCGGCACCATCGACGTCGAAGACGTCAACGTCATGAAGGGCTGAGACCTTGGAACAAATACTCCTCTTCGCCCCCCTGATCGGCGCAATCATCGCGGGCTTCGGCTGGAAGATGATCGGTGAGACCGCGGCGCAGTGGGTGACCACGACGCTCCTGTTCCTGTCAGCCCTGTTGAGCTGGATCATTATGCTGAGCTTTGATCCCGCGGCCCACGAGAACGGCTATTACACCGTTGAGATCATGCGCTGGATCGCAAGTGGAGACTTAGAAACCTACTGGGCCATCCGCATGGACCGTCTGACGGCGACGATGCTGATCGTGATCACCACGGTGTCGGCGCTCGTGCACCTCTACTCGGTCGGCTACATGGCTCACGACGAGAACTTCAAGGAGGACGAGAACTACAAGGCGCGCTTCTTTGCCTATCTCTCGCTCTTTACCTTTGCGATGCTGATGCTGGTGACGGCCGACAACCTCGTCCAGTTGTTTTTCGGCTGGGAGGGTGTGGGCCTCGCGTCCTACCTGCTGATCGGGTTCTACTACAA
>CAYMMT010000269.1:0-2650 GCA_964391555.1 uncultured Rhodobacterales bacterium
CTCGCCAACTTCATCGTTGCGGGCCAGGAGCAGGGTCACGACAAGGCCGCCCTGTCGGGCACCATCCAGAACGACATCCTCAAGGAATTCATGGTGCGGAACACCTATGTGTACCCGCCCGAACCATCGATGCGGATCATCGCCGACATCATCGAATACACGTCCAACGAGATGCCGAAGTTCAACTCGATCAGCATCTCCGGCTACCACATGCAGGAGGCCGGTGCGAACCTCGTGCAGGAGTTGGCCTACACGCTCGCCGATGGCCGCGAATACGTGCGCACGGCCATCAACCGCGGCATGGACGTCGACAGGTTCGCGGGGCGACTGTCGTTCTTTTTCGCGATCGGCATGAACTTCTTCATGGAGGCCGCGAAACTGCGCGCCGCGCGCCTGCTCTGGCACCGGGTGATGAGCGAATTCGAGCCCAGGAACCCACGCTCCATGATGCTGCGCACCCATTGCCAGACGTCCGGCGTCTCGCTGCAGGAACAGGACCCCTACAACAACGTCGTGCGCACCGCCTACGAGGCGATGTCGGCGGTTCTCGGCGGGACGCAAAGCCTGCACACCAACGCGCTCGACGAAGCCATTGCCCTGCCAACGGAATTCTCGGCCCGCATCGCCCGGAACACGCAGCTGATCCTGCAGGAGGAAACCGGCGTCACCAATGTCGTCGATCCGCTCGCCGGGTCCTACTATGTCGAAAGCCTGACCCATGAGTTGGCGGAGGCCGCGTGGAACCTCATGGAAGAGGTCGAGGAGATGGGCGGCATGACCAAGGCCGTGGCCTCGGGCCTGCCCAAGCTCCGCATCGAGGAAAGCGCCGCGACACGGCAGGCCCTGATCGACAAGGGCGACGAGGTCATCGTCGGCGTCAACAAGTACCGCAAGGACGCAGAAGAGCCGATCGATATCCTCGATGTCGACAACGTTGCTGTGCGGGACGCGCAGATCGCCCGGCTCGAGAGCATCCGCGCCAGCCGCGACGCCGCGGCCTGCGCGGCGGCTTTGTCCGAGGTCACGCGCCGCGCCAAAGAGGGCGGAAATCTGTTGGAGGCCGCCGTGGAGGCCGCCCGTCACCGCGCATCCGTGGGGGAAATCAGCATGGCAATGGAAAAGGAATTCGGC
The DNA here is from genome assembly GCA_964391555.1 of uncultured Rhodobacterales bacterium. GTDB lineage: Bacteria > Pseudomonadota > Alphaproteobacteria > Rhodobacterales > Rhodobacteraceae > JAMWZF01. The sequence goes on from CAYMMT010000269.1 coordinate 1,132, forward strand.
CGCCACCGCGCCGAGGTGAAGACGCTCGCCGGGGTTTACGGTGCGGCCTACGAAGGCGACGAAGGCTTTGCCGCGATCCAGAAATCGGTGGAGGATTTCGCCGAGGAGGAAGGCCGCCGGCCCCGGATGCTCGTCGTCAAGATGGGTCAGGACGGCCACGACCGCGGTGCGAAGGTCATCGCCACGGCCTTTGCCGACATCGGTTTCGACGTCGACGTGGGTCCCCTGTTCCAGACACCGGAAGAAGCCGCGCAGGACGCCATCGACAATGATGTGCACGTGGTCGGCATCAGTTCTCAGGCCGCGGGTCACAAGACGCTCGCGCCCAAGCTGATCGAAGCGCTCAAGGCCGAAGGTGCCGGTGATATCATCGTCATCTGCGGCGGCGTGATCCCGCATCAGGACTACCAGTTCCTGCAGGACGCCGGCGTGAAGGCCATCTTTGGCCCGGGTACGAACATCCCCGAGGCCGCCCAGGACATCCTGCGCCTGATCCGCGAAGCGCGGAAATGACCACCGGGCGGCGGCCGGTCCCGGCCAAGGTCGCCAGCCCGGGCCTCCGGGGCATATTTCCTTGCATCGGCGGCAGGTTTCTTTGACCCTGCCGGGACCCCGGGATCCCGGGGCCGAGGTGGAGCAACCCATGCGGTTTGATCACATTGCGATAGCAGCGGCGGACCTGCAGTCGGGTGTCGACCATGTCGAAGCCGCGTTGGGGGTGCCGCTGTTGCCGGGGGGCACCCATCCCCGATATGGCACCCACAATCGGGTGCTCGGCCTGGGCGAAGGGCTCTACCTCGAGGTCATTGCCATCGACCCCGAAGCCTCCCCGCCCGAGGAACCCCGCTGGTTCGACCTCGACCGCTTCACCGGCCCGCCCCGTCTGGCGAACTGGATCTGTTCCGTCCCCGATCTCGACCGTGCCGTTGCAGAGGCGCCGGTGGACTGCGGATCGCCGCGTGATCTCGCGCGCGGGGACCTGACATGGCGCATTGCCGTCCCCGACGACGGATCACTGCCCATCGGCGGGGCCTTCCCGACGTTGATCGAATGGGGGGACGGCGTCACGTCTCCGGCAGACAGTCTGCCAGACAGCGGTCTCCGGCTCACCGGCTGGGAGGTGCACCTGCAACAACCGCGTCGGCTTGCGGCGTCGCTTCCATTGGCCGATGCGCGGGTAACCTTTCACAAGGACCGCGCCGCCGTAACGCCTCATTTTGTCGCCCGCTTCGATACGCCCAACGGCCCGGTGGTTCTGAGGTGATCCGTCAGGCGACGTCCCAGGATGCAGGTGCGGTGGCCGAGATATGGAACCACTACATCGAGCACACGGTGGTGACCTTCAATTCTGCCGTCAAACCGGTGGACGAGGTGGCAGAGCTGATTGCCACGCGCGACGCCTTCCTGGTGGCCGAGGTCGACGGAGAGGTGGCGGGTTTTGCCACATGGGCGCAGTTTCGCGGCGGGGTGGGATACCGCTACACGATTGAAAATACGGTACTTTTGAGGCCCGGTTCGG
>CAYMMT010000270.1:0-2640 GCA_964391555.1 uncultured Rhodobacterales bacterium
AGCAGATGCAGACCGGCACCACCGCGACGATGATCTTCTCGGTGGCCGAGATTATCGAACCCCTCAGCCAGCTGTTTACCTTGCATCCGGGCGACGTGATCTCGACCGGCACTCCCCCCGGCGTCGGCGACGGGATGCGGCCGCGGCGTTATCTCAAGGCCGGAGACGTGATGGAGCTGGAAATCGCCGGCCTTGGCGTCCAGCGACAGACCGTGGGCCAGGATGCCTGAGGTTGATCAGACTTGCGGCATTCCTGTTGCGGTCTGAGCCTCCGCATCCTTTTCCACCAGTTCCCGAACATCCTCGGCCAAACGCCAAAGATGTCTTGTGACCGCGGCCTCCGCGGCCGCCTCGTCCCGATTGCTCAGCGCACTATGGATCGTAAAATGCTCATCAACGATCCGCGTTCCCTCGCGCCGGGCCTCCGCGGCGAGGTAACGGGCCCGCCAAAGCCGCATGAGGAACGCCCGGTGCGTTTCGGCAAGGCTGCGGTTGCCGGACGCCTCCGCGATGGCTGTATGAAATGCCATGTCCAACTCAAAGACCTCGACCGGGTCGCCAGTGTCGTAGTTATCCGCAATTTCGCGAACAAGATGACCCATTTCTTCCAGTTGCCGGTCGGTTGCATGCCGACACGCCAGCCGAGCAGACAGTTTTTCGAGTTCGATCAGAACGACCGTCTGCTCCCCGACTTCGATATGGTTCGATATCGTGACAATCGGACTCCGGGACGGACGAAGCTCGACCAGGCTATCCTGGGCCAGTATTCGGACCGCCTCGCGGATCGGCGTGCGACTCACCCCCATCTCGTTGGCGATGTCTCGCTCCTTGATTGACACTCCGGGGGGGAGGTGACCTCTCAGAATGTCCCTGCGCAGTCTGGTGGCGATTTGCTCGGCAAGGACCTCTTTCGACATAGCGCACTCATTCCTCGCGCCGCGAACGCCACTGGAGCGGGTCAAAACCCCGGTCGTCACGGAGATGGTTTGGTATACCACGGGATGGATTTTGTCGAGATTGGCCGGTCCGGACCCCCGCATTTGACCGCTTGAAACTGGCCCCCCGCACCAAGACACTTGCGCAACGCGTCCGGCAACGTCACCATATGACTGTATTTCATTCCGGGACGGCCCGTCACTGCGATCGTCCCACTTAAGACTGAGCGCCCTGAATTTGATAATCTGCCCGGCCTTTCAATACGCGCCAAGGACCGCACCATGACCTCCGTTACGGTGTCCGCCTGCGGGATGTCTTCCGCCATCGGATTGACGGCGCCGGCCGCCTGCGCGGCGCTGCGCGCGCGGCTATCGAATTTCCAGGAGACACGGTTTGTCGCAAGTGACGGAGAATGGATCCTCGGCGCGGAGGCCCCGTTGCCCGACTCGGCGCGCGGCGTGACACGACTGTGCCAGCTTCTGTTTGGTCCGCTGCGGGATTGCATCGAGGCCTCCGGTATGGAGGCGACCGAAATCCCGATCCTGCTGTGCCTTGCCGAACAGGACCGACCCGGTCGCATTCCGGGCCTCGAGGAAATCCTGAGCAGGCGCCTGTTTCAGGAGATCGGCGAACTGCATGAAGCCTCCCGCTTCTACGCGGACGGTGGCGTGGGCGGTGTGGTGGCGTTGCGCGACGCCAAGGGCCTGATCGAAGACGGCGCGCCCGCGGTGATCATCGCCGGCGTCGACAGCTACCTGTCGGGGGCAACGCTGCGGGCCTTCGAGGCGGAAGATCGGCTCATGACCGCAAGCAACTCGAACGGCTTTTTCCCCGGGGAGGCCGGCGCGGCGGTGCTTCTGACACCCGGTGACGGGGAGTTGCGCCTTGCCGGTCTGGGCTTTGGCGCGGAGGCGGGCTCCATTTTCTCGGATGAACCCCTCAAGGGGTATGGCATCGCTCAGGCAATGAAACAGGCCCTCGATGAAGCCGGACTGATCTACGAAGAGATTTCTTACAGGCTCGCCGATTTGTCAGGCGAGCAATATTACTTCAGAGAAGCAGCCTTGGGGCAATTACGCCTCTGGCGCGGCAAGGGGGACCCTGAACCGGTCTGGCACCCTGCCGATGGGATGGGCGAAACGGGGGCGGCGGTTATCCCGATCTGCCTCGGGTTTGCCCTGACGGCGGCGCAAAAGCGCTACGCACCGGGACCCATCGCCTTGCTGCACGCGGCCCATGACGATGGCCGCCGGGCTGCGATTGTCATGAGATCGGAGGGATCATGAGTAACAATGTCTTTGCCAACGGCCGCGAACTGTCCTGCAAGAGCGGGTCAGGCAAATCGATTTGTGCCTTTCCCGACGTCTGCATGACCCCGCCGGAGAACCCTGCTACCCCGCCCGGTGTGCCGATCCCGTACCCGAATACAGGCATGACCAGCGACTGCACCTCCGGAAGCCGGAAGGTAAAGATCTCCAAGAAGGAGGTCATGCTCAAGAACAGCAGCTACTTCAAGAAATCCATGGGTGACGAGGCCGGCTCCGCGGCCAAGAAGGGCGTCGTGTCGAGCGTCAACCGCGGCAAGGTCTACTTCACCATGTGGTCCATGGACGTGAAGTTCGAGGGCAAGAATGTCGTCCGCCACCTCGACCTGACCACCCACAACCACGGCTCCGCCGGCAACAGCCCACCCTGGCCGTTTAT
>CAYMMT010000271.1:0-2577 GCA_964391555.1 uncultured Rhodobacterales bacterium
ACGGCTTCTACTCCTTCCCGGAGATGAGCGCGGTCTACACCGATATGACGGCCGAGGAATTCACCATGGTGGATGCCAATGGCGACGGCCTCCTCGATATGGACGAGGTCTCTGCGGCGACCGATGCCGGCCTGTTGCCGATGACCGACAGCTGATTTCCGGGACCTCGCCCGTTGCCGGGCGGGGTCTTCAATCGGCGCCGCGGCTGAGGGCGGCGACGCCGGTGCGGGCCATTTCCACGAGGCCAATGGGGCGCATGAGTTCGGCGAAGGCGTCAATTTTCTCAGGCGTGCCAGTGATTTCGAAGACAAAGCTCTCGAGCGTGGAGTCGACCACGCTGGCGCGAAAGACGTCGGCCAGGCGCAGGGCCTCGACCCGGTCGTCGCCCTTGCCGGTGACCTTGAAGAGCGCCAGTTCGCGTTCGACGCTGCGGCCTTCAACGGTCAGGTCATGGACCTCGCGCACGCTGACGATGCGGCCCAATTGGCTGTGGATCTGCGCGATGACCTGTGGCGTGCCGGTGGTCACGATGGTGATGCGGCTGAGATGTCCGGTGTGGTCCACCTCGGCCACGGTGAGGCTTTCGATATTGTAGCCCCGGCCCGAAAACAGCCCGATGACGCGGGCGAGCACCCCCGGTTCGTTGTCGACAATCACGGCCAGCGTGTGCCGTTCCTGCGTGTCGGAGAACGTGGGCCTGAGGTTGTAGGCAGAATGGCTCGTTGAGCCTTTCTTGATCTTGAGTGCGGACATCGTGGTCAAAAATCCCCTGTCGGTATCACGTCGGTATTACGTCGGTATCCGCGCGGTGTCACGACCCGGCTGTTGCGCCTGTTGCGCGGCAGTCGAGTTGCACGTCATAGAGGTTGCGCATCGGGTCCTGCGTCAGCGTTACCGCCGTGCATCCGGTGGCGATTTCGGCGGCACGGGCGGCGGAGAGGCGCAGACGTTGCTGATTGGCCGGGGCGGTTTCGAAATTGCGGACCACGGCGGTGGTTCCCATGGGCTCGACCAGGAAGGCAGCGCCGTCCACATCGACACGGATGCCGGGATAGAGATCCGCGACCATGGCCCCCGAGCATCCGCCGAGGCCCAAAACCAGGGCCAGGACCGGACCAGAGGCCGGAAGCCGGATCACGCTGCGGTGGCCTGGCCGGTCAGGATCTCATCGAGGGCCGAGGCAAAGACCTCGCGCCAGAACCCGTGGTTTCCGCGCCAGTTCCTCGGGGAGTCATCAGGGGTGTAGGGCGTGTAGCTGCCGGGCCGCGGCGGATCGGATAGGTCGCAGCGATCGTCCATGATGACGGGCAGAAGCCTGGCCCGGGGCAGGTGCCCGATGAGGGCGGTTTCGAGGGCCGTCAGGTCGCGGTCCCGCGCCACGATGTCGATCCCGTAATGGATCGCGGAGTGATCGAGGTTGCGCTGCGAATTGGACCAGAAGGCCAGAACCGGTTTCCCGGCGAGCGAGTCCAGCGTTCCAGCCATGTGATTGAACCGGGATGCGAGGTTGTTGAAATTCTCGATCGCCCGTGGATTGTGCCAGTACCACGCGCCGGTTTCGTCGCAGACCACCCGGTCGTGGACCCGGCGAAGCCTGTCTGCCGCCTCGGGCACGAACCGCCCCCGGTCCAATAGTCGTATCGCCGCCTCGGGCGGGCAGATGAGCCAGTCGAACGGCGTGTTGTGCTTGGCAGAGGTTTCGCCCACCATCGCGTCAAGCGCGTCCTTCTGGGCATAGATCTGCTCTGCCGTCTGGCAACTCATGCCGACGGAAATGATGGAGAAATCGCTGTAAATCAGTGCCATACCTGCGGTCCCATGTTGATCATGGTTTTTGCTGCTGGCGTCATGGTGCCGGGTCGCACAGGGCACTGCAACGATGACGGCGTCGGCGGAGTGACTTTGTTCCGACCTGTGTTCCGGCGGTGACCCGTGTTAGCGCAATCATGCATGTGCGCCCGGTCCAATCCGGGCGGGCAAGGCGCAATGACGCCCTCCGGTGCCCTCAAACACCCCCGGGCCCGCGCTGATTGTCAGACGAGCACCGACCCTTTGGCGTCGATCGCGCCCTTCGTGTCCACGTTTTCGCCCAGAAGCATCTCGTTATGGGCCTTGCCCGACGGGATCATGGGGAAACAATTTTCGTGCTTTTCCACGAGGCAGTCGAAAATCACCGGGCCGTCGTGGTTCAGCATCTCCATGATCGCGTCGTCGAGGTCGGCGGGGTCGGAGACCATGATGCCCGTGGCGCCAAAGGCAATTGCGTTCGCGGTCTGTTCCGGATTGTCCGCGTTGGTGCGCACATCCATCTTGGTGACCTTGGCGCACCAATCCATGAGCTGGGCGAACATCTTGTATTTCTCGGTCCGCCGCGCGGCCTTGTTGCCCTGCGGCAGGCCGGTGATGATCTCGGACGGGGCCGTTTTCAGCTGGCCGCCGTACACCTCGCCGCTGGTGCCGTCAATGGAAAGGAAGTCGCCCTCCTTGAACTTCTTGCCGGAGATGGTGACCGTCTTCTTGTCATAGTCGATCTGGACGGCCGAGGCGCCGCAGATGCAGACCTTGCCCATCTGGCGA
>CAYMMT010000272.1:0-2546 GCA_964391555.1 uncultured Rhodobacterales bacterium
CGCACGATCGAGTGGATTCTCGATTTCACCCGCAAGCGGCGGGATGTCATGCGGTTTTTCGCCACCACGTGGATCCCGGACGAAACCTTCTTTCAGACCCTCGTGCGCCACCTCGTGCCGGAATACGAGATTCGCTGCCGGACCCTGACGTTCCTGATGTTTTCCGACTACGGGATGCCGGTGAATTTCTACAACGACCATTACGATCTGCTGCTCAGCCAGGATTACCTCTTTGCCCGCAAGATCAGCCCCGAGGCGAAAGAACTGAAGGCGCGGCTGGGGCGGCTTTATGCGTCGGAGCGGGACGACTTCCAGATTTCGAACGAGGGCGCGAGTCTCTACCAGTTCCTCACCGGGCGGGGCCGTGTGGGGCGGCGCTTTGCCACCCGGTTCTGGGAGACAGAGGCGTCGCTCGGCCGCGAACGGGAGCTGATGATCGTGGCCTGCAAGAAATGGCACGTGGCCAAGCGGCTGGTGGGCTCGATCAAACATCACACCAACATCCCGGCCATCGACTACCTTTTCAACGAAGAGGATACCGAACTGCCCGATCTGGGCGGCATCCAGACCACGCTGGAGAAACGGCAGCGCCACCGCCGGGCCCTGATGCGGATGCTGTACGATTATTACGAAACCGACCGGCTGATCATTTGCCTCGACACGGCGTCCATCGACCTGATCCAGGATTTCTATTCGGACCGGTCGACATCCCGGCTGCTCGAGATCGAGTGCGAGTTCACCGATGAATACCTTGCCGGCCACGCCAAGCGCATCGGTCTTGCCGGGGAGCAGACCTCGGAAGAGACGCTGGCGCAGATCCTGCCCACGATCCGGTTTGACGTGGTCTACGAGAGTGACCGCATCCGCGATGCAAACCTCGAGAACTTCGGCCGCATTCGCGAAGGGGTCAGCCCGGAAGAGAACACGATGCCGCTTGCCAATTTCCTGAGCATACCCGAGGACACCGCGCGCTCGATCGCCGAGACGCCGTATCTGTTTGCCGACTAGGGGGACCCCATGGACTTCGTCTATGACGACCAGAACATCTTTGCGAAAATCCTGCGGGGCGAGATCCCCAACAAGACGGTGTACGAAAGCGACCATGCGCTGGCGTTCGAGGATATCGCGCCGCAGGCCCCGGTCCACGTGCTTGTCATCCCGAAGGGGCCCTACGTTAGCCTCGATCATTTCTGCCGGGATGCCAGCGCGGCGGAAATCGAGGGGTTCATGCGGGCGGTGGGCGAGGTCTGTCGCATGACCGGGGTCGACGGCGGCTTCCGCGCGATTTCCAACGCGCGCGAAGACGGGGTCCAGGAGGTGCCGCACCTGCATTTCCACATCATCGGGGGCCGCCCGCTGGGGCGCATCCTGCCGCGCGCGTGACCGCCGGGCGGGGCCGGGCCGGGCAATGAGGCCGATTTTCGTGGAAAATCGGGGCCTCCGGCGGGGATATTTCCGAGCCAAAGAAAGGCGCGCGGGCATTGCGCTCCTTGACGGCGGCGATGGCTTTTGCGAACGAAAGCAGGACGAAACATCGAGGTAGCGCCATGGCGATCCCCCCACCCGAAACCAAGGTTGTCAGCGCGTGGCGCATCGCCTGTGACGGCGGCGACGGGGCGCTGGGGCATCCGCGCGTCTGGCTGTCGCTCGATCCGGCGACCGGCGCCGTCGAATGCCCCTATTGCGATGCGAAATACGTCCATGAGGACTTTGCGGCAGAGGCCGACACCCCCTGACCGTGCGGCCCCCCCCGGGGGGCGGCGCCTCTACGGGTCCACCAGGTCGCAGGAGCCGTTGTTGAGCGCGGTATAGAACGGGTCGTCGGAATTGCTGTCGATGACCAGCCGGCTGAGCCCGAAGAAATCGATGAATTCCGATTGCCGCGCGAAGGATGCCGCGATGGCTTGCATGTCCGTCATCGGCCAGAGGCAATTCAGCACCATCGGGGACGTCGTGGACATCTCCACACGGCAATTCTCGTCCTCGACCCCGGCGATCGCGCGGAAGGCGCGGATGCCGGGGATGGGTTCTCCCATCTCCTGGGTGATCGGCGTGCAGGTTTCCAGCGCGCTCGCGAAGCCGGCGATGTCACGCTGCATTTTCAGTCCGCCGAACAGGTAGGACCACGCAAACAGCCCCGCGCCGGCAATGATGACCAAGACAAACAGGCGTCTGATCCAGACCATGGCTGGTCCTCCCTCAGATCATCCGCAACCCCGTTCCCACGGCCCAGTGTGCCACAGGGACGCCGGTTTGCCCACTGGTCCCTTCGTGCTGCCCGTGGCAAGACTGGGACCGAACCAGCCGGGGGAGCGTCGCGATGAGTTTTGGCAAGGGTCACCACCTGCACCTGATTGACGGCTCGGCCTTCATCTTTCGCGCCTATCACGCCCTGCCGCCCCTGACCCGCAAGTCCGATGGCCTGCCGGTGGGGGCCGTCAGCGGCTTTTGCAACATGCTCCAGCGCTACATCGAGGGAAACGAGGGCGGCGATGTTACACTCTTTCCCTACACGACGCTCTTCCGATCTCGGAAGAGCGTCGTGT
>CAYMMT010000273.1:0-2507 GCA_964391555.1 uncultured Rhodobacterales bacterium
GGAGCAGTGAAATCCCGATGACCGCGAACAGGGAAAACATGAACTCGCCGGTGGAGTCCGGGCTCAGTCCGATACCCGCGAAGGCCATGATCCCGATCACCGTCGCTCCGAGAAGTGGGACCTGCGTCTTGCCCGTTGCCTCTTCTGCGGCGTCGTGCGAAGTCTTGCCCTGCCGCATCGACAGTTGCATGCCTTCGGCCACGACGATGGCATTGTCGACCAGCATGCCCATGGCGATGATGAGCGCGCCGAGCGATATGCGCTCCATCTCGATACTGAAGATCGCCATGAAGAGAAGTGTGCCCACGACGGTGAGCAAGAGCGTTACACCCACCACGACCGCGGCCCTCGGCCCCATGAACAGGCCAAGCACCAGCACGACAATCCCCACGGACATCGCCAGGTTCACCAGAAATCCGGTCGAACTTTCGTCCACAACCACATGCTGCTGATAGATCGGATGAAGCTCGATCCCGAAGGGGATCTCCGGTTGCAACTCGGCCAGCTTCTGATCGACCCGATTGCCGACCTCAACGATATTCTCGTCACTCAAACCGGCCACGCCGAGGGTAAACGCCTCCTGACCGTTGAACCGGATGATCTGGCTCGGATTGTCCTGTCGTTCGCGGTTCACATTGGCAATGTCGATGAGATTGATCGTCTCGCCGCCGACGCCGATCGTGAGTGAGGCGATTGCGCCCACCGACCCGGACCCTTCCGGTGTTTCGATCCGCGTTCGCACGCCTTCGCCCACATCGACCGACCCTGCGGCCGCCACCGAATTCGCATTTGCAATGGCGGATACGATTGTCTGAGGGTTGACGCCGATATTGGCCGCGAGCACCAGATCAGGTTCGACAAATATCGCTTCTTCGGGCAGTCCGGCGACCGCCACGTCAGCTACGCCGTCCACCGCAAGCAATTCGCGCCTGAGAAAGGTCGCGAGCTGGTGGATTTCCGCGTCGTTCAGACCCGGCGCGGTCACGGCAAAGAAAACACCGTAGACATCCCCGAACCCGTCATCGACAAACGGCGTTCTCGCTCCGTCAGGAAGCTCGCCCTGCACATTGGTGATCCGCTCACGCAACTCGGTCCATATCCGCGGAAGGTCCGAGCCCGGGATCGTGTCGGCCACGATCACGTCGAGCCGCGACACACCCGGCCGGTTCTGCGAAGCCACCCGATCAACTTCGGCCATGCGCTGTATCGCAGCCTCCAACGGCTCGGAGACCTCAGACGCCACTTGCTCGGCCGATGCGCCGGGATACTGGGTGACGACCACGGCCTGCTTGATCGTGAATGCCGGATCTTCGAGGCGACCGAGGGACGAAAACCCCCAGATGCCCCCGAACAGGCAGATTAGGATCAGGAGCCATGTCAGGATCGGCTTCTCGATCGACCCTCGGGCGATAGACATCCCACCAGCATTCATTGCGAGAACCCTGTGAAGCGGCGGACAACCTGACCGTCGCTCACGGATTGAACGCCCGTCCGAAGTATTTCGTCGCCCGGCTCGAGGCCCGACAGAACCTGCACCCGACCGTCCCGGTTGGGTGTGATGGTCACCGCAACCTGTTCCAGAGTGCCGGTGGCATCGTCGCGCGGAATGAAACGCATCACGCTGGCCTCCCCATTATTGCCCAGACGAAGTGCCGTCGGCGGCACGAGGAGAGGCGCGTCACTTTCCAGAATGGTGGCGAGCACCGTGACCGAACTCCCGGGCAATGCGGTCAGTCCGGCGTCCTGCGGCAACGCCAATGTGGCCCGGAAGCTTTGCCCGACGCTCGACGCCTCGGCATTGAACTCGCGCACTTCGAGCGGGTAGGTTTCTGGACCGGTGGGAAACCTCGCCTCAAGCCGGATATCGGCATTGCCACCGGCTTGTTGAAACAGGACCTCGGGCACGTCGATTTCCACCCGAAGCTCCGACATGTCGTGCAGGCGCACAACCGGTGTTCCCTGCCCGATCGTCGAGAAATTAGCGACATTGCGGGCCGCCACCAGAGCATTGAACGGAGCCGACAGGGTAGCATGCTCCAACGCGACCTCGGCATTTCGCAGGGATACGCGGGCCAGTCCCAGCTAGGTTTCGGCGTCGTCCCGTTGGGCCCCCGAGACGTTTGCCCCAAGTCGTTCCAGACGATCGAATGTTCGCTCGGCCTGTTCGAATTGAAGCTGGGCCTGCCGCAATTGCAATTCGAACGGCTCCAGGTCCAGCTCTGCCACCAGTTCACCCTCGGGGATGACCTGCCCCTCTCGCGCAGGAAACCGTACGATCTGGCCGCTGACCTGAAACGCCAAATCCGCAGTCTGCCGGGCGACAACAGAGCCAAAGAACTGCCGCGTGACGCCCGATCCTCCGGATTCCACGGTCATGATCATTGCGACCCGCGGTTCGGCGTTGTCCTGTGCCGCGACAGGCAAAGCGAGGCATGCGAGGAAAACGCAGGCGGAGAGCTGGCGAAAGTTCATTGTGGCACCCATCACAATCGAATCCATTCGCCAAG
>CAYMMT010000274.1:0-2469 GCA_964391555.1 uncultured Rhodobacterales bacterium
GCGCCGCCCTTTCCTTTTGATCGACCCGCTCAGACGCCCGGAGAGTCGCGTCTAGTCGTTTCCTAGGGTCGGGGGGTGCTGAAAACTCATAGCGGCGCTCTAGACCCCTTGAAACACCCTTCAAATCGCCTGTTTATGGCTTGGGGGCCGGTCCGCTCTGCTTCTCCGGCGCCAATTCCCCGCCAACTCCGCAATTGGTTGCGCATTATCCGGCCTTTCCGGTCCCGTTTACCATCTTCCAGACTTCGACACGCGCCGCCGCTGTTTGGGTGGCACTTCTGGGAGACAGGCCATGGCCCCACTCACCAAAGACCGTAACACACCGGAGCTGATGCCCGGCAGCTCCATAAGTGACGTTGCCGCCGGGGCGGTGATCTACATCGGCGCTATGCTGATGCGGGGCAGTACCGGCAACCTCCTACCCGGCGCGACGGCGACAGGCCTGATCGGCGTCGGGGTCGCGCGGGAGCATGTGAACAACACAGGCGGGCTCGCCGCCGAGAAGACGGCGCTCTATTCCGCCGGTGTCTTTCGGTTCGTGAACTCCACGGGTGGGGATGCCCTGACCAAAGCCGATATCGGCGCGGTCTGCTACGCGGTCGATGACCAGACCGTGGCCGCAACCGATGGCACCGGGACGCGCTCTCCTGCCGGATGCGTCCAGTCCGTCGATGACGCGGGCGTCTGGGTCCGCTTCGATGAAACCCTGACCGCACTCGCCGTCGCCGCCAACGCCTGAGAAGGACCGCTCAATGCTGATTAACGACCAGTCTCTCGACCTCGTTTTCCGGGGCTTCAAGACCACCTATACCGACGCCTTCCTGCAAGCGGATGTCCATTGGGACAAGATCGCCATGAAGGTATCGAGCACCGGACGGGATGAGACCTACGGATGGTTGGGCCAGTTCCCGCAGCTTCGCGAATGGCTGGGCGAACGGCACGTCTATGGCCTCGAAGCCCACAGCTTCACGATACAGAACCGCGACTTCGAAAGCACGGTCGCGGTTGGGCGGAACGACATCCTGGATGACCGGCTGGGCGTCTTCAAACCGGCCTTCTCGGAGATGGGCTATCTCGCCCGGCAGCATCCCGAAGAGCTGATCATGGGGCTTCTGGCGGCGGGCTTCTCCACGACCTGTTACGATGGTCAGAACTACTTTGACACCGACCACCCGGTGAAGGCGGCGGACGGCTCTGAGAGCAGCGTCTCGAACATGCAGGCCGGGTCGGGGCCGTCCTGGTTCCTTCTGGACACGTCTCGGGCGGTGCGCCCGATCATCTGGCAGGAGCGTCAGTCCTATGACTTCGTGGCCATGGTGGAGGCGAGCAACCCGCATGTGTTCATGAATAAGGAATACGTCTACGGCGTCGATGCGCGGGTGAACGCGGGCTTCGGGCTCTGGCAGCTCGCCTTCGGCAGTCAGGCCGACCTGACCACCGACAATTGCAAGGCCGCACGGGCAGCGATGATGGAATACCGCGCCGATGGCGGGCGGGTTCTCGGGATCAAGCCGACCACCCTGGTGGTGCCGCCCGCGCTCGAAGAGGAAGCGCTTGAGATCGTCAACGCCGTGCAGAACGACATGGGCGCATCGAATGTCTGGTCTGGCACCGCAAACCTGATCGTCACGCCCTTTATCACGGGCTGATCCATGGACTTGATTGCCGCCAATTGCGACGTCGAACTCACCGGGACCGTTCCACCGGATTGGGTGCATCTTTTACCCACGGGTGACGTGGTCGGGCGCGACGGGCGCAGCTTTGTCAATGATCAGCCACAACAGGTGCTGGCCACCTTCTCCGCTGGGGCGGTCGATCTTCCCATCGACTATGAACACCAGAGTGAGCAGGCCCGTGACGGCAAGTCGGGGCCCGTGCCCGTGGCCGGGTGGATCAAGGACTTGCAGCTTCGCGCCGATGGCATCTGGGGCCAGGTGTCCTGGACGGACCGCGCGGCGGAGCTGATCCGCAACAAGGAATATCGCTTCCTCAGCCCGGCCATCCTCTTCGAGAAGGACACGCGCCGCGTTGTGAAGCTCAAAAGCGCCGGGCTGGTCCACGCGCCCAATCTGCATTTGACGGCGCTCGCCAGTCAGGAGGACACCCCAATGGACAAGACCCCGCTCATCCCGCGTTTGGTGAAGCTCCTGGGCCTGGATGACACCGCCGACGAAGGGGCGATCTTCGACGCGCTCAGCGACCGGCTGACCGGGTCCGGCACGCCCGATCCGGCCAAGTATGTGCCTATCAGGCCCTGCAAGACCTGATGCAGCGTCATGTGTCCGACAAGGCCGAGATGCGACAGGACCGGGCATCGGCCAAGGTCGAAAAAGCTATGAAGGACGGATACATAACACGCGCCATGAAGGACTGGGCGTTGGAGCTGTGCAGCACGAATGAAGCGGCATTCGACACGTTCGTTGGCACGACCGCGCCGCTCTACGCGCATCTCTTCGCAGACCTCGGCAT
>CAYMMT010000275.1:0-2410 GCA_964391555.1 uncultured Rhodobacterales bacterium
CGTAAGCGTTGTTCCGACCCCACCTTCCCTGTGAGCGTGTGATCTGAGAGTCCCTGCGAGACGTAGTTTGGCAGGGATTTTCTCCATGGAGCATTCAACGGAATTTCTCACGGATTTGGATGTAGTTGTTGGCCCTCGGGGTCATCGGCGGTGGCCGGATGCATTGAAAGCGCGGATCGTGTCCGAGACGTTGGTCGAAGGGGCGACAGTTCGGGATGTGGCGGCGCGGTACGATCTGCGGCCCAATCATTTGTCGGAATGGCGGCGACGGGCGCGGGAGGGCAAGCTTGTTCTACCCGCCTTACCTGCCCAGGAGCCTGCATTCGCACCAATGGTTATCGAAGGGTTAACCGACCGTACGGTGGGAACCGGAAGCGCAACGCTTGAGATCGTCTGCGGCGCGGTGGTGATCCGGCTTGGCGGGGGGACCCCGGTGGCACGGATTGCGGAGATTGTGCGGGCATTGGCCGAATGATCTTCCCGTCGAACCGGGTGCGGATCGTGGTGGCGACGAAGCCGGTGGACTTCCGCAAAGGCCATGACGGGTTGGCGGCTCTAGTGAAGAACGAGCTCAGGAAGGAGCCCTTCACGGGGACGGTGTTCGTGTTCCGCGCCAAGCGGGCTGACCGGCTGAAGCTGCTCTATTGGGACGGCACCGGGCTGGTGATGACGTACAAGCGGCTGGAGGAAACGACGTTTACCTGGCCGGCGATCCGTGACGGCCTGATGTCGCTGAACCATGCCCAGTTCGAGGCGCTGTTTGCCGGGCTGGACTGGCGGAAAGTGAAGGCGCTGGCGGCGCGTCCGCCGACTGCGGCAGAGTGACTCGGGGCAGCGTTTGAGCGGGTGTCTGAATGCCGGATTTGATAGCCCCCGGGCATGAACGCGGCAGCAAATCTTCCCGATGACATTGATGCCTTGAAGGCTATCATCCAGGCCCAGCAGGAGCAGAATACGCGGCTTGAGGCACTGGTCGCGGCCTTCAAGCAGGCGCTGTTTGGCCGCAAATCCGAGAAGATCGATCCCGACCAGTTCGAGCTGGCGCTGGAGGATATCGAGACCGCGATTGCCCTGGTCGAGACCGAGGGCGAGGCCAACCCGCTGGTCACACCGACGCGAACCTCGGCGCCGCGCAAGACCAACCGGGGATCGCTGCCGCAACACCTGCCGCGCATCGAGGAAGTGATCGAACCGGAACACACGGTCTGCGATTGCGGCCACGAGCGGCATGTCATTGGCGAGGATATCAGCGAACGGCTGGATATCGTGCCCGCGCAATTCCGGGTGATCGTCACACGGCGTCCGAAGTATGCCTGCCGCTCCTGCGAGGGCGGGATCGTCCAGGTCCCGGCGCCCGCGCATCTGGTCCCCGGCGGCATGCCGACCGAGGCGACGGCGGCACATGTCATCGTATCCAAGTATGCCGACCATGTTCCGCTTTACCGGCAGGCCCAGATTTACGCTCGGCAAGGCATCGATCTCGACCGCTCCACGTTGGCGGCCTGGGTCGGGCGGGCGGCCTTCGAGCTCAAGCCGGTCTACGATGCCCTGCTGGCCAACCTGAAGCGATCCTCCAAGCTGTTCATGGACGAGACCACGGCGCCGGTGTTAGACCCGGGGCGCCGCAAGACCAAGACGGGGTACTTCTGGGCACTTGCTCGCGACGATCGCCCCTGGGGTGGGGACGATCCGCCCAGCGTGGCGTTTACTTATGCACCCGGTCGATCCGGGCAATATGCCGAGGATATCCTGCAAGGCTTCTCCGGCACCCTGCAGGTCGATGGCTATGCGGGCTACAACCGGCTGCTCAATCGGCCCACTCAGGATATCCGGCTGGCCTACTGTTGGGCTCATGCCCGGCGCAAGCTGCACGAGGTCGCCCGGACCGGCACCACGCCCATCGCCGACGAGGGCCTTCGTAAGATCACCGCGCTCTACCGGATCGAAAAGGAACTCCGGGGACAAGACCCCGAAGCGCGGCTGACTGCCCGGCAAGCACGTTCAAAACCGATTATCGATGAATTTGAGGCTTGGCTCACCGCCAATCGCGCCAGCGTCTCGGCCAAGTCTCCGCTCGGCGAGGCCCTCAAATACGTCGCCAAATACTGGGACGGGCTTTGCCGGTTCCTCGATGACGGCCACATCGAGATAGACAGCAACGCCGTAGAACGTGCTATCCGCCCCATCGCGTTGAACCGCAAAAACGCTCTCTTCGCTGGCCACGATGCGGGCGCGCAGAACTGGGCCGTCATCGCCTCGCTGATCGAAACCTGCAAACTCAATACTATCGATCCTCACGCCTGGCTGACCGGCACCCTCACCGCCATCGTCAACGGCCATAAGCAATCCCGGATCGAAGAACTCCTGCCCTGGAACTACGCCCCGACCGTGTGATCGGCGAACCGCTTAC
>CAYMMT010000276.1:0-2393 GCA_964391555.1 uncultured Rhodobacterales bacterium
CAGCGGGGCGATGGGCAAGTCAGCGCAGTTGTTCCTGCACACCTGGCTGCCAGACGCGATGGAAGGGCCGACGCCCGTGTCGGCGCTGATCCACGCCGCGACCATGGTGACGGCGGGTGTGTTCCTTGTCAGCCGCATGTCGCCGCTGATGGAGTTTGCACCCGAGGCCATGGCATTCGTCACTGTGCTTGGGGCCGCGACGGCGTTCTTTGCCGCGACCGTGGGTCTGGTGCAGACCGACATCAAGCGCGTGATCGCCTATTCGACCTGTTCACAGCTGGGCTACATGTTCGTGGCCGCAGGTGTGGGTGCCTATCCGGTCGCGATGTTCCACCTCTTCACCCATGCCTGGTTCAAGGCGATGCTCTTTTTGGGCGCCGGTTCGGTCATCCACGGCATGCACCATGAGCAGGACATGATGAACTATGGCGGTCTGCGCAAAAAACTGCCCGTGACCTTCTGGACCATGCTGATCGGCACGCTTGCCATTACCGGCGTGGGCATCCCGCTGAGCGGGTGGATCGGCTTTGCCGGCTTTGCCTCGAAAGACGCCGTGATCGAAAGCGCCTACGCGGCAGGTTCCAATTTCGCCTTCTGGGCGCTGGTGATTGCGGCGCTTTTCACGTCCTTCTACTCGTGGCGGCTGATGTTCCTGACCTTCTGGGGAGAGCCGCGGGGCGACAAGCACACGCATGAGCACGCCCATGAGAGCCCCATGGTCATGCTGATCCCGCTGGGCGTTCTGAGCCTTGGTGCCATCTTTGCGGGTGCGATCTGGTATTCGAGCTTCTTTGGCAAGCCGAACGAGGTCATCAAGTTCTTCGGTGGTGCGTACGAAGCACCTGCGGAAGAGATCAAGAAGGCCGTGGCCGAGCGCAGCCCGAAAGCGTCCGAACTGAAATATGTGATGGCAGGATCGCCCGGTGAGGCGGGCGTCTACATGGCGCCGGAAAACACCGTGATCCACGAGGCGCATTACGTACCGACCTGGGTCAAGCTGTCGCCCTTCATGGCAATGCTGATCGGCTTTGTGGTGGCGTTCTGGTTCTACATCCGGAACCCGGAACTGCCCAGGCGTCTGGCAGAAAATCAGCGGCCGCTTTATCTGTTCCTCAAGAACAAGTGGTACTTTGACGAGCTTTACCAGTTCATCTTTGTCGCGCCGGCCATGTGGATCGGCAAGCAGTTCTGGAAGCGCGGCGATGGTGACGTGATCGACGGGACGATCAACGGTGTGTCGATGGGTATCGTGCCCTTCTTCACCCGTCTCGCGGGCCGCGCACAATCCGGCTACATCTTTACCTATGCCTTCGCCATGGTGATCGGGATTGCCGTCCTCATTACCTGGATGACGTTGAGCGGAGGAGCGAACTGATGGACAACCTTCTTTCCATCGTCACCTTCACGCCCGCGCTGGCGGCGCTGATCCTCGCCATCTTCCTGCGGGGCGACGACGCGGCGGCGAACCGCAATGCCAAGTGGGTGGCCATGTTCGCGACACTGGCCACGTTCCTTGTGTCGCTGTTTGTGCTGTTCGGCTTTGACCGCGCCGATACCGGGTTCCAGTTTGTCGAGGAAACCACGTGGATCATGGGCCTCACCTACAAGATGGGTGTGGACGGGATCAGCGTGCTTTTCGTGATGCTGACCACATTCATGATGCCGCTGGTGATTGCGGCGTCGTGGGACGTGAACACGCGGGTCAAGGAATACATGATTGCCTTCCTGCTACTGGAAACGCTCATGCTGGGCGTGTTCGTGGCGCTTGATCTGGTGCTGTTCTACCTGTTCTTCGAGGCGGGCCTCATTCCGATGTTCCTGATCATCGGGATCTGGGGCGGGGCGAACCGGATCTACGCGTCGTTCAAGTTCTTCCTCTACACCTTCCTCGGTTCGGTGCTGATGCTGGTGGCGATGGTCGGCATGTATGCCGATGCGGGCACGACGGACATCGAGGCATTGCTGAGCCACAACTTCGCCTTCGAGAGCTTCAGCGTGCTGGGCGTTCAGATCGTCGGGGGCTTGCAGACGCTTCTGTTCCTCGCGTTTTTCGCCAGCTTTGCCGTCAAGATGCCCATGTGGCCCGTGCACACATGGCTGCCGGATGCGCACGTACAGGCGCCCACGGCAGGTTCCGTTGTGCTGGCGGCAATCCTGCTGAAGCTGGGCGGCTACGGGTTCATCCGCTTTTCCATCCCGATGTTCCCCGTCGGGTCCGAAGTCTTGACGCCGCTGGTGCTCTGGTTGAGCGCCATCGCGATCGTCTACACCTCGCTTGTGGCGCTGGTGCAGGAGGACATGAAGAAGCTGATTGCCTATTCGTCCGTGGCCCATATGGGCTTTGTCACGATGGGGATTTTTGCGGCGAACCAGCAGGGCATTGATGGCGCGAT
>CAYMMT010000277.1:0-2348 GCA_964391555.1 uncultured Rhodobacterales bacterium
GGCTTCCCCGGCAACCACACGTGCGTTCCGGATCGCGTCGAGAAGCGAGGTCTTGCCGTGGTCGACATGGCCCATCACGGTCACAACCGGCGGGCGACCCTGAAGGTCTTCTTCCTTGTCCTCAACCGTATCGATCACGTCTTCGACGTCACTGTCGGAGACCCGAACCACGTTGTGACCAAATTCTTCGACGATCAGTTCTGCGGTATCCGCGTCGATGGTCTGGGTCTGGGTCGCCATGATGCCGTTCTGCATCAGCGCCTTCACGACGTTGGCCACACGTTCCGCCATCCGGTTGGCAAGTTCCTGGACGGTGATCGCCTCGGGCAGTTGCACGTCGCGAACAACCTTCTCCCGCTCGACGGGGCCACCCATGGCCTTTTGACGGGCGCGTTCCTGCTTCCGCTTCATCGCAGCGAGGGATTTCTGGCGGCCACCTTCGCCGCCGGACAGCGCCTGGTTCAGCGTCAGCTTGCCAGAGCGACGGCCACCGTCGTCGCGACCCTTGCCGCGCGGCCGGTCGTCGCCGCGGTTCGGACGGTCGCGGTCGGTCTTGCGCGGACCAGAGTCAGACTTGGCACCGCCCGGTGCAGCCGCCGCCGGATCAGCAGCCGGCGCGGCCGCGGCGGCAGCCTTGCGCGCAGCGGCCTCTTCGGCCTCACGCTTCTTGCGCTCTTCCTCCTCGGCCTTGGCCTTGGCGCGCTCTTCGCGGTCGCGCTCTTCCCGTTCCTTGGCCTCGGCCTCTTCGCGGCGGCGCATACGCTCTTCTTCGCGGGCCTTTTCGTCCGCGGCACGTTTCTCGGCCTCTTCGGCCTCGCGCGCCTTGGCCATGGCCAAGGCCTTCATCCGACGTTCGAGTTCGGCCTCGGAAATCCCCGCAGGACGCTTCGACGGATCGCCCGCGGCGGGAGACGCGACAACACCCGGCTTTGCCGCGCCGGGCTTCGGCACGACAACGCGCTTGCGCTTGGTCTCGACCACCACGTTCTTGGTCCGGCCGTGGCTGAAGCTTTGCTTCACATTGCCGGACCGAGGGCCCTTCAGCCCCAGCGTCTTCTTGCCGTCAGTATCACTCATTCGGCTTCTCAATCCTTCCCAGCGGCCCGCTGGCCACCGTCATTATGCCGTAGACCCTTAAGTCTCGCGGCTTCCTCTACAACACGGTCTGCGAGTCCACCAGAGGCGAGAGCCGCGTGTATCACACTTTGCCTGCCAAAGGCCATTCCGAGCTCATCGGCAGTCAAACAATCGAAATATCGGGCCCCTTCCGGGGTCCAAAGCTTGTCTTTGCCACGGGCGGACCCGTCGGCGGCCTGCAGCAGGCAACGCACGCGCCGGTTCGTCAGCCAGTCCTTGACCTTTTCGAACCCCGCAACCGCCAGACCGGCTTTCCGCGCCATGGCGATCAGGTCGGTGACACGGCGGACAAGCAGGTCCTCAACCATCTGAGGCAGGCCATGCGGCACCGTGACCGGTGCCTTCGCACCACGGGCAAAGTGACCCTGTCCGGCCTTCTCGAGCGTCGCCCGATCTGCGGTGACCCACATTCCGCGCCCGGGAAGACGACCGAGGATATCCGGCACCACCATGCCGTCGGGACCGACGACAAAGCGGATCAGCCCCGCCTTGCCACCGGTCTCTCCGGTCACCAGACAGCGCCGTTCCGGCTCTGTCCTGTCTTTCTGTCGGCCACCGCGCGGCATCTGCCGGCTCTCCCGAGGCCTGAGATCAGGCCTCGGCCTCCTCGGTCAGTTCTTCGGCCTCGTCCGAAACCAGATCGTCCGGATCAACCCAGCCAAGCATCACGCGTGCGGTCATCACCATGTCCTGAGCTTCCTCGAGGCTGACATCGAAGGGCTCAAGGAGACCGTCATCCTTCACCCGCTCGCCGTCGACCGTGGTCCAGCCGCCGGCCAGCTCCCAGTCCGCGCAGGTTGCGAAGTCTTCCAGCGTCTTCACGCCGTCTTCCGCCAGCGCCTGGACCATTTGGGGTGTCAGGCCCTCGAATTCAATGAGGCTGTCTTCGGCACCCAGTTCGCGGGCCTTTTCAATCGCTGCCTTGTTCTGCGCATCGAGCACGTCGCGGGCACGGGCCTGCAATTCGTTCGCCGTATCTTCGTCCACACCGTCGATCACAAGCAGTTCGTCCAGTTCGACATATGCCACCTCTTCGAGGTTGGTGAAGCCTTCGGACACCAGAAGCTGGGCAAAGAATTCGTCCAGATCGAGCGCCGCCATGAAGAGTTGCGTCCGCACTTCGAATTCCTTCTGGCGACGCGCGCTTTCCTCTTCCTCGGTCAGAATGTCGATGTCGAGCCCGGTGAGCTGCGAGGCCAGACGCACATTCT
>CAYMMT010000278.1:0-2343 GCA_964391555.1 uncultured Rhodobacterales bacterium
AGGATTACAGCTCAGCCCGCTGGATGACGTTCAATCAGGCCAAGCAGCTTGGGGGTCATGTTCGCAAGGGAGAGAAATCCGCCACCGTGGTAAAATACGGCACTGTCGAGCGCGAGGACGAGGACGGCGAGGAACGCCAGATTCCCTAGGGGATCAGTCAGGAGGAGGGACGGGCCCAGCGGGAGATGTGGGTCGGAGATGACTTGCAGACCATCATCCGTGCTAAAGGCAACTCGGTGGCCCCCGGTCGAGCCGTGTATTGGGCGGCGCCACACACCCACCTTCACCTCAGAGACCGATGCACCGTGCCGGGGCCATTTCTAAGGGCGTGAACGCGACCGGTCCGGTGTCGTGGCACCAGACAACCGCTTTTCGGACCGACAAGGCGACAGATGCACTCGAAGGGCCAGAAGGACATTGTCGGCGGCCAACGCAGACACCGGCCCGACTGTCAACGATGACCGCGCGTGCATGGTCCAATCGCAGAGCCGCCGGCGTCCATAGCGGCGAAAAGGTCCGCCCGGCGCGCCGGCCCGAACATCGCCGGGTGGCGGACGTCGGGTTGCGGCACCGTTGCGATGTATTACATATTGGTATATCGTCGCGAAGTACGATCTGGAGGCTACGCATGCCGCGCAATACATCCGTGACCCTCGGCGATCACTTTTCCGGCTTCGTGAGCGAGCAGGTCGAGACCGGGCGGTACGGCTCGGTCAGCGATGTCGTGCGCGCCGGGCTGCGTCTCCTGGAGGAACACGAGACCAAGGTGAAAGCCCTGCAGGAGGCCCTGGTGAAAGGCGAAGAGTCTGGCCCCCCGCGTCCCTTCGACTTCGAGGCCATGAAGGCGCGCAAGCGTGCCGCGCTTAAGGGCAAATGAAGACGCTCACGTTTTCGCCGGCGGCGGCGGCGGACATCGAGAACATCTGGGACTACAGCGCCGAGCATTGGGGACCGGACCAGGCCGACCGCTACACGGACGAACTTCGCGACGCCTGCCTGGCCCTGGCACGCGGAGACCGACAGGGCCGCCGGGTGCCGGAGCGTGAGGGCTACCTCAAATACGCCACCGGATCCCACATGATCTACTTCCGGGACCAGGGTGAGCGTCTCGAGGTGATCCGGATCCTGCACCAGGCGCAGGATCCCGAACGCCACGTCTGACTGCCAGATTTTCGCATGAGAGGGGAAAGGTGGCGCTACGCGCCACCCTCGTGCTTCACGACCGGGATCCCGAGCTTGCGGGCCTTGTCGGCGTGGTTCTCCTGGATGCCGGTGCCGGGGAAGACCAGCACCCCGACCGGCAGCGCATCGAGCATCGCATCGAGCATCGCATCGTTGCGCCGGAAGGGGGCCGCCTTGGCGTGCTTGGCCCAATCTGGACGGAAGGCGACTTGCGGCACCTTGCGGGTATTGGCCCATTTGGAGGCGATGAACTCGGCCCCCTTGGGCGAGCCGCCGTGCAGAAGCACCATGTCCGGGTGCTTGGCATGGACCTTGTCGAGCTTCGCCCAGATCAGGCGGTAGTCGTTGAAGTCGGTCCCGCCGGTCACAGCCACCTTGGGACCCTCGGGCAGCAGCAGTTCCTTCTCGGCGCGGCGCTTCGCGGCCAGGTAGTCCCGGCTGTCGATCATAGACGAGGTGAGGTTGCGGTGGCTGACGCGGCTGCCGGTGCGGGGCTGCCAGGGCTTGCCGAGGTGCCGCTCGAAGCTCTCGGCCGCGAGATCGCGGAAGAGTTCCAGGGCGTTCCGCCGCTCGATCAGGCTCTGGCCCAAAAACTCTGACGACGGACACCAGATCCCGGTGCTTGAATTCGGCTCAAAAAAAACGCATCGTCGCAATTACTAAGGCGTTCATGGTTAAAGTTCTGTGAATCGAGATATTTGTGGGGGGCGCGGCGCCAGTGCTGTGACCGCGCCATTTGTGATCGCCTTCGGCCAGACGCGCGCGGCGGACTCTGGCCGAACCAATACAACGTTTCCCCGAAGCGAACGGCCGGTCGGTCCCGCATTTTCCCCGTTGATGCCCGTCGCAGCGTACGACGGCAATGCTTTCCGCGTTGGACTGCGCCCGCCAATGACCGCTCAAGGGAAACTCGCTGCGCTGGCAAAATCTCGGCGTGCAGGCGCGAATGCCGGTGGCTACTTTCTGCGGTGGCATTCGCCGCGAATGCAAGAGTCCGGAGAGTCCCGCTCAGCTGAACTTGGCATCAAAAGCAGCGAACGACCGGTGATTGAGTAGCCCCGAGCACATCGGCCAACATGGATGAATGCCAATGCTGTCTTTGTTGCCGCTAGTAGTTCACCTGCTCAAAGCCGTAGTTCCCTTCATAGTCACGCCAGTCGA
>CAYMMT010000279.1:0-2299 GCA_964391555.1 uncultured Rhodobacterales bacterium
GTTCGATGATCGGGATTTGGGGTATGCCTGTCGCAGAAGTTTGTCAGCCGGGCGCAAAAAGTGTCGCAAACTGTGTCAGACAGAGGGATTGCGAGACAATGCCAAGGTTTTTTGGGTGGCCCGACGTAGATATGGGTTAGACGTCGATGTCAGGAGAACCACGGATCGCTATGGCAGACAGCCCTCATATCCTCGTCGTGGATGATCATCGCGACATCCGCGACGCGCTGGCTCGTTACCTTGAAAAGAACGGCATGCGCGCAACCGTGGCAGCGGATGCGCGCGCGATGGATGCGGCGAGAAAGGCGGGGCGGTTCGATCTGATCGTCTTGGACGTCATGATGCCTGGTGAGGACGGGCTTTCCGTCTGCCGGCGCCTCAGGGCCGAAAGCGATGTTCCGATCCTGATGCTCACCGCGCTCGGGGAGGAAACCGACCGCATCGTTGGCCTGGAAATGGGAGCGGATGACTATCTGGCCAAACCCTTCAGCCCGCGCGAGCTGTTGGCGCGGGTCAAGGCCATCCTGCGCCGCAGCCAGGCGCCAGAAAGGGAAGGCGGCGCGTTGGCCGGGCGGAAACTGCGCTTCGACCGCTGGATGCTGGACACCGACCGGCGGGTCCTGATCGGAGAGGGTGGTGACGAAGTCGCTTTGACCACGGCAGAATTCAGACTTCTGGCAGTTCTATTGGAACGCCCCCGCCACGTGCTCAGCCGGGCGCAGCTTCTGGACTTGACCAGTGGTCGCCAGGCTCAGGTCTTTGACCGGGCCGTCGACAATCAGATCAGCCGGTTGCGACGCAAGATCGAACGCGACCCGACGCATCCGGAACTGATCGCGACAGTCTGGGGCGGGGGGTATTCACTGTCAGCCGATGTGAGTGAGGCGCCATGATCCGGCGCTTCTGGCCCCAGTCCATCGGCGGGCAATTGCTGGTGATGTTGCTGTTGGCACTGGGTGTCAGCCAGGGCCTGAGCCTGCTGGTATTCAACGACGAGCGCGATCGCGCCATTCGAGCGGCCCTCGGATACGAGGCCGCCGGCCGCGCCGCCAATGTCGCGCTATCGCTCGACCAGGCTCCGGAAGAGTTGCGACCGCAGATAGTTCTCGCCGCCAACTCGCCCCTTGTCCGGTTCTGGATCGGCGATGAACCGACCGTCGATAACGAAAGCCACGATCTCCAGGGTATTCCTGACCGGATACGGCGAAGTCTGGGAGATTCCGGTCGCGAGGTTCTGGTGGAGATTCACGACCGAACCGACGCGTTGCCGTCGGTCGACGACGTGCCGCATTCCATGCGCCAGATGCATGCCGCGATGCTGGCGGAACGAACCGGACCACTGGAACTGGCAATGTCGATTCAGCTGGCCTCTGGCGAATGGCTCAATGTCCGGTCGATGTTCCACAGCCCCGTCGGGCAATGGCTCTTGGCGGATATCGCTGCGTTGCTGATTGCGGCCATTCTGGTCACCCTTGTTGCTGTCGTGACGGCAGTCCGCATTGTGCGGCCCATGGCCAGGCTCGCCGATGCGGCCGAACGGTCAGGCAAGGGCGAAGAACTGGCGGCTCTGCCGGAATCGGGCCCGCGAGAAATCCGCGACACCGTGCGTGCCTTCAACCGGATGCAGGATCGGATAAGACGGTTCGTGACCGGCAGAACCCGCATGCTGGCCGCTCTGGGACATGACCTGCGTTCGCCATTGACCGCGATGCGTCTGCGCCTCGAACTGATCGAAGAAGGCGAAGATCGGGACAGGCTGGAGGCGCTGGTCGACGAGATGCAAACGATGGTCGAAGCGACCCTCGCCTTTGCTCGCGGCGATGCGGAAACCGAAGAGACCGGCGCGCTGGACCTGCGCGATCTCATGCAGAGTCTGGTCAATGAAACCGAGGACGCGAGCATCAAGGACGGTGGCGACGCTTCAGCGATCATGGCGCATGTTCGCCCCGTCTCTCTGAAACGCGCGCTAAGAAACCTGATCGACAACGCGATCCGATACGGTTCGGTGGCCGAAATCGGTCTGGTGCATGATCAGGAGGCGGCCATCATCACCATCTCGGACAATGGTCCGGGTCTTCCGGAGGACCAGTTCGAGGCCGTGTTCGAGCCGTTTCGGAGGCTCGAGACGTCTCGCAGCCGGAACACGGGGGGACATGGTCTGGGTCTCGCCATCGCGCGCACCGTCATCCGCGCTCATGGCGGCGACATCACCCTGCGGAACCGCAACACTGGCGGGCTGACGGTAACTGTCGAACTGCCGCTTTGACGCTCGTCTGCACGGGACAGGTGCCGTCGCGAT
>CAYMMT010000280.1:0-2282 GCA_964391555.1 uncultured Rhodobacterales bacterium
ATTGCCTTGCCCTGCTGATCGAAAGTCATGCACCGATAGTGTGCTCGACTTGGATTTCTGATGAATATCAGGATGTTCTCTTGGTGTGGTGGTCATAGCACGAGTGAAACACCCGGCTCCATTCCGAACCCGGCCGTTAAGCACCGTTGCGCTGATGGTACTGCGTCTTAAGGCGTGGGAGAGTAAGTCACTGCCACACCTAGCGAGCATCCTGAAAATCTCTCTGACGATGTTTCAACGCTTGACCGCCCTCAGGGGCGGTTTTGTCGTTTCTGGGGCTTTGCTTGCTGGACTTTTTTCCGTCCGGGGGTGATGGCTGAACCATGAAACAGGTTGTCTGCATAAACTGGGGTACAAAATACGGGGCCCCCTATATCAATCGCCTCTACGCGATGGTTGCGCGGAACATAACGCCGCCGTTTCGTTTTGTTGCGTTTACGGATACCGTCGACGGTGTTCGGCCCGAGGTTGACTGTTTCGACCTGCCCGAGATGCCGGGCTTCATGCCGGAAAACACGCCGGGCCAGTGGCCCAAGTCACGGCTGTGGGCGCGACAGCTTGGCGATTTGACCGGGAACTTCCTGTTTGTCGACCTTGACGTCTGCATTACCGGCTCGCTCGATCCATTTTTCGACTATGGCGATCCGGATCAGGTCATCATGGGGCTGAACGTCGCCAAGTTGCCTCTGCGGAGGGGGCAATCCTCGATCTATCGTGCGCCGGTGGGCAAGCTGGCGCCTCTGCAAGAGATGTTCGCCTCAGATCCGCAGGGTATTGCGGACAAGTACCGGTTCGAGCAGTTCTTTGTCGCCGACAATGCGCCCGGCGGCGTCAGCTTCTGGCCGCGCAAATGGATGCGCCATTTCCGGCTGGAATGTATTCCGACCCTGCCGCTGAACTTCTTTCGCCCGCCAAGGTTGCCTGACGGGACCCGCGTCGTCATTTTCGCCGGTGGTCCAAATCCGCCTGAAGCGATCACCGGGCAGCGCCGACCAAGCGACCCGCACATGTCGCCGCTCAACTTTATCCGCGATGCCCTCCAAAAAGGTAAGGGACTGAAAGAACTACAGAATTATGGGCTCCCCGCGCCGTGGATCGAAGAGTACTGGCGCGAGTAAGCCTGTCCTCTAGAAGTCGATGCGGTAAGACACCTGACCGGCAACGATAGTGGTCGCATCCGATGCAACCGAGACGTTGGCAAGGGCCTGCAGGGCTCCACCATTGTTGAATGCAAACCGTCCGCCGACCACTGCGCGCGGGGCGACATATGAGATGTCCGTGCCCAGGTTGTCGCTATAGCTGCCGAAATCCATCTCCAACCGACCAAAGATTTGCCGGAACCCGCTGTCCGTCGGGATCACCTCGCCGTCAAAGCTGCTGCCAATCGTCAGGATGCGTGCATCGATCTCGGTTGCCGCATCGGGCCTCTCGCGCTTGGCGGCCACGGATACGAAAGGACCGAAGTCGAGCCCCTGTCGGGAAATGGACCGGCTCCAGGTCAGCGCTCCAAGGACTGTTTCTCCGGACGTTGTGACGTTGTTCACGGTGTAGTCGGGTTCGCCGTAAAGCAGGTGCCCGTTGAGCACGGATTGGTCGGGCAGCCGGGTTGCAAAGTACGGACCGATGAGCACGCCCTCCCGATCAACAGTCGGGCTGGCAGGGGCGGTGATTGATCCGGTTTCCAGAAAGACCATGGCGCCCAGGGATGTAGACGACGACACCACGGTGTCCGCCCCGGCAATGAGGTTGGCGCTGGACCCTTCGAAATTGCCAAACGTCACTTGACCGCCCGCGACCGCGAGCCCAAACCATTCACGGCCAGACCCGGATTTCGCAGAGCGCCGCAATCCTGCCGACCCTTCGATGCTGTTGAGCGCGTCGCGCAGGAAGGCCGCCTGGGCCCCAAACTCCGCCGCAATTCCACAAATGAAGATGTCGTTCGTACCGAGGTCTTCGCAGTCCTCAAGTGTGTTTGCGGCGGATTGGTGTCCGATCGCCACGGACGCGACGAAGGTCGCAGTGATCATTCGGGTCCGGAAAGAAGCGGGGGGCATGGCCGAGGTCCTTGCTGTCAGGGATGCAACAGCCTAGCTGCCGCCACCTTGCCCAACAAAGTCCGGATTTCCGTAACGGCAGTTTCCTGCCAATTCGTCGGATTGCGGTTGATGGCGGCCCGATATCAACATCGCGGTTGCAGTCCGCTGCGACTCGCAATAAACGCAAATGATTGGCGCGGGGTGGAGCAGCCCGGTAGCTCGTCAGGCTCATAACCTGAAGGTCGT
>CAYMMT010000281.1:0-2252 GCA_964391555.1 uncultured Rhodobacterales bacterium
CGTCCTGCGTCAACCCGTCGTCGCCGAGTCGTTCGATCGCCTCCTCCCACAGGGGCTGCACGGTCCGCTTGCCGTCCATCCGACCGAGGAAGTGATAGCCCGCCGGGTTGAAACGGTAGTAACGCCCCTTCGACTCGTCCTGCATGACGTACCAGATCTCACCGCGGTAGACGTGTCGGTGGATCTGGGTGTGCCCGCGCAGGCGCGGCCGCAGGCTCGCGACGCGGTACCAGGACGGACTGAACAGGGACTCACTCATCGACCGTCCATATTACGGTCAACCGGGCGAGCGGGTCAGCGGGGCAGCGAGATCGCCTCGGTCCGGGGCATGTATTGCGAATATTCCTGATAGGTATCGATGAGAACGATGTTGTTGTTCACCACGATCCCGGCCAGCGCCACGATCCCCGTCCCTGTCATGATGATCGAGAAGGTCTGATCCATCACGAGCATCCCGATGAGAACCCCCGTCGTCGACAGAACCACGGCCACAAGCACGAGGAAGGCGTTGTAGAACGAGTTGAACTGCGCCAGCAGGATGATGAACATCAGCGCCAGCGCGGCGGAGAAGGCCGTCATCAGGAATTGACCCGACTCTTCCTGCTCTTCCTGATCGCCGGTCCATTCCCACTCGATATCTCCCGCGAAGGGCAGGGTGGACAGCCATTCGGTCAGCACTTCGATCCGCTCGTTCGGGGTGACGATGACCTCGGTGAAGTCGCCCTGTTCGATCCCGGCGCCCAGGTCCAGCCCCTCTCCGGCGGGCAAGGTGGACAGGATCGCGAGCCGCGCCATCCCGGTCTCCTCTTCATCGACGACTTCGGCGATGGCCACCGGCGTCTCACCGTCCATAAGCTTCACGAGGTTGTCGGCCACATCCGCCTTGACGTCGAAAAAGCGCTTCTGGTCGATCCGGTCGATCTGCGCCAGTTCGGGCACAGGCGTGCGGCTGATGAAGTTCGACAGCGGCACAAGGCCCTGGTTGGTGCGGACCCGCAGGCTGTCGAGGGTGGAGAGCACGCGGTCTTCCTCGGGGAACCGCACGCGGATCTCGATCTCGTCATCGGCCCCGTGGGGCGTGTAGGTGTCCAGCAGGATGCCGCGCGTGACCCGTTGCACCATGGCCCCGACCGAGGCGACGTCAGCGCCAAAGCGCCCGGCTTTTTCGACGTCCACGTCGATCTGCCAGTCGATGCCGGGCAGGGGCAGGGTGTCTTCGACCAGTTCCAGCCCGGGCGTCGCCTCGAACTGTGCCCGCGCCGTCTGCGTGGCGGCGATCAGATCGTCCCAATTGTCAGAGCGCAGGCGCAGATGCACCGGCTTGCCCGAGGCGGGGCCGCGGGCCTGGGCGAGGATCTCCGTCTCGATTCCCGGGATGAGGTCAAGTTGCTCCTGAATTTCCTCCAGTACGATATCCCCGTCGAGATCCGGCCGATCGGCGCGGTCCTCCCACGGGATCGTCTCAAGCTGCACCTGACCGATGGTATCGCGGGGCGTACCGGCGCCGGAGGCATCGGTGTTCAGCCCGCCCTCACCGGCAAAGGAAAAGGCGTTGATGACGCCGGGATGGGCCAGCACCACCTCCTCGGCCTGCCGCACCAGCGCGTCCTTCTCCGTGATCGACAGGTTGCCGCGGGCACGCACATAGACGATGGCCTGTTCGGGCTCGCTTTCGACGAAGAACTCGGTGCCGTTGTTGTTTGCGCCGTAATATCCAAAGACAGAGACAACCAGGAAACTCACAGCCGCGATCGACACGATGGGCATGATCGGATTGCCCGCAATGGCATGGATGAACCAGCCGAACGGCGAGCGGCGATACCCGGCGCGAATCCGGCGCGGCGCGCGTTCGATGCTGGCCGCGCCCATGGTGACAGACGCTGCAACGGTGCCGGCCAGGAACAGCAGGATGCCGGGCAGGCTGTCGCTCAGCCCGCCAGACTGCACGGCCTCGCCGGAGAAATAACCGGGATTGAGCGCCAGCATCGCGCCGACAAACAGCATCATCAGCGCGACAGGGACCAGTGCGGCCCGAACAACCCAAGGAAAGGCGCCCCGCAGCCAGTCGGACGCGTAGCCAAACTGCCGCGACATGCGGCCAGTCACCCCCCCCAGAACCGGCAGGTAGATCAGCGCCACGATGAGCGAGGCGGACAGAACAAAGATCAGCGTCACCGGCAGCATGCCCATGAACTGGCCCGGCACGCCGGGCCAGAACAGCATCGGCAGGAAGGCACAGAGCGTCGTGGCGG
>CAYMMT010000282.1:0-2203 GCA_964391555.1 uncultured Rhodobacterales bacterium
AAGCTGAAAGGCCCGATCATGTGCCTTGTCGGCCCTCCGGGTGTGGGCAAGACGTCACTGGGCAAATCCGTGGCAAAGGCCACGGGGCGTGAGTTCATCCGGATTTCGCTAGGTGGGGTGCGCGACGAAAGCGAGATTCGCGGCCACCGCCGGACCTACATCGGATCCATGCCCGGCAAGATCATCCAGGCGCTGAAGAAGGCCGAGACCACGAACCCGCTCATCCTGCTCGACGAGATCGACAAGATGGGGCAGGACTTCCGGGGCGATCCGGCCTCGGCGATGCTGGAAGTGTTGGATCCGGAACAGAACTCGACCTTCATCGATCACTACCTTGAGGTGGAATACGACCTCTCGAACGTGATGTTCCTGACCACGGCGAACTCCTACAACATGCCCGGGCCGCTTCTGGACCGGATGGAGATCATCCCGCTTGCCGGCTACACCGAGGACGAGAAGCGGGAGATCGCGAAGCAGCACCTGATGTCCAAACAGCTCAAGAACCACGGGCTGAAGGACAAGGAATTCCTGCTGACCGACGACGCGCTGACGTCGATCATCCGGACCTACACGCGGGAAGCGGGTGTGCGGAACCTTGAGCGGGAGATCGCCAAGGTGGCCCGGAAGGCGGTGACCAAGATCATCAAGAAAGAGGTTGAAACCGTTGAAGTGACAGCGGAAAACCTCGACGACTATCTGGGCGTTCCGAAGTATCGCTTTGGTCTGGCCGAGGAAAAGGATCAGGTCGGCGTCGTGACCGGGTTGGCCTATACGTCCGTTGGCGGGGAGCTTCTCAACATCGAAGCGCTGCGTTTGCCGGGCAAGGGCCGCATGAAGACCACCGGCAAACTCGGCGACGTGATGAAGGAATCCATCGATGCGGCGTCAAGCTACGTGCGGTCGATTTCGCCTCAACTGGGCATCAAGCCGCCGAAATTCGAGAAGTTGGACATTCACGTCCACGTTCCCGATGGCGCCACGCCCAAGGACGGGCCGTCCGCCGGGCTGGCCATGGTCACGGCCATCGTGTCGGTTCTGACCCAGATCCCGGTCCGCAAGGATATCGCGATGACAGGTGAGGTGACGCTTCGCGGCAATGCCTCGGCCATCGGCGGGCTCAAGGAAAAGCTCCTCGCGGCCCTGCGCGGCGGCATCAAGACGGTGCTGATCCCGGAAGAAAACGAAAAGGACCTGCCGGAAATTCCGGACAACGTGAAGAACGGGCTGGAGATCATCCCGGTCAAGCACGTGTCCGAAGTTCTGAAGCTGGCGCTGACGGACACGCCGGTTGCCGTGGAATGGGACGAGGAAAGCGAAGAAGCCGCCGCCCTCGAAGCCGCCATGGCCAAGGGCGACAAGGGCTCTGGCGCAACCGCCCACTAGGCTACCGGTCCCGGAAACAGCGAAAGGCGCGCCCGTCAGGACGCGCCTTTTTTTTTCACCAGACGGTTAATCGACGATCCTGAAGTCGACGCCGATCATGTCGTAGTTGACGGCGAGCAGTCCCGACGGGCCGGTGATAACGGCTTCCGGTGTGTGGCTGAGCACGTCTTGCGCCATGACACCTTCAAAGACGATGTCGGACCCCCGGTAGGTGAAGTGATAGAGGGGCAGGCCATTGGCGGCGGTCCCGACACGGGTGATGTTGTCCTTGAGCCGAATGTCGCTGGCATTGCCGACATTGCCCGAGTCGCCGCTGTCCGACGACCCCACCGCAGCAGCGATAAGCGCGATGATAATCAGCGGAACGATCAGACCGCCGCTGGAGCCGGCGGACCCGGCGGTGTCCTCGATGATCTCGACCGGCGCCATTTCGATCGGCTCGGCCATGCCACCGGCATAGGTGCCGGACGCTATGAGAGTTGCAGCACAGGTCGTTGCGAAGAGTTTCTTCATCGGTGGTCCCCCTTGGTTCTGAACAAATACCGGAAAGGGACCCGGCATGGCCGGTGCCCCTGGTTGTCCATGATCGCGAGGCGGCCCTAGCGCGCCTCGATGAGTTCCGACGCCGAACTGCTGCCGCTGTCGGACGACCCAACGGCGGCCGCGATCAGGGCAATCAGGATCAGTGGCACGATGAGGCCGCCGCTCGATCCGGCGGACCCGGCGGTATCCTCGATAATCTCGACCGGCGCCATTTCGATGGGTTCGGCCATGCCGCCGGCAACGGCGCTGGAGGCAAGGAGCATGGCAGCACAAGTAG
>CAYMMT010000283.1:0-2202 GCA_964391555.1 uncultured Rhodobacterales bacterium
TACACGAAGAATTGCAGCAGATGGAAATCCGACCTTTCAAACGCTGCCAACCCCCGATCCTTTTAACGGTCCTTTTAACACCCCATTGAAGGGTGCGCTGGGCCGTCAGAACCCGAGTTGAGCTCTGAGAGCGCGATACGCATGCGCCGCAGCCAATGGGACCACTCCGTTACCGGCCGCAGAGGTTCGGTCCATCCGGAAGGCCACCCCATCGTCCAGTCCGTGAAGGCAGGGTTTAAGGCCAGGGGATCGATCAAGTGTTTCTCCCCACTCAGCAAGATCACCCGGAATCGGTGGGAATAGCGGAACCGCGCCGGTGTCCAGCCTGCCGATGTCAACATGTCCCACATGAGCGTCCAGGCCTGCGCCGCGTTCTTGATCCCAATCTGGCTGCCCACCTGGTTCTGGTCCGTCTTGAACTGGATGCCCTCCGGACTGCCCACAATGCACGCCCTGTTGCCCGCGCCCTTGAACGTCGGCGTGGGCCAGAATGAAGAGCCTTTCACGGGTATGCGACCCGCCAACTTCCGCCGCTGATACGACGCGCGCTGCAACCCGGTAGCCCAGGTCCTGAAGGTCTCCGGTGACGTCCTGAAGGCCAAGGGTGAGATGCCCGGGGACGTTCTCGAAGAAGACCCATTCCGGTGCGACTTCTGCCGTGACACGGGCAACGTCTGGCCAGAGGTGTCTCGGATCGTTTTCGCCTTTCCTGAGACCTGAGAGCGTGAAGGGCTGGCAGGGATAACCGGCAGTGAGGATATGAACGCGGCCGCGCCAAGGTCGGCCGTCGAAGGATTTGAGATCGTCCCAGACAGGAGCTGGTGCCAGGCACGCGTCTGCCATCCGTGCCACGAGGGCGGACGCGGAGAAACCGTTTCGCTCGACAAAGCACACAGTTCGGTAGGTGGGTTCGGCAATATGCAATCCGAGGTCGAGACCTCCGACGCCGGCGCACAGACTAATGCCGCGCAATTCATGATCGTTTCGGGGGTTGGGATGAACAGCCACATTTGAGCTCCTCGCCTGAGCACTCCGTGTGCTCTTGGTTTGGGCTCTGGACTGGCCTCAAGACATTGAAGGCGCGGCAGCGTGGGCATTTGATCGAGATCGATCCCGCGGCGCCGTCACCGTCTACCTTGAATAACAGCTTTCCGCAGGCACTGCACCTGAATTCCTCTTGCTTCATCGGGTGGAATCACCTCATGCAGGCCGTCCCTTCGAAGGGTGGGAGCGGGCATGAGGCTATTGCTGGTCGGCGGGGTCGGGTGTGAGAATTTCGGCCCCGTGTTGCGGGGCGTTCCAGCGCCCCGTGACCTCCTGTAAATCGGTCCTGTCGGCTTCTACGGCACCTCAAACACGATCTCGCTGCGCGTTTCGTTTCCTTGCCCGTCTGCCAAGAACGCCGTCCCGGTGTACGTGCCCGGCTTACTGTCATAGGGCGTGAACTCGACGGTCCCGCCATTGATCACACACTCACCTCGATCCGGCTTGATGAAGCTGGGGGACAGGGTGAGCGTGCCGCCGTCCGGGTCGCTCGATCCGCCCACTACATCCACGATGGTTGTCTGACCACGCGGCGCGGCAACGTTCGAGAAATCGCCCGCGACCGGCGCATTGGCGCTGACGGTGTATGTCCCGTTGTTCGTGTACCCGCCAGTTGATCCGGTCATGCGGATTGCATGGATGCTCTTGATCACGGTCCCGTAGAGCCGGTCGGACAGATAGAGCGGGAAGATCACATGCGGCTCGCCGTTGTACATCCAATAGCCGTCCTCCTCGACGCGCGCACGGATGTATTGTGCCCTGTTGCCAGAGAACGGATCGTTGATCGGAAGACCCAAAGCATCGGTCAGGTTGGGTATCGGGCCTGACGCGCTCACGGTGTCCGAGAGCGTCCCGCCCGCACCGCTGGCGACCGCGTTGGAAATGCCTTGGTTGAACCCGGTCGATCCATCCCAATCGGCCACGACAAAGGGCAGTGTGACCGAAGGCTCGACGGGTGTTGGTGCCGTGGGCCAGATCCTGAGATATTCGGCGTTCCCTTTCGCAGCGCTGTTGTCCACCCAATCGTCCGTATCGTCGATTGATGTGTGTCCGGCAATCATGTAGCGCGGATTGTCCGTAGCATCGAAAGCAGGCAGCGGATTGACAGACCCGCCGTCGAAGTAGATGCCCTGCGTCGCCCGTTCGGTTTTCGGGTTC
>CAYMMT010000284.1:0-2165 GCA_964391555.1 uncultured Rhodobacterales bacterium
TACCTGATGGGCGTGGGCAAGCCCGACGATATCGTGGGCGCCGTCAAGCGCGGCGTCGACATGATGGACTGTGTTCTGCCGTCCCGGTCTGGTCGGACGGGGCAGGCGTTCACCCGGCGCGGCGTCGTGAACATCAAGAACGCCCGTCATGCCGACGACCCGCGCCCGCTCGACGAAACATGCACCTGTCCGGCCTGTCAAAACTATTCCCGCGCGTATCTGCACCACGTCTTTCGCAGCAACGAAATGATCTCGGGCATGCTTCTCACATGGCATAACCTGCATTATTTTCAGGATCTTATGGCCGGCATGCGCGCAGCGATCGCCGCCGGCGGCTTCGGGGTTTGGGAGGCCGAGTTCCACGACCTGCGCTCGAAGGGAGATATCGAACCGCTATGAGAATTGCCCTGTTTTGCGCCCTGTTGGTTGTGCCCGGGACCGTCGCGGCCGAAAGCCTGTGTGACGTCGGCGGTGGCATCATCCCCCGGCTCGCCGGGGTCTGGGACGGCACCGTTGCGATGTCCGTCGAGACCGAGGCGTTGTCGGTGACCGACGAAGGCTTGCCTGTCCTGTCGGTCCTGTTCGATGACGGCCGGTTCGGAACCGCCTGGATGCAGGACATCGTCGGCGCGGGAGAGACCGTAACTCTGTCCCGGAGCGATGGCACCTATGATGTCGACGGAGTGGATGATCTGCTGGAGACGGCCGAGGCGGACTGGATGGCCGACGCCTTGTCCGACACGCCCTGCGGACCCGAAGCGCTGCCGCAGTTGCGGGGGGCGGTGGATTACGCGCCGGACCTGACCGGAGACCTGACGCTGATCGCCTATTTCGACGACCGCATCCTGATGCTGGCGGAACTGGAGTACCGTGGCGATTGGGGGGTCGCCTTTGTCATCGCCGCGGCCTTGCTCGAACCGGGGCCGCTGCCCGATTAGGCGCGGGACACGAATGATCCCGGAGAACACGGCGTGGCATCGCGGTTAACGGCGGATCGGGTGAATACCACGCGCGGAATTGCCCGATCCGCAGGAGAAACCACCCGGAGATGCCGCGGCCATGGACCACATCTAGCGGAAGTGTCTCCAAAATACCCCAACTTGTGGACAAAACCGGGCAGAATCGCAGGTCAGGATTTCCACCGTCGCGTGCCCCCGCGAATCGGCCTAGCGTCGCGCCACGGACCATGCCCTGGGGAGGGAACGATGCCATTTCTGATTATTGCGGCGACATGGCTTGCTGTGGCAGGCATCGCCGCCTTCCTGATCGCCTGAGACGGTTTTTGGGCAATAGTCACGCCGGATGTTAACGATTGGCGCGTTCCGCTGTGCTAAGGTTTGGAAAAATTTCTCCGCCGCTTGCAGGCCGTGGCCGAAGCAGTCACTGTAGCGGCCAGAACCGGAGTGGACCCCGTGTGGTTGAATTTCCGGGCGATGCCCCCACATCTAGGGGCCTGACAGGAGACGGCAGTGGTTGCCTCAAGGAGGGACCGGGAACCGTCTTGCCAATGACAAGGACACGAGCATGCAAGAGCCGTTGAGCCCCTCTTACCCAGTCCTGCCGCTGCGCGACATCGTGGTTTTCCCCCACATGATCGTGCCGCTGTTCGTGGGCCGGGAGAAATCCGTCCGCGCCCTCGAAGAGGTGATGGGCGACGACAAGCAGATCCTGCTGTCGAGCCAGAAGGACCCCTCAGACGATGACCCGGATGAAAAGGGCATCTTCAAGGCCGGGGTTCTGGCGAATGTGCTGCAACTCCTGAAACTCCCCGACGGCACGGTGAAGGTGCTTGTCGAAGGCCGTGCACGTGTGCGGATCGACGGCTTCCTGGAGAATGACCAGTTCTTCGAGGCCCGCGCCGAATACCTCACCGAGATCCCCGGTCAGGACGCCGCCGAGATCGAGGCGTTGGTGCGGTCCGTCGCCAAGGAGTTCGAGCGCTACGCGAAGGTGAAGAAGAACATCCCCGAAGAGGCGCTGGCCGCCGTGGACGAAGCCACGGATGCGGCCAAGCTGGCCGACCTCGTGGCGGGACATCTCGGGGTCGAAGTGGACCAGAAGCAGGAACTTCTGGAGACGCTGTCGATCGTGGAACGTCTGGAGAAGGTCTCTGGCCTGATGCAGGGCGCACTATCGCTCATGCCGGTCGCGGCGCAGATCAACAA
>CAYMMT010000285.1:0-2131 GCA_964391555.1 uncultured Rhodobacterales bacterium
CGTCGTCATTTCGCAAAGCGCTCGCAGCAGATAAGACCGCACGGATCGTCGAAAGGGCCGGGTTTGGGCGGCTCGATCCGGAATGGGATCAGGATGGCATGGCGGTCACCGGCACAGTGTATGTGGCGCGAAGCCTGTCGACGGCCCCGGAAATCGCAGAAGTATCAAGGATTCTGCACAAGGTCGGTGTGACCAGTCAGGATGTCCGGAGGCGCATCGCTGATGCGAAGAACGACCCGACATTCCTGCTCGCGCCTGTAGAGATTGTCGCCACCTACGAGTTGCACAATCTGGAGCGCATGAAGGTCGAAGACCTTTTGCATCGCTTTTTTGATGCGGCACGGCCGCAGGGTCTTGTGATCACCGACCGGTTTGGCAAGGCGGTCCATCCTCGAGAATGGTTCTACGTGCTTCCCGAGCATGTCAGCCAAGCCGTTCAGTTAATTCGTGAACGTCGCCTGCACGAGTTTCGGTTCGACCCTCAATCCCAATCCATTGTCCAGATTCGGGCATAACCGTAGAGTGAGTCGCCGAATCTTTTTCTGGTTTACTACATTTGCATGATAATCAGTGCGGATTACCCAGGCTTGGCTCCGGCTATCCAAGCATGAAGAAGCCAGCACCGTAGACACCCTGCCTTTGTGCGCCACTTCCCTACTACGCATTCACAGCTGTTGCCCCTAGGCCAATAGCGGTCTTCTTGATCGGTCTCGTGATCCATCGCGAGGCCAGTCATGACAGTAACTCCCTTCAAGACCGAAACATCTTCCCGCGGCGCACGCATGTTGCGCACGGCACTCGGGCCGGGCATCGCCGCCTGGCTCGAAGATGCGGGCGTCGTCGAGGTGATGCTGAACCCTGACGGGCGGCTCTGGGTTGACCGGCTGGCCGATGGGCTGAGCGACACAGGCGCGGTGCTGTCTCCCGCCGATGGCGAGCGCATCATCCGTCTTGTCGCGCATCACGTCGGGGCGGAGGTCCATCCCGCGGCCCCGCGTGTTTCGGCTGAATTGCCGGACACGGGTGAACGCTTCGAGGGCCTGCTGCCGCCAGTCGTGTCTGCGCCGACCTTCGCCATTCGCAAGCCCGCCGTCGCGGTGTTCACCCTTGAGGAGTACGTC
Source organism: uncultured Rhodobacterales bacterium (assembly GCA_964391555.1). Classification (GTDB taxonomy): domain Bacteria; phylum Pseudomonadota; class Alphaproteobacteria; order Rhodobacterales; family Rhodobacteraceae; genus JAMWZF01. Next base: position 1,122 of record CAYMMT010000285.1, read on the forward strand.
TCCGGCGGCATTTTCTCCCCGGACGCCGCAGATCACCTCCGTGAAGGGGTCACCAGGCGGGCCAATATTCTTGTCGCGGGCGGGACCTCGACCGGCAAGACAACCCTGACCAATGCGCTGTTGGCGGAAGTTGCCAAGACCTCAGACCGCGTGGTGCTGATCGAGGACACACGCGAGCTGCAATGCCTGACCCCCAACCTCGTGGCACTGCGCACGAAAGACGGGGTTGCGAACCTGTCCGATCTCGTGCGCGCGTCGCTGCGGCTGCGGCCTGACCGCATCCCCATCGGCGAGGTGCGCGGGCCGGAAGCGCTCGACCTGCTCAAGGCCTGGGGCACCGGCCATCCGGGCGGGATCGGCACGATCCACGCCGGGTCCGCCATCGGCGCGCTGCGGCGGCTCGAACAGCTGATCCAAGAAGCGGTGGTGACAGTCCCGCGCGCGCTGATCGCAGAAACCATCGACCTGATCGCCGTTCTGTCCGGACGGGGGGCCGAGCGTCGCCTCTCCGAGTTGGCGCGTGTCACCGGCCTGACCGCCACGGGCGATTACGCCCTCACCCCCCTTTTCCCACCAACACAAGGAAGCCATCCATGACCCTTCTGCCATCATTTCGCACAGCCCTTGGCGCAACCGCGCTCGGCCTCTTCGTCTTCGCCCTGCCCGAGCCGGCGCTCGCCGCCGGGTCAGGCATGCCGTGGGAAGCCCCCTTGCAAACCATCCTCGAGTCGATCGAAGGCCCGGTCGCCAAGATCGTCGCCGTGATCATCATCATCGTCACCGGGCTGACGCTCGCCTTCGGTGACAGTTCAGGAGGGTTCCGGCGTCTGGTGCAGATCGTCTTCGGCCTGTCCATCGCCTTCGCCGCATCGAGCTTCTTTTTGTCCTTCTTCTCCTTCGGCGGCGGAGCACTGATCTGATAGAAAACCCCAACGACATTGCCGGCTATTTCGCTCCGGTGCACCGCGCCCTGATCGATCCGATCCTGCTGGCCGGTGCGCCGCGCACCA
>CAYMMT010000286.1:0-2123 GCA_964391555.1 uncultured Rhodobacterales bacterium
GTGTCCTCCAGCTCGCGGGTCTTGTGCATCTTGTTGAGGCCGAGGCCGATCAGGGTCGCGCGCTGCTCTTGCGGGCGGCGGATCGGGGAGCCGACTTGTTTGACGACGATGGTTGCCATGGGTCTCAGGCCTCCTCAGTCTCAGCGGCGGCCTCGGCAGCCGGAGCCTCGTCCCGCTTGGGCAGGATGTCGGCGACCTTCTTGCCGCGGCGCTGCGCGACGGAGCGGGGCGACTGCAGCTTCTGCAGGCCGTCCAGCGTGGCGCGGATCATGTTGTAGGGATTGGCGGAGCCGACGGATTTGGCGACGACGTCCTGAACACCCAGCATCTCGAACACGGCCCGCATCGGACCACCGGCAATGATCCCGGTACCTTGCGGGGCGGTGCGCATCACAACGCGGCCCGCGCCGTGGCGGCCTTCGATGTCGTGGTGTAGCGTCCGGCCTTCCTTCAACGGAACGCGGATCATCTGGCGCTTGGCCTGCTCGGTGGCCTTGCGGATGCCCTCGGGGACCTCCTTGGCCTTGCCCTTGCCGAAACCGACACGGCCCTTCTGGTCGCCGACAACAACGAGCGCGGCAAAGCCGAAGTTCTTACCGCCCTTGGTGGTTTTCGACACACGGTTGATCGCGACGAGGCGATCGGCGAATTCGGGGGCTTCGTCGCGATCGCGACGGCCGCGCCCACCCTGGCGGTTATCATCTCTGGCCATCTGGCTCTCCGATGTTCGTGGCCCATGGGGCCGGTTGGTCCAATCCCAGTGACGCCCGGCAGGCGCCCCGGATCATCGAGGGGGCCTGCTGCGGCCCCCTACGCTTCAGATTTTCAGGCCACCCTCACGGGCCGCATCGGCGAGCGCCTTGACCTTGCCGTGGTAGAGGAACCCACCCCGGTCGAAATAGGCCTCGGTCACGCCTGCCTTCTTGGCGCGTTCGGCAATCGCGGCACCCACCTTGGCGGCGGCTTCCACGTTGTTCTGGCCGACGATGCCCAGATCCTTCTCCAGCGAGGAGGCCGAGGCGACGGTCACGCCGTTCACGTCGTCGATCAGCTGAACGCTGATGTTCTTGTTGGAGCGGTGGACGGAGAGGCGCGGACGCCCGGCGTTCACCTTCTTGAGCTTGTTCCGGACGCGCAGGCGGCGCTTGAGGAACAAGGTACGCTTGTTGTTTGCCATTCGAGTCCAGTCCTTACTTCTTCTTGCCTTCCTTGCGGAAGATATACTCGTCGACGTATTTGATGCCCTTGCCCTTGTAGGGCTCCGGCTTGCGCCATTCGCGGATATTGGCCGCGACCTGACCGACGAGTTGCTGGTCAACGCCTTCGACGACGATCTGGGTCTGCTTCGGCGCCGTGACGGTCACGCCGGCCGGCACTTCGAAGTCGACGTCGTGGGACAGGCCAAGGTTCAGCTTGAGCGTATTGCCCTGCATCTGGGCCCGGTAACCCAGGCCGTTGATCTCAAGCTCTTTCTTGAAACCGTCGGTCACGCCGGTAACGCAGTTCTGGACCATGGTCCGGGACATGCCCCACTGCTGGCGCGCGCGCTTGGACTTGCCGCGGGGTTCAACGTTCACGACGTTGTCTTCCACGGTCAGCGTCACATCGTCGGTGGCGGTGAAGCTGCGGGCGCCCTTGGGGCCCTTCACTTCGATGGTCTGGCCCGACACCGTGGCGGAGACGCCGCTGGGCAGGTCGACCGGTTTCTTACCAATTCGAGACATACCAGACCCTCCTTAGAAGACGGTGCACAGGACCTCGCCACCGACGTTCTGGGAACGTGCGGCGGCGTCGGACATGACACCTTTGGGGGTGGAGACGATCGAGACACCAAGGCCCTGACGGACCGTTGGGATGTCCTTCACGCCCAGGTAGACGCGGCGACCGGGCTTCGAGACGCGCTTGAGTTCGCGAATGACCGGGGTGCCCTCGTAGTACTTCAGGCTGATCTCAAAGGCCGGGTGGCCCTTGGCATCGGTGGTCCCTTCGTAGCCGCGAATGTAGCCTTCGTCGGCCAGCACATCGAGCACCCAGCCCCGCAGCTTCGACGCAGGGGTGGACACCGTGGACTTGCCGCGCATCTGACCATTACGGATGCGGGTGAGCATATCGGCGATAGGATC
>CAYMMT010000287.1:0-2098 GCA_964391555.1 uncultured Rhodobacterales bacterium
CATTCCGGCGCGATCGCGAAACGGGATTGTGCATCGTGACCCGTCTGAGTGTCATCCGCAGCCAGTCGCGCAAACGCCACAACCATGGCACGCGGGTGTTCTGGTTATTCTCCAGACATAAGGAAATCAGGCCGTACAGGTCGCCTTTTTCGACCGACAGGCCACCCTCCATCCACGCTTCACCAAGAGCGAGGTCCGGGTTCAACGCGATCCGGCGCAGTGTCGACCAATCGTGAATCGCAATCGCAATCGTTGGTGTTCCCGTGCCGTAGAGTCTGGTCTCGCCATCGGGCAAACATACTTCAAGCGTTCCGGTCTGGATCAATCTGCGCAGTGCGTTATCCAGCAGCCAGAGCGCAAACGATGCACGGCGACCCGTCTTGGGATCGCGAATGTCGAGTTCGTGTATCATACGGTTTCCCCCTCTTTGTCATTCGTCCCCGCTGAGCCGTGGTCGCCGTGGCGACACCAGACGCAATCGCAATCGACGTGACTGCAACTTGGGTCTTCCAACGCGGTGCGGTACCGACGGCGCGCGAAAGGCAGCAAAAGCTGTCGAAACATGGTCCGATCGTACACGTGGCGGAGCACGTCCCCAACATCATCCTTTGCGAGTTTGCGGCATGCGATACGCATACCAACTTCTCCGCAAAATCCAAACATCCAACGGTTGACGATGCCTGCCTCCAGAAGCGGCCCCAGTTCCGATTGCCAGCGGGCCGTGTAGTCAGCGCCCGTCAGCAGACATTCCGCCGCCAGAACGCTCGAGCGGATCGCATGGCGTATCCCGAACCCGCCAAGCGCATCCTGAAAGCCGGCGTGCTCGCCGATCACCGGATGTCCGCCCTGATGTGCGCTGCGCGGCAAACGGTAGGCGCCGTATCCGCCAAAGGCGCGAGCGTTACGCATTTCGAGCCCGGCATGAGCGCGAAAAAAATCCTCGGCCGCCTTCACATGACGTGCCTGGTCGCGGAATCCCGTGAACATGCAGCTTGCGACCGTGCCCCGCCCGTCCCGAACCAAAAGATACGCATAACCGCCTGGCGCGATCTCGTCCCCCAGGGCCAGCCATGCCCCGTCGGACATATCCGTCTCGAAAACATGCCCCGCTGCGATGACCCCGGCCTCGCGCGGCCCGGCAGCCAGGACACCCACCTCGGCGAATGTCTTCACCCTGTCACCGAAACGGACCTCGACACCCGCGGCGCGGGCTTGGGCCAGCAGGGCGCTGTCGAGTGTGCCCTCGCCAGGACCTCGGCGAAGCAGATAGAAGATCGGTCGCCTGCCCTTCACGACATAGCTGCACCCGGACGGATCGAAAATCGTGCCGTGGTCGAACGGATGGTGATCAAAACTGGAGGCTATCCCGGCTGCAGCCAATTCGTCGAGAACGTCCTGTTCGCCGGTCCAGTTCTCCAGACCCTGGAAATCGTCATGGAACCGATGGCCCACTCGATCCTTCCATTCGCGGACCACGACACGGGCACCGCTACGGGCAAGAACGATGGCGCAGGCCAGCCCCGCCGGACCTGCTCCTACGATCGTGAATGGCCCTCCCGTGCCTTTCTGTTCCTTCCGGTTGTCGCCCATCGGCTGGTGCCCCGTTTCCAGAAACCACGTTGCGCGCGTTCGAGTGATAGTCCACCGGCCCGCGCGACGGATATGACGTCACCCGGCCCGAGCCCGGGCGGAGAGACCTTTCCTGTCAGTCGTCGTCCATTTCGGGAAGCTGGCCACTGTCAATCGCAACCTGAAATTCGGCGGCATCCAGCGCGCCGTCCCTGTTGGTGTCGAGCGCGTCATATTGCTCTTGCGTCAGGTCGGCATATTCGGTCCGCATTTCGGTCAGGCTGTAGAGTCCGTCCTGATCGGTATCCATTTCGTGGGCGAAGGCCGCACCGGAGATCAGCACTAGACCGGCCGAAGCCGCGGCGAGGATGCGTATCGTGTTCATTGTCATGACTTTCCTTGACAGGGTTGAAATGCGTCCGCCGGATCTCAGCGACCGGGACGAACATGGTTGTGGCGTTCCGGTACCGCGACCGGAACAGGCTTGCGATGTGGCCGCGCAAACGCCCAACGGAACGGGACGGTCAGG
>CAYMMT010000288.1:0-2098 GCA_964391555.1 uncultured Rhodobacterales bacterium
AGTCCCAGTCGTATAATGGGTATTATGTAAAATTATCAGCTATCGATATTGACGTAAAAACAGGCATTTGCCCGCCGAAATGACAGTTTCGATCGTCAAGGCATTCATAGTGCCGTGACAAGCGACCCGGCGTCATGCACAGTCGCGCCTGCCAGCAAGCGGATGCCCCATGAAGGACAACAGACTGATCAGTTACCTGACGGACCTCGCCAACGTCCAGACGGTGGAGGACTTATGGTCCCTGCACTCTCAAATGATGGAGAGCTTTGGCTTTGACCGTTTGATCTATGGCTTCACCCGGTATCGGTCCGGCGGGTCGCTCGGCGACCCTCAGGACTGGGTGATCCTGACCAATCAGACCCCCGACTACATGAAGGTCTTCATCGACGACGGGTACTATTACCACGCGCCAATGCTCCGTTGGGCGCTTGAGAACAACGGCGCCTGTTCGTGGCGTTGGATGGCTGTCCCGGGCAATCTGACCCCCCAGGAGCAGCGGGTCGCGGAATTCAATCGGACCATGGGTGTGACCGCGGGCTATACCGTGTCATTCCGCTCGGTCTCTGACCGCACCAAGGGCGCCATCGCGCTGACCGCGCGCAAGGGCGTGACCCAGGAAGAGGTCGAGGACATCTGGGCACGTCATGGTGAAGAGATCACGGTGATGAACAACATGATGCACCTGAAGCTTCTCACCCTGCCCTATACCGGGCAGCGATCTCTGACCAAGCGGCAGCGTGAGGTTCTTCAATGGGTTGGCGACGGCAAGACGACACAGGATATCGCGCTTCTGCTCGGCCTGACGGCAGCAACGATCGAAAAGCACCTTCGGCTGGCCCGCGAGGCTCTGGACGTCGAAACCACGGCCCAGGCGGTCCTGAAGGCGGCGTTTTACAACCAGATGTTCGTGGTCGATATCTAGCTGCCGTAGCAACGCCTTTGGGGCAATTCCGTTTCTTCTGACGTCGGGTCCTGAGCAATTTTTGACCGAATGGTCAGGATTCCCTGACTTTGCGTTAACCCCGTCAAATGTCACCTTGACGGTGTTCCGTGAGTGGTGGCCTTTGGCCATGGAACAGCGGGGGACGAACCCTGAGATTGCAGGGAGAAGGACCTCGTGCCGGCTTTGCCGGACGCTGGTTCCGCGATGAGAAATTGTTGTCTCTAGCGGACCAGCACCCGCCCCTCGCCGGTGTCCCACCCAGCGACTTTGCTGGGGTCGGCCTTGGGGAGGTTATGCGGCACCGCGGTTCTCCCACCGCGGTGCCGTTCCATCTTTGGCAAAGCAAAACGCCGCCCCGGTACGGAGCGGCGTTTCTTTTCAAAATCAGCGCGTTGCCTTGTGGAGTTCAACCACCGGCAGCGGTCTTGGCGACTTCGGCTGCAAAGTCTTCCTTTTCGACCTCGATCCCCTCGCCGACTTCCAGCCGGACAAAGCCGGTGATCTCGGCGCCGGCTTCTTCGGCTGCGGCTCCGACGGTCAGATCGGGGTTCACCACGAAGCTCTGGTTCAGCAGCGTGGATTCCGCCACGAATTTCTTCATCCGGCCCACAATCATCTTTTCGATGACCTGTTCGGGCTTGCCGCTTTCGCGGGCGATGTCCATCTGGACCTGCTTTTCCTTCTCGACCACCGACGCGTCCATGTCGGCCTCGGACAATGCGGCAGGGTTCACGGCCGCGATGTGCATCGCCACCTGCTTGCCAAAGGCTTCGCCGCCGCCCGTCATGGCAACAAGCACGCCGATCTTGCCCATGCCCGGCGCGGCCGCGTTGTGCACGTAGGACACGACCGAGCCGCCGGAAAGCTTGGACATGCGACGCACGGACATGTTTTCGCCAATGGTGGCGATCTTGTCGGTGACGGTGTCAGCAACGGACTTGCCGCTCAGATCAGCGGCCAACAGGCCCTCGACGCCGTCCACGCCCATGGCCGCGCCGGCAATGTCGGACACCATCGACTGGAATTCCGCATTCTTGGCGACGAAGTCTGTCTCGGCATTGACCTCGACAGCCACGCCGGTGCCACCGTCCACGGCGACAGCCACGAGGCCCTCGGCGGCGGTGCGGCCGGATTTCTTGGCGGCCTTGGCGAGGC
>CAYMMT010000289.1:0-2066 GCA_964391555.1 uncultured Rhodobacterales bacterium
TCGAGCTCGGGGTGATCCTCGGGCTTCTTCATCCGCAGCGGATCGAGGTCGGCCGCAAGGTGCCCCCGGATCCGGTAGGCGCGGATCAGCATCAGCGCCCGGATCGAGTCGAGCACCGCAAGGCGGACCTGCTCTTCGCTGATCTCGACGCCTTTTTCGGCGGCCTTGGCCTTGATCTTTTCTCCCGCGGCCTTGGCGTCCTTGGGGTCGGCGGGCCACTGACCATCGAGCGCGGCGGTCAGCTCGTCGTTGGGCTGGGGTGGCCAGTCGGCCCGGGCCCAGGAGGGGCCAGCGGCCTCGGCCTTGGCCTCAACGGGTGCGTCGCCCAACGCGCTGAAGAACTGCCGCCAGGTTTCGTCCACCGCGCCGGGATTGTCGGCGTAGCGCGCATAAAGCTGTTCGATGTAATCGGCATTCGCGCCCTGCAGGAAGCTCGAGGCGTGAAAGACGTCGTTTGACGATTGTTCTGTCATGGGTGGACCTCCGGACGGGTCTGTTGGGCATGGGGGGGCATCATGGCAGGCTCTCGTCCCGCGTGTTCAGCACGGTGGTGACCACGGCGGTGTAGGTGAGAGGATCTGGGAAAGTGTCAGCGGCCTCGCGGCCCAGCACGGCGGCAAAGATCACGCCGGTGGGCAGGTCATTGCGGACGATCTGGTGGCTGCCGGTGGCAGCGTCCTGATCCGCTGGCCAGAGCGGCTTGATCTCGTCCAGCGTGGTCTCGGTGCCGGCATAAAGGCAGGTGCCTCGGCGGCGGTTGTTGGGTTCGAGGACCAGCAGGGCGCCGGGTTTGGAGAATGTCTGCACGCCGTCATAACCGCGCCCGCTGCGCACCCGAAACGCCACCCGGGAGGCATTGAGTTGCGTCCCGGCCCAGGTGTCGGGCTGATGCGCGATCAGGCCGGTCAGGATCAGGCCGTGGAGCAGGGCATCATCGCTGGCCTCCGGCGGTTCCGGGCTCCAGCCGCCGTCCACCAGAGCCTCGGCCCGGGTGCCAAGCGTCAGGCTGTCGTCAAGACACAGCGCCACCGCCTCGGCCATGTCCATGGCGGCGGCGCCCTGTGCGCCCAGCACAAGCGCGGCGGCGACGATATGACGGGCCCGCGTCACGGGATCCGCGCCGTCATCACGATCACCTGATCCACGTCGCGGGGACGGACCGGGTTGATGTTGGTGTAGTCGTGGTCGTCGGCATCGAAATGGATCATCACGGCATCGCTGACCCCGGGGGGCGGGGTTTCGGGCCGGTAGTAGTACCAGCGCATTTGCGGGTCGTTGCCGCTCCGGAAGTCCTCCTCGGGCAGCATGGCGCCGATCTCGATGGCCAGCGTGTTCTTGGCCACGGCCAGCGTGCACATGATGCTGTCCCCGTTGTGGGTGATCATGATCGTGTGACCCTCGGGGCTGGTGAGAAAGCCCGACCGCGTGGCCTCTTCCCGCGCCTGCGGCAGGCCCTCTTCGAGGTAGTACTCGAGGCCGTTGCGCCGCAGGTCCTGCTCATCCCGACCCGACAGGTAGGGGATTACCATCGCCCGCGCCTCGATCGCCCGTTCGAAGTCGCCGCCGACCTGCCAGCCGACGGTCGAGAGGAGGGAGGCCGCCTGCCCGACGCTGCCGGAGGCGCTGTGGCAGGCGCCCTGCATTTCCGTGATTGGGTTCTCCGCCACGGCGGGAGACGCGAGGAGTGCCAAGAACACCACAAGAGCCCGACGGAAACCCGATCCGAACCTCCTTTCGTCCAACTGTCGGTCCATGTTGTGCGTCTCCGTCTCCGTCTCGCCCCGAACCTGATCCGGGACGGGTTTCCTAGCCGATGGCCTCCAGCACGGCCTCACCCAGTGTCGCCGGGCTGTCGGCCACCACGATCCCGGCGGCCTTCATCGCCTCGATCTTGTCTTCGGCGCCGCCTTTGCCGCCGGCGACGATGGCGCCTGCATGGCCCATGCGGCGGCCCGGAGGGGCGGTGCGGCCGGCGATGAAGCCGGCGGTGGGCTTCATGCGGCCCTTCTTGGCCTCGTCAGCGAGGAACTGCGCGGCTTCTTCCTCGGCAGAGCCGCCGATCTCAC
>CAYMMT010000290.1:0-2038 GCA_964391555.1 uncultured Rhodobacterales bacterium
CCGCCGCGGAGCGCCATCCGACCGGGCCGGCCACGGCCCCCGCGACCTCGGCCGGCCCGGAGCGCCGGACCGCCGTCAAGACTGCCGAACAGCGCTTTCGCCGCGCCACGCTGGCAGAGTTCGATACGGGTCATCTGGTGCCGCAGGCCCGCGAGTCACAATCGGAAATCCACCCAAGCCGCCGGCGGAACGGCTGACACGGCCGCTGCGCAGGGCAGTGGGGGTCACTTGAGGCTTCGGCACGGTCGTGGCAGGGTCCGCCCGCCGCACCGCGCCGGGAGACCCTTCCATGACCCGAACTCATGACCTGTCACCGGGCTTTCATGGCGTCCCGAACGGCATGCTGGCAGCGGTTGTGACACATCTGGAAATGCCGCGACCACCCACCGACCCGGCGCCCCCCGTGGCGCCGCCGGGCGTTTCCCTGGCCAGGTGGATGCCCGACGACCCCGAGGATTACCGCGCCCTGTTCCGGGCCGTGGGGGAAAGCTGGCTCTGGTTCTCGCGCCTGCGTCTCGGCGATGCCGACCTCCAAGCGGTGCTCTCCGATCCCGGTATCGATCTCTTCGCGGTTCGACGGCAGGGGCGTTCTGTCGGTATTCTGGAGCTCGACTTCCGATCCGCGCCGGTCGTCGAGCTTGCCTTCTTCGGGCTCCGGCCCGAAGAGGCGGGGCAGGGGCTTGGCCGGTGGTTGATGGAGGAAGCGCTGAACCGGGTCTGGGACCCTGCGCGCGCCCCCCGGACCGAACTCCTGACCGTGCACACCTGCACGCTCGACAGCCCCGCCGCGCTGCCGTTCTACCTTCGATCCGGCTTCAAAGCGGTCCGGCGCGAGGTCGAAATCGCCCCTGACCCGCGGGCCGACGGCACGCTGGGCGCCACCGCCGCGCCCCAGACCCCGCTGCTCCGCTAGGCTTCTGGCGACGCGCCCGCCCCGGCCCGCCCCCTTGTGGCCCAGGACAGGGCCTTCTCGCCGATATCCCGGAACTTGTCCGACGCCCCTTCGAGCTTTTGCTGCCACTCGGGGTTCGGGTCCTGCCCCTCCGTCACCTTGAAGAAGGCCTGCAACAGGCAGGCGATGGCAAAAGGCTCGATCAGCGCGACCTTCACCGCCCAGGCGAAGAGAATGGCAAAGACGAAGCCGCCCGCCGACCAGGCTCCCGGCAGCAGGTAGACGACCACGGCCGCCGGGGCGAGCATCACGAAGAACACAAGAATCGAAATGCCCCAGACAAACAGCGTCAGCCAGGCGGCGTTCCGGAGCATCGCCTGCGCATTCTGACCGTAAAGAACCAGAGCGTCCCGGGCAGAAGACCATGGATTGTCCGACCGCGTGCGGATCGCGTGCGCCAGGATCACCTCGTCGATCAGACCCACAGCCAGCCTCAGATAGGCCCGCACCACCCCCATCAGGTTGTCCAGCCCCGGGATCGGCAGGATGTTCATGATGCCCTGAATGAGACCCGTGATCGTCCGGATCACCCCTTTGACAAGCTGATCCACGCCAAAAAGGACGCTGGCCTGCGCAAACCGCTGGGTGACGATGTCCCGTGCATAGGCGATTTGGCCCTGTCCGTCGGGCAGGTCGCGCCCGTCCAGTGCCTCGACCATCACCGCGATGTGGCCGGCCTTGACCACATACAGCAGATATTCCCGAAGAAAGTAGATGACCCCCGCGGTCACCCCGAACCCGATGGCACCGCCATAGAATGTCGTGGTGGCCTGAAAGTCATCCTCCCCGAAGGCGCCGATGCCCCAGCCGATCCCGGCGCCGGCCCCCGTGACCAGCACATAGGCGACGGCGATCCCGAAATAGACCATCATCCGAAATATCACGAACGGCAGGGTGCGCATCATCAGCCCCCACGCCTTGCCCAATGAAAAATCCCACATGACTGTTCCCCTGTTCATCAATGGCCACAGGGTGACGTAAGGTCCGGCGCCACTCAAGGCAGAAATCCCGGACTTCAATCATGTTGTAGGGGAAGGAAACTGGAGCGGGTGATGAGATTCGAACTCACGACCCTTACCTTGGCAA
>CAYMMT010000291.1:0-2034 GCA_964391555.1 uncultured Rhodobacterales bacterium
AGCGCCGCTTCATGCCCGGATATGTGCTGGTGCACATGGAGATGTCCGACAAGGGCTATCACCTGATCAATTCGATCAACCGGGTCACCGGGTTTCTGGGCCCGCAAGGTCGCCCGATGCCGATGCGCGACGCCGAGGTGAACGCGATTCTGAACCGCGTCCAGGAAGGCGAAGAGGCCCCGAAGCTGATGATCTCCTTCGACATCGGCGAACAGGTGAAGGTCAACGACGGTCCGTTCGAGGACTTCGACGGCACCGTCGAGGAAGTCGACGAAGAGAACCAGCGCCTGAAGGTCACCGTCTCGATCTTTGGTCGCGCCACGCCGGTCGAGCTTGAGTTCACCCAGGTGTCCAAGCAGTCATGACCACCCGGGTGGGCCCCTTGCCCACCCTGCGGCGGGACGACGGCGTCTTTGCCGCGGCGCTCGAGTCGCTGGAAAACGCGCTGGCCCAATCACCTGTCGAGGCCGCAGCCGTGAACCCGCTGTTGCGGACGCTTGGCGATAGTCGTCCGTTCGACATGACGGCGGATCAATTCGCCCGGCTGCTGCGCGCCTGCTACCGACTGGCCGGGATCGAGGGCGGAGTGGAGGTCGCGGCGAGCGCGGACGACACCAATGCGAAACAGCGTGTGGGCTGGTACTGCCAGGCGTTGATCGAGCAGTGCTTTTTCGACACCCGTCACGTCAATCGCGCCCAGATCGAACACTCGGCCGATTTCGCGCGGGTTCTTCACCCTCGGCGAATCGACGAGCGCACGACACATTACCAGCCCATGCCAAACGTCCCGCTTCATCGTGAGGACGCCCGCATTCTCCTCGCGCCCTACCTCGCGCATTGGGAGGCCCTCGCCGAGAGGGAGCCGACCGCGCACCTGAAGTTCATCTGGGACGTTATCACCAGCCCGCTGCCACCTTTCGACGGTTTGGTTTGGGACTGGCTCGATGCGCGGGGTGAGGGGGAGGACGTCCGCCTTGCCCTGTCGCTCGACGGTCTTACCGAACGGGGTAGACAGCGCGTCGGATGGTCCCGCTTCGAAACCCACGTTCTGCCGTTGCTCGCCCGTGACTCGGCCCTGGTTGTCGGCCATGGTGCGCGTTTCATCGGTTCGCTTTTTGGAGCGACGGACGACCGGATGCAGGGACAGGGCGCGTGGTCCGGGGCGCGCATCCTTCTGCAGATTGCGGGCCTGCCCCGCCACCGGCGGCCGGCGGCAGGTGGATTTCTGAACGGGATCAACGGTCTGGGAACCGACCCCCTGACCGAAGTCGCTCGGATCGCGCCGGAACTCGACCTCACGGACTGGGTCATGGCGGTGCTGGCCGACGGGGAAGATGAGCCCTACATTCCCGGCTCCCAGATGTTCTGGTTCTATCTGCACGAGCATTACGACCGCGATCCGGCGATGGTCATGCGTTTGATAGAGGCTGGCCACATCGACGTGGCCTGGATGTGCATCACCGAAAACAATCCGCCGGCCGAGGGTATGGACGAGCCGCTTGAGATGATCGCAGCGGGGCCGCACGGGGATTTCGCCACGTCGGCTCGGGTTCTCCTCGACCAGATGACCGCGCCGCCCACGCGGGACTGACCGCATTCAATGTGGCACCCGTCGTGGGGAGGTTCGCGCAAGGAAGCTCCCGGAGGCGCGGGCGAGCAACGCAGTGCTCGGGGGCAAAGAGCCGGGCGTCGGAATGCTCGATGCCCGGACGGCGGCACACCAACATACAAAGGCGCTTGCGCGATGCCCGCCTCCGGTATAAACGACGCCTCTGCCGCATCTCGCGGCATGCCTTGTGGGAGGCGAGGGTCACGCGTGATCCGGACCGGACCACACAACATATCCCCGGGGCGGAACGCGTCCGTCCCCCGTTGGAAAGGAGGCCAGTCATGGCCAAGAAACTGGCTGGCAGCTTCAAGCTGCAGATTCCGGCCGGGCAGGCGAACCCGTCGCCCCCAGTCGGCCCCGCGCTCGGTCAGCACGGCGTCAACATCATGGAGTTCTGCAAGGCGTTCAACGCCAAGACGCAGGAC
>CAYMMT010000292.1:0-2008 GCA_964391555.1 uncultured Rhodobacterales bacterium
TGGTGGGTGGTGAGGGGCTCGAACCCCCGACATCTTCGGTGTAAACGAAGCGCTCTACCAACTGAGCTAACCACCCGACCGGACGACGGTTTATGCCGGGCTGTCCCCGGGCGCAAGGGTCGCGTGGCTGCCGCTGACGACCCGGTGGATCACGCCCTGCCCGCCCGGCAGGTCCTCCGCGTCGTCGACCTCCATCCCGAGCGCCACCGCCCGCAAGAACCGCGAGGTGATCCCATGGGTGACGACCACCGCCGGACCTGACTGATCGAACAGAAAACTCGCGCAGCGCGCCCAAAGGTCCGCAAAGGCCTCCCCATTCGGCGCGCGCGCATAGAGCGACAGGAACCCCGCACCGTCAGGCCGGTCGACGCTGGCGCGCATCGCATCCCGGGTCAGCCCGGTCCAGTCGCCGACATCGATCTCGACCAGCCGGTCGTCCTCCAGGATCGGTCCGGTCCAGCCCGCGACCTCCGCCACGATCGCCGCCGTGCGCCGGGCGCGGCCTTGGGGAGACGAGATCAAGCGCGTCGTTTCACTCGACAGCGCCAGGTCCCGCAACAGCGCCCCCTGCGCGCGGGCCTGCGCCAGACCGCGTTCGGTCAAAGGTGAATCCTGTCTGCCCTGCCACCGACCCGCGCGGTTCCACTCGGTTTCCCCGTGGCGGAGGATATAGAGGTCAGGCAAACTCATCCGGTCCCCCAATGGCAAGCGGCGCGCCCCTGCCCGGGCCGCGCCGCTGAAAACCTGGTGGGTGATAAGAGATTCGAACTCCTGACATCTTCGATGTGAACGAAGCGCTCTACCACTGAGCTAATCACCCGTGAGCGGGGGAGATAGCGCTACTCCGCAGCCTTCGCAAGGGGGCCCGGACCGGAACCGGCGTTCGCCTTGTTGCGGCGCAGTTTGCAGATGATGACCTTGGCGGACGACAGCTCTTTCTCGCGATTGACCTTGATCTTGCCAAGCTCGGGAAAGTTGACCTCGCGCCCGTCTTCCAACGCCTCGCCAAGGATCGCCATCGCCGCCTCGACCACCGGTTTGACATCCTTCTTCTTCATTCCGGTGCGGGCAACGACCCTGTCAATCAGGGCCGGCTTCTTCATCGTCGGACCGGCAACGACGGGTTTGTCGGCGACAATCGTCGCGGCCACCGCGGGTTTGGGCACCGACTTGGCCGCCGGCTTTGCCCGCGGCTTCGCCGGCGATTTGGGAACCGCTGTCCCGGACCGGGACGACGAACCTGATCCACGCTTTGCCGCCGCCGCGGCGGCGGGCGGCGGGCTTGCCGTAGCGGAGGATTTGGCCGCGGTTGCCCTGGGTTTTGCCGTGGTTTTGGCGGTCTTGGACGCCCTGCGGGGTGTCGCCTTGGACCCGGTCTTGCGCGGAGTGGTGGCCATGCTCAAAGCCTCATTGTTTCTGGTTTGGGGACAGTTTAGCCCATAAACCCCGCGATTCCCACTCTACAGTCCCGTTACATTTGACATTTTGGGGTCCGGAGCCCTAGCCTTTTGCTGGTTAACGCTGGGGGAACCGATGACGAGACTTTTGACAGCGACCTGCGCCGTTGCGCTTCTGACAAGCCCCGTTCACGCCGGTGGCATGGCCGAGCCGATCGAAATGGCGCCGGTGGAGATTATCGAGGACACGGCCGGGTCCGCCGGATCGAGTGGCGGACTGATCGTGCCGCTGATCATCATCGCACTGATCGCCGCCGCGGCCTCTTCGTCGTCAAGCGATAGTGGCGACTCTCTGCCGCTGAGCGATATCCGGGCAAAGACCAACATCGTCCCGGTGGGCGAAACGCCGTCTGGTCTTGGGCTCTATGAATTCTCCTACGTCGGGCAGTCCGATCGATACGTTGGCGTGATGGCTCAGGAGGTGCTGCATCACACGCCCGAAGCGGTTGTGGTGCATCCGTCGGGACTGCTGACAGTGGACTATGACCAGATTGACGCCGAAATGATTAAACTGAACTGAGGAAACACCATGAAAACCGTTCTTGCTTCTA
>CAYMMT010000293.1:0-1966 GCA_964391555.1 uncultured Rhodobacterales bacterium
GGCCACCGCCCGCGGCCCCGCCCTTCATTCCGAAGTTCGGGCCAAGCGACGCTTCGCGGATGCAGACGCAAGCGTTCTTGCCGATGGCGTTCAGCCCGTCACCGAGGCCCACAGTGGTGGTTGTCTTGCCCTCGCCTGCTGGCGTCGGGTTGATCGCGGTCACAAGAATCAGCTTGCCGTTGTCGCGCGACTGGACGGAGTTGATAAACTCCTGGCTCACCTTGGCCTTGTCATGACCGTAGGGCAGAAGATGCTCGGTCGGGATGCCCAGCTTGTCGCCGATTTCCTGAATCGGGCGCTTTTTTGCCTCGCGGGCGATCTCGATGTCGGATTTGTAGGCCATGGGTCAGTCCCCCCCGGTTGGCTTGGTGTGCGATGGAATCCAATGCGCACTTAATGACGAAAAACCCAGGTCCTTGCACGGGGTAAATACGACACATTCCCGGCCGTTATCGGCGTCAGTTTCACTCTGACCGCCGACCGAATGCGATTGGCTGCACGGATTGCGGGCTCGGCCTCTGGAATGCAGGGGTTAGATGCCCGGCCGCCAGCCGCGTTGGACCGGGACATGGAGCGTGAAGATGTCGCCAATGGCCAGCGGGCCCGGGCGTTCCACCCAGGCGGTCACGCCGCGCCGGTCCTTCGCCGCCGATTTCAGCAGTTTGCCCTTGCCGGGGTGGTGAGGTTCGACCTCTTCCTTGCCGGGATACATGCAGGGGCGGTTTTCCATGTCGATCACCAGCGTCGTGCCCGCCGGGGTCTGCAATCGAGACGAGGGCGGGACGAAAGTGAAGTCGGGAAGACCGCGAACCATGATGGACGCCCCCATCCATTCCGGCCTCACCTCCGGGATGCCCATTTCTTCCGCAACCGCTTCCATTTCTTCGGCGCTGATGATGGAGAACTGGCGAACATTGGCGATCTCGGTCCCGCGGGGGTGCTGGCGGGCCACGCGCGAACAGGCCGGACGGGTGAGGCCTCCGTGGCATTCGCCTGGGATGCCGCCGAAATCGACCTCTACGCTTTGCAGCGGGTCGGAAGCGAGTGCCTCCTCCCTGTCTGCAACCGCTCCGATGTAGACAATTTCGCAGGTATGTTCTGTGGGCTCGAGAGCGGGCATCCGTGCATCCCTTGTTTTTTCTCGCGCAGGCTATCCGCACGCCGTCCCAAATGAAAAGCCCCGCACAGGGCACGGGGCGTTTCATGATTTCTCCAGAGGCTCAGGCCGGGTCCGGCTCCAGCCCGCCGTCGCGCGGCTTGGGTTTCTTGGTTTTGGGCACCGCCGCAACCGAAGGCGCATTGCCGCCGGGGTCCGCCCCATCGTCGTCCGAGCCACGGTTGAGCGGTTCACCGGCGATCACACGGGTGATTTCCGAACCGGTCAGCGTTTCGTATTCCAAGAGGCCCTGTGCCAGCCGTTCAAGGTCGTCAGCCTTTTCGGTCAGGATCCGCTTGGCGGTCTCGTAGCCTTCGTCCACGAGCTCGCGAACCTTGTCGTCGATCAGCTTCTGCGTGATGCCGGAGTGATTCGATGCTGACTGGTAGTTGCCGAGGTAGCTCTGGTTCTCATTCGCATAATCCACGAGTCCCAGTTCATCGTCGAAGCCGAACTGGGTCACCATGGCGCGGGCGATGCGGGTAACCTGCTGGATATCGGAAGCCGCGCCGGAGGTCACGTTCTCGCGTCCGAAGATCAGTTCTTCGGCCACACGCCCCCCCATGGCCATGGCGATTTGAGATTTGTATTTGGTGTAGCTGACAGACAGCTGATCACGCTCGGGCAGGCTCAGCACGAGACCGAGGGCCCGGCCACGGGGGATGATGGTCGCCTTGTGGATCGGGTCGTGTTGCGGGACGTTGAGGCCGACAACCGCATGTCCCGACTCGTGATAGGCGGTCATCTTCTTTTCGTCCTCGGTCATGACCATGGAGCGGCGCTCCGCACCCATCATGACCTTGTCCTTGG
>CAYMMT010000294.1:0-1957 GCA_964391555.1 uncultured Rhodobacterales bacterium
TGATCTGGGCCACGTGCCCGGGCGCGACATCTTCGAACAGGTCGATGACGAGGGTGCCGTTGGCCCCCTCGCCTGCGATGTCGATCTCAAGCCCCGTGGCGGCGGCGGTCAGCGGTGCAAGGGCCAGAATGGCTGCAATCAGGTTACGCATCGGCGGCCACCTTCACGGAGATCATCTTGTCGGGGTTCACCGGTGGTTCGCCCCGCGTGATGGCGTCCACATGCTCCATGCCGGCGATCACCTGACCGTAGACGGTGTATTGGCCGTTCAGGAAATCATTGTCCTTGAAGTTGATGAAGAACTGCGAATTCGCGGAGTTCGGGTTCTGGGACCGCGCCGCGCCAAGCGACCCGCGGGCATGGGGAACCTTGGAGAACTCCGCCGGCAGGTCAGGCTTCTCGGAGCCGCCGGTCCCGGCGCGGCCGAGGTTCTGGCCCTTGTCCACGTTGCCGTTCGCCACATCCCCCGTCTGCGCCATGAAGCCATCGATGACCCGGTGAAAGACAACACCGTCATAGGCACCTTCGCGGGCAAGCTCCTTCATCCGGGTGCAATGCTCCGGCGCGACATCGGGCAGAAGCTCGACGGTGACGGTTCCGTCCTTCAGTTCGATCAGGATGGTGTTTTCGGGGCCTTTGATCTCGGCCATCGGGGGCTCCTTGAGGTGTCTTTGTCCCGGCGGAACCTAGGGGGCGCGGCGGCGGCGGGCAAGGCCGGTTGACCTGTCGTCGCGAAAAGCCGATGGAAGGCACAACCAATCGCCTGACCGGAGTGGACGAATGAGCTGGAAAACCCTCGATGACATGCAGCTGGACGGCAAGATGGTGCTGACGCGCGTGGACATCAACGTCCCGGTGGAGAACGGCCAGGTCACCGACACCACGCGGATCGACCGGATCGTGCCGACGATCACCGACATTCTTGCCAAGGGCGGCACACCGGTGATGCTCGCCCACTTCGGACGCCCCAAGGGTCAGCCCAACCCCGAGATGTCGCTCCGTGTGACCCTGCCGGCGCTGGAAGCGGCTCTGGGCCAGCCGGTGACCTTCATCGAACGCCCGGACCGCGCGACCCTGGAAGCCGCGTCCGGCCCGGTCCTGATTGAAAACACCCGGTTTTCGCCCATGGAAGAAGCCAACGACCCCAGGATGGCCGGGTTTCTGGCCTCTCTTGGCGACGTCTACTGCAATGATGCCTTTTCCGCCGCGCACCGCGCCCATGCCTCCACCGAGGGCGTGGCGCACCTTCTGCCCAGTTGCGCGGGTCGGCTCATGGCGGAAGAGCTGTCCGCGCTGGAACGGGCGCTCGGAAGCCCGGAGCGACCGGTCGCCGCCGTGGTCGGGGGCGCGAAAGTGTCGACCAAGCTCGACCTGCTCGGGAACCTCGTGACAAAGGTCGACCACCTCATCATCGGGGGCGGCATGGCCAATACATTTCTCGCCGCGCAAGGCATTGAAGTCGGCAAGTCCCTTTGTGAACACGATCTGGCAGAGACCGCGCGGGGCATCCTCACCAAGGCCGAGGCCGAAGGATGCGCCATTCATCTGCCCAGGGACATCGTTGTCGCCCGCGAGTTCAAGGCCGGTGCCGCAAGCGAAACTCTCCCGGTCACCGATTGCCCGCCCGACGCAATGATCCTTGACGCGGGCCCGGATACCGTGGCCGCGCTGAAATCCGTGTTCGACCGCTGCAAGACCCTGATCTGGAACGGGCCGCTCGGAGCCTTTGAAATCGCCCCGTTCGACGCCGCGACCAACGCCGCCGCGGCCTACGCCGCGGAATTGACCCGCGCGGGCAAGCTGATCTCGGTTGCCGGAGGCGGCGACACGGTCGCAGCGCTCAACCAGGCCGGCGCGTCGGATGATTTCACCTATATCAGCAGCGCCGGGGGCGCCTTCCTCGAGTGGATGGAAGGCAAGACCCTCCCCGGAGTTGCCGCGCTCAACCAGACCTAGT
>CAYMMT010000295.1:0-1900 GCA_964391555.1 uncultured Rhodobacterales bacterium
GTTCAGATCAATGTCTGGGACCCGGATGGCAATCACCTGCACATCGACTTCCATTCCGACGAGGTCGATCCCGCGGACTACAGCTGAGTTCCGAGAATGGCTCTGATCAACATCACCAGATGGCCGACGATCATGGTCTTCCTGCTGGCTGGTAGCGCAGGTGCGGTCTTTGCCTTCGTCACGGTGAACCTGTTTACTCAGGCCATGGCGAGCCTGCGGTTCCTGAGAGACCATGGCTGGGACGCGGTCAGGGTTGGCGCACTTTGGCAGGTCGGGGAATTGTTGCTTTGGGGCTGTCTGGCGTTGGCGTGCTGGCTGGTCTTCAAGATTTGCGAAAACGATCTTCAGAATCGCTACGTCCGCTGGGCCACACGCTCACGAGGGGGTGAACCTCGCGCAAAAAGGGTCGATTAGCGAAACGGCAGAACCGGTCACTGCAGGGTCAAGGTCCGGGCAAACATCGTCTCAAGATGAAGCAAGGCCCCTCGATAGGGGTCGTCCTGGCCAAGAACCGCCCGCACCTGCACCTCGAAATCCGCATAATGTTGCGTCAACGACCAGACGGAAAAGATCAGATGCCGGGCATCGACCTGCGCGATGCGCCCCTCGGCAATCCATCCTTCGATCACGGCGGCCTTCTCATCGACGAGGTTCTTGAGAGCCCCGCTCAGTGTCGCTCCGATCAGCGGCGCCCCCTGAATGACCTCATTGGCAAAAAGCCGGCTTTCGCGCGGATAGTCGCGGCTCAGGTCCAGCTTCCGGCGGACATAGGCCAGGATTTCGTCAACCGGCTCGCCGGAGGGATCCAACTGGCGCAGTGGATCGAGCCAGATCTCGAGCAGACCCTCCAGCAGCGCAGTATAGATCGCCTCCTTGCCCGCGAAATAGTAGAGAAGGTTGGGTTTCGAGAGACCCGCTCCCTTGGCGATCTTGTCGAGTGTCGCGCCGGGAAGTCCGGAGACCGAAAATTCTTCAAGCGCTGCGTCAAGGATCAGCTTGCGCTTCTCGGTCTGGATGCGGCTCTTGTTGCTTGCCTCTTTGCTGGTCATCTGCCCTGAACGAAGCCCATTCCGCCGCCGCCTCGCTTGACTGAGGCCCTCCACCTGCTAGCGTGGTTTTGACCAGATGGTCAAATCCCGAGACAGACAACAGACAGGATTTCGCCCATGACCTCCCCCGCCGCAAATCTTCGCATCAATGGGGAACGGCTGTGGGACAGCCTGATGGAAATGGCCAAGATCGGCCCCGGCATCGCGGGCGGCAACAACCGCCAGACCCTGACCGACGAGGACAGCGAAGGCCGCCACCTGTTCCAGAAATGGTGCGAAGCGGCCGGGTTGACCATGGGTGTCGACGAGATCGGCAATATGTTCGCCCGGCGGGATGGCACGGACCCGGATGCACTGCCCGTCTATGTTGGATCACACCTCGATACACAGCCCACCGGCGGGAAGTATGACGGGGTTCTGGGCGTGCTCGGCGGGCTGGAGATCGTCCGCACGCTCAACGACCTGGGCATCCAGACCAGGCACCCGATTGTTGTGACCAACTGGACCAATGAGGAGGGCACCCGCTTTGCTCCCGCCATGCTGGCCTCTGGTGTCTTTGCCGGGAAGCACGAGCTGGAGTGGGCCTACGACCGCGTCGATGCTGACGGCAAACGGTTTGGCGACGAACTGGAGCGCATCGGCTGGAAGGGTCCCGAGAAAGTCGGCGACCGCAAGATGAAGGCATTCTTTGAACTGCACATCGAACAGGGTCCGATTCTGGAGGCCGAGGGCAAGGACATCGGTGTTGTCACCCACGGGCAGGGCCTGCGCTGGATCGAATGCACGGTGACGGGCAAGGAGAGCCACACCGGCTCCACGCCCATGCATATGCGCAAGAACGCGGGCCGGGG
>CAYMMT010000296.1:0-1886 GCA_964391555.1 uncultured Rhodobacterales bacterium
TCTAGCGGCCCGACTGGAGGTCGCGTTCGCTGCGATACGCATCGACCCGGCCACTGTCAAAGGCCTCGAAGATGGAATCGCGTTCGCGCTGCCAGTACGTCAGCATCAAATGCGCCCCGAACAGGTTCGCGAACCACAGAAGCGCAAAGAGCGGACGGCTCGACAGCGTTACGGCCAGCGTGAACGGCCCGAACATCGTGCCGTAAAGCGGCAACATGAGCGTCCCGCCAATGAGCGAGCCCACGAAACTGACCCAGACAGAGGCCGCCAGCGCCTTGATCATGCCCGGCCAGCCGCCATGGCCGAACCAGTTTCCGGCAATGTAGAGCCCCGCCATGGATCCGATGGATCCCGCGACAATCATCCAGAGATCATAGGGTGTCAGGCCTTCCCGCAGGAGCGCCCCCTGGCTCAGATGAACCGCGACAAGAAATCCGATGGCCGCGCCAAAAACCCCGACAATCGCAAACGCGACGGCTCGGGATTTCTCCCCCTTGGAGTGAAACACATCACGAGTCACCCTGGATTTCCGTCGCATTCCGATCCTCTGGTCTTGTGTCGATCGGCAATAAATTGCTCATCAAACCAGGCGCAAATGCGACGGAGCGGGGGCAAACCCCGTTCAAATCGTTACCAAACCGTTAACGGACTGTCTCCGTGCGGGGTCTTGATGGCCGTTGTCAGGCCCCCCGAAAGACGAGGCTTGCCCCGTTCAGGCAATGCCGCAGACCCGTGGGCCGGGGCCCGTCACCGAAGATGTGACCGAGGTGAGACCCGCAGCGGTCGCAGTGGCATTCTGTCCGCGCCCGGATCATGCGACGATCGACCTTGGTCCCGATGGCATCTGGCAGCACGTCCCAGAATGACGGCCAGCCGGTGCCGCTGTCGTACTTGTGGCGCGACGCGTAAAGCGCCTGATCGCAACCGCGGCAATGATAGGTGCCGCGTTCGAAATGCTTGTCCAGAGGCGAGCTGAAGGCCCGCTCGGTCCCTTCCTGGCGCATCACCCGGTATTGCAGCGGCGTCAGCATCGCCCGCCATTCGGCGTCGGTGCGGGTCACCTCGAATGCGCCTTCGGATGCATGGGCCAGGGAAGGCAGGGCCGCCGAGGCCAGAAGGGAAATCGAAAAGTCGCGTCGGTTCATGGGCGTGTGGTCCGTTGCAGGGCGTTAGCGCGACCCTATCAGAGTTCTGCCCGACGGGGCCAAACGCAGGCCCCGCCGCACGCAGACGTGAAGCGACGTGCAATGGCGACGGATGGGTCCGAGGTCCAGCAACGTGGGCCGGTCTGCCTCGGGCGCAACGTCCTATTGGAACTCTTCGCCGGTCAGAAGATATGCACCGACGGCAGTGCCGGCAACAACCGGTCCTGCCAAGGTCTGTCGCTGACCGGGCAGGCACCCCTGCATATTGATGGCGGCGCGCGGCCGGTTTGGACGGGTCAATGGAGGCATCCGCAACAAGCCGCGTGACACGCAATCAACCGCGTGACGCAAGCGATTTCGCCGCGCTCCGGCCTTGCGGCCCCATGCGATATGGTGCATCCACCCCCGGTGCGAATTTGAGGATTGAGCGAGGCAGATCCGATGGCCGATGGCGCGATGGACATGAATGCGAAGCCAACCGAGGAAATCGATGTCCGCGACGTCTTCGGCATCGAAAGTGATATGCATGTCAAAGGCTTCGCTGAGCGGTCGGATCGTGTGCCGGAAGTCGACCCGACCTACAAATTCGATCCCGACACCACGCTCGCGATCCTCGCAGGGTTCGGCTACAACCGGCGGGTCCTGATCCAGGGCTACCATGGTACGGGCAAATCGACCCATATCGAGCAGGTGGCGGCACGCCTGAACTGGCCGGCGGTGCGGGTCAACCTCGACAGCCAT
>CAYMMT010000297.1:0-1886 GCA_964391555.1 uncultured Rhodobacterales bacterium
CAAGCGCCGCCTGCATCTCGGTCATGCGGTAGTTCCAGCCGAGCTCCAGCTGCTGGTAATACCAGGGGCCGTGGCTGTCTTCGGTCATCACATCCGCATCTCGGGTGATGCCGTGGGTCCTGAGGCGCGCCATCCGATCCGCCAAGGCCGCGTCTTGAGTGGCAATCGCACCGCCTTCGGCGGTGGTGACGATCTTGACCGGATGAAAGCTGAACACTGCCGCATCCGAGAACGGGCAGGCGCCCACGGGCTGACCGCGATAGCTGGCGCCAATCGCATGGCTGGCATCTTCGAGAATGCGGATGCCATGGGGACGACAGAGCGCGGCAATCGCCTCCATATCCGCCGATTGTCCGCCCATATGCACCGGCACCACGACCTTGGGCAAACGCCCCGCGGCCTTGGCCTGGTCGAGCTTGGCGGCGAGGGCCGCGGGGGACATGTTGAACGTGTCCGGGTCGATATCGACAAAATCGACATCCGCGCCGCAATAACGCCCGGCATTGGCCGAGGCGACAAAGGTGACAGGCGAGGTCCAAAGCAAGTCGCCAGGCCCCAAATCCATCGCAGCACAAGCGATATGCAGCGCCGACGTGGCTGAGTTCACCGCCACCACACGGGCTGCCCCGGTGGCAGCACACAAGCTGTCCTCGAACCGGGGCACCTGGGGGCCCTGGGTGAGGAAGTCCGAGGTCAGAACCTCCCGCACCGCGGCGAGATCTGCTTCTGAGATATCTTGGCGTCCGTAGGGGATCATCAGATTGCGCCGATCTTGCCTTCATTGGCCGCAATCCAGTCAGCCAGGGCCTCGTCCGTCATCCAGTCAGTGTTGTTGTCTGATGCATAGATGAAGTCGTCGGCCACCTTACGGCCATCCTTGATGCGGATCGGATCGGCGGACCATTCGTGGATCGCCGGCAGGATCTTGAAATGCTCGTCATATTCATAGGTGAAGGGCGCATCTTCAAAGCCCACCATCTGCTCATGCAGCTTTTCACCCGGGCGGATCCCCACGATTTTTTGAGCCGCCTCTGGGGCCACAACCCGGGCGATGTCGGTGATGTTCATCGACGGGATCTTTTTGACGTAGATCTCACCGCCAACCATGTCGTCAAAGGCATGCCAGACCAGTTCGACCCCCTGTTCCAGTGAAATCATGAACCGGGTCATCCGCGGATCGGTGATCGGCAGCTCGCCCTTGTCGCGGATCGACAAAAAGAACGGGATCACCGAGCCGCGTGATCCCATCACATTGCCGTAGCGCACGACCGAGAACCGGGTCTCGCGGGCGCCCGCATAGGAATTGCCCGCAACAAACAGCTTGTCCGAGGCCAGCTTGGTAGCTCCATAGAGGTTGATCGGGCTTGAGGCCTTGTCCGTCGAAAGGGCCACGCAGCGTTTGACCCCCATATCAATGCAGGCATCGACCAAGTTCATCGCCCCGTTGACGTTGGTCTTGATACACTCAAACGGGTTGTATTCCGCCGTTGGCACGATCTTGGTCGCCGCCGCATGGACGACGTAATCCACCCCATCCAGTGCCCGATAGAGCCGCTCACGGTCCCGCACATCGCCAATGAAGAACCGCACCTGATCGGGGTCGAACTTCTTGGCCATCTCCCATTGCTTCATCTCGTCCCGGCTGAGGATGATGATCTTCTTGGGTTTGTACTTGGCCAAGGTCATCGGCACGAAAGCATGCCCGAAGGAGCCGGTGCCGCCGGTCACAAGAATGGTGGAATCTTTCAGCATGTGTGTGGTTCTTTCCTGGAAAAATCAGGGGGTATCCGCAATCTCCGCGATGCGGCGGAAGGTTTCGTTATGTGCCATCAACTCATCCCACGGGGCAAATCCCACAAGGCGCCCCTTATCGAGCACCATGATCT
>CAYMMT010000298.1:0-1122 GCA_964391555.1 uncultured Rhodobacterales bacterium
CATATCGGCGCCTATCAGGTGCAGACCGACGGCGGCGCCACGCTGACGTTTCTGGACACACCCGGCCACGCCGCATTCACGTCGATGCGCGCACGCGGCGCGCAGGTGACGGACATCGTCGTGCTGGTTGTGGCTGCCGATGACGCTGTGATGCCGCAGACGATCGAGGCGATCAACCATGCCAAGGCGGCCAAGGTCCCGCTGATCGTTGCGATCAACAAGATCGACCTGCCCGCTGCAAACCCCGACAAGGTGCGGACCGACCTGCTTCAGCATGAAGTGATCGTCGAGAAGCTGTCAGGTGACGTCCAGGACGTTGAGGTTTCGGCCCAGACGGGTCAGGGCCTGCCGGAACTGCTTGAGGCCATCGCACTTCAGTCCGAGATCCTTGAACTCAAGGCCAACCCCGACCGCGCAGCGCTGGGCGCCGTGATCGAAGCGCAGCTCGACGTCGGTCGTGGACCCGTGGCGACTGTCCTCGTGGAGAACGGCACTCTGAGGCAGGGCGATATCTTTGTCGTGGGGGAACAGTGGGGCAAGGTCCGTGCGCTCATCAACGACAAGGGTGAACGGGTCAAGGAGGCCGCGCCGTCGGTTCCGGTGGAGGTTCTTGGTCTGAATGGGACGCCCGAGGCAGGCGACGTTCTGAACGTCGTCGACACCGAGGCGCAAGCCCGAGAGATCGCGGCCTATCGTGAGCAAGCTGCCAAGGACAAGCGCGCCGCTGCCGGCGCGGCTACGACCCTTGAGCAGCTCATGGCCAAGGCCAAGGAAGACGAGAATGTCGCCGAGTTGCCGATCGTTGTGAAGGCCGACGTGCAGGGCTCTGCCGAGGCGATCGTGCAGGCGATGGAAAAGATCGGCAACGACGAGGTTCGCGTCCGCGTGCTGCACCACGGTGTGGGTGCCATCACCGAAAGTGACATCGGTCTGGCAGAAGCGTCCGGTGCGCCGGTGATGGGCTTCAACGTCCGTGCCAATGCGCCGGCGCGGAACGCCGCAAACCAGAAGGGAGTGGAGATCCGCTATTACAGTGTGATCTACGACCTTGTGGATGACGTGAAGGCGGCGGCTTCGGGTCTACTGTCTGCCGAGGTGCGCGAGAACTTCATCGGCTACGCC
>CAYMMT010000298.1:1137-1876 GCA_964391555.1 uncultured Rhodobacterales bacterium
AGATCAAGGAGGTCTTCAAGGTCTCCAACGTCGGCCGCGTCGCGGGTTGTCTTGTCACGGAGGGCGTCGCGCGCCGGTCTGCCGGTGTCCGCCTGTTGCGTGACAACGTGGTCATCCACGAGGGCACGCTCAAAACACTCAAGCGCTTCAAGGACGAAGTGCCCGAGGTGCAGTCCGGTCAGGAATGCGGCATGGCGTTCGAGAATTACGAGGACATCCGCCCCGGCGATGTGATCGAGATCTTCGAGCGTGAAGAGTTCGAACGGACGCTCTAAGCCAGTCGAGCAATCAGTATGAACAAGCGCCGCGTGGACACATCCCCGCGGCGTTTCGCTGTTTCAGGCTGCTTTCTTGACGGTTACCGGACGACCTGCATAGGTTTGGTCCCCAACACGGACAACGACCCGACCATCCGGCAGGGTGCGGACAAAATACCCCTGAACAGACATGTACGAACCAATTGTGATCGTGCGCAGCATCAACGTATCCCCCGAAACCGGATGCATCTGGTATTCTAGGGTTAACCCCTGCTGAATGTGGAGACCATTAATGGGGGGTTCGGTCGAAATTTGTGCAACAGGCGAAGTTTCGCCTAAAGCCAGTCCCGAAGAATGGGGATAAGTGGCAGGTCAGCCGCCGGCATCGGGTAGTCGCGAAGGTCGTTTGCTCTTACCCAGGCCAGTCTTTGCCCTTCAAGGGACGTTGGTGTGCCCTCCCATTTGCGGCAGGCAAAGAGTGG
>CAYMMT010000299.1:0-1872 GCA_964391555.1 uncultured Rhodobacterales bacterium
ATTTTCTCTGAAGTGGAGAGAATAATCTTGAAGGCCTTGATCTCCTTCAGAAGATCGATGGTGTTGTTGGTGTCGGCGCGCGCCATGCCGGCGGTCGGCTCGTCCAGGAGCAGGAGTTTCGGCTCCTGCACCAGGCACATCGCCATCTCCAGCCGCCGCTTGTCGCCCCGGCTGAGCGAGCCCGCCTGCATCTTCACCTTGTCGAGCATGTTGACGTCTTTCAGCATCGCTTCCGCCTGATCGCGGATCTCCGCCTCCTTCGTCACCTGTTCGATCGCGTGCATCCGGAACGCCCCGTCGCGCTTGGCAAAGCAGGGGATCATGACGTTTTCGAGCACCGAGAGATCGGTGAAGATCTCGGGCGTCTGGAACACCCGGCTGATCCCCATCTGGTTGATCTCGTAGGGCGTCCGGCCCAGCACCGACTGGTTCTGGAACATCACCGATCCGCTGTCGGGGATCAGCTTGCCCACCAGCACATTGAGGAGCGTGGATTTGCCGGCGCCGTTCGGTCCGATGATTGCGTGGACCGATTGTTCCTCGACCGAGAGGTTCACGTCACCCAGGGCCTGCAAGCCGCCGAAGCGCTTGTTGACACCTTTGACTTCAAGGATTCCCATTGGTCCCTCTCCTTATTCGGCGGGTGTTGTCTTGCCGGAGGCGGCGTCGGCGTCGGCCTTGCGGTTCCGGCCGGAGATCCACCGACCGATCCGCTGACCGCCCTCAACCAGGCCACCCGGCAGGAAGATGACGACGAGCATGAACACGACACCAAGCGTCAGGTGCCAGCCCTTGCCCACGAAGGGGTGGATGATGGCCACCACAAGGTTTTCCAGCCCATCAGGCAGGAAGGAGAACCAGGCGTGCACGACCGTGTCGTTGATGGTGGAGATGATGTTCTCCATGTACTTGATCGCACCAGCGCCGAGGATCGGGCCAATCAGCGTGCCCACACCGCCGAGGATCGACATCAGGACAATCTCGCCCGACGCGGTCCAGAACATCCGCTCACCGCCCGTGAGCGGGTCCATCGCGGCCCAGAGGCCGCCGGCCAGGCCGGCATACATGCCCGAGATCACGAAGGCCGCGAGCGTGTAGGGCTTGGGGTTCAGGCCGGTGTAGGTCATCCGGTTCTGGTTCGACTTCACGGCCCGGAGCATCATGCCGAAAGGCGAGCGGAAGATGCGGATCGAAAGGTAGAACGACAGGATCAGGATGATCGCACAGAGGTAATAGCCCGTCTCGAAGGTGAAGCTCCAGGGCCCCATCGGCACGGTCGTCTTGGCATCCAGGATGATGCCGAAGAAGTGCGGCACCGTCGGCGCGTTCTCGCCCATCAGGATCTGCGGGTCGCTGGCATAGACCTGAAGGCCGGTTTCACCGTTCGTGACGATCCCGCCGATCAGCTTGCCGAAGAGGTCCGAGTAGGCGATGGCGTACATCATCTGTGCAAACGCCAGCGTCAGGATCGAAAAGTAGATGCCCGACCGCCGGAGCGCGATATAGCCGATCAGCACCGACAGGATGCCCGCCACCAGGACCGAGGCGATCATCGCGGGCACCACGTTGAAGCCCAGAAGCTTGTACATCCAGACCGCGGCGTAGGAGCCCGCGCCGAGGAAGGCGGCGTGACCGAAGCTGAGGTAGCCGGTCAGGCCGAAGAGGATGTTGAAGCCGATGACCAGCACGCCGAAGATGGCGAACTTCTGCATCAGGGCCGGGTAGCCCGCGTTGAACTGCGCCAGGCCGCTCTCGGTGGGGAAGGGGTTGAGCAGGATCGGCGCGGCCAGGGCCATGACGATCACGATGATGAAAAGGCGGGTATCCGCTTTGCTGAGACCGAGCATGGCTTATTCCTCCATCACGCCCCTG
>CAYMMT010000300.1:0-1838 GCA_964391555.1 uncultured Rhodobacterales bacterium
GGCCATGGATGCGATCCGCGAGGTGGGGCCGGGAGGGCACTACCTCGGCTGCGCCCACACCCAGGCCAATTTCCAATCGGCGTTCTGGCGCTCCGACGTGCTCGACTACAAGCCGTTCGAGACATGGGACGAGGAAGGCGCCCGGGACAGCCACGTGATCGCCGCCGCGCGGGTGGCCAAGCTGTTGGAGCAATACCAGCAGCCGCAACTCGACCCGGCCATTGCATCGGCGCTTTCGGCATACGTTGCCGAAAAGAAGGCCTCGATGCCCGATGCCTTCACATGATCGCCGATTTGACCTCGACCGGACCGGAAGAATAGGCCGCGCGTAATACCCGGGCCTCGCCCAGCAGCGCAATCAACACATCGAGGTGGCGGGCAACGGAATAGTCCGCCGCCTTTCCCTTGCGGCGGTCCTCGATCTCGGCCTCCAGTTCGAGGAGCCGCAGGACCGCAACACCGGGCCGCGGTGCCGCGCCTTGACGCAACAGCCGGGGCAGATGCCGGCTGCGATCGTAGTCATCAACTCCAAGCCGGGCGGCACGGATCAACAGTCCTGGACGCCGCAAGGCGCTGATCATCGACAGCAAGTCGGTCATCCCGATTCCCTTCTTCGATTGAAATCCGGCTTTCAGAAATCGCACAACCTTTACGTGTGTTGCCAATTTGGAAATAGTTAAGAACTGTTTGATTAGGATTGTTTAGAATTTGAAAACCATTCTTTGCCTGCGAGGTCGAATTAGGATTCGATTAACCAATACAACCCTAGGTTATCCACAGACTTATTCAGGTCCGATTTTGGGGATGAGACCGAGCGTGATCGGGAGCTGCAGATGACAAACGGACTGACCCGTCGAATGACAGTCTTGGCATTGCCCGAATGGGTGCCGGACGGCGTGCGCCACTACCTTTTGCACACCGAAATTGGTGTTCCGATCCGGGCGGTTGCCCGGGCTGTCGGTGTGCATGCGTCCACAATCCTGCGCCAGATCCGAAAGGTGGAGGGGCGTCGTGATGACCCGCTGATCGAGGCCGGCATGCGCAAACTCTCCCTAGAGTTGCAAGCGCAGGCGGACCGACAGGGACTTGAGCGCGGAGAAGATGCGCCGGTCAGCCTTGAGGACGGAGACGAGAACCCCGACCGGCGACAGGCCTTCGAGGAAGAGGCAACACGCATCCTGCGGCGTCTTTGCGAGACCGGCGCGCTGCTGGCCGCGGCCCGCGACATGGAAAATGCGGTGGTGGTGCGCGAGGGCCCCGATGGCGCTGCGTCGCGCTCGGCCGTTGTGGCGCTGGACGTGGCGCAAACGCTTGCGCTCAGGGACTGGATCACGATTGTCGGTGAGCCGGGCCGGATCAGCCGCTACCGTGTCACCAGTGCGGGGCGGGCGGCGCTCAAGGAACTCCTGGCCCGAGCGGAAAACATGGCGTCCGGATTTGCCGACAGCCAGGCCGCATTCGAACATGCCAGTGGCGGGCAACGGCGTGCGCAGGGCCGGGTCACGTCGGTGCGCGGGCCGGTGTCGGAGAGCCCGCTCGCTGGGCTGGCCCGCCGAAGGGATCGCGACGGGCAATTGTTTCTCACCCGCGACCTTGTTGCAGCCGGGGAGCGCCTGCGCGAAGACTTCGAACTCAGCCGCATGGGCAAGCAGGAGGCCGAGGACTGGAACGGTCTGATGTTGGCCGGGACCAGCGACACGGTCCTGAGCGGGGGCCGCATGGAGGGCAGCAGTCCGGAGGCCGCCCAGGCCCGGGTTGCCGCCGCATTGGCCGAGCTTGGACCCGGTCTGGGGGACGTGGTGCTTCGCTGCTGTTGCTACCTCGAAGGGCTCGAGTTG
>CAYMMT010000301.1:0-1806 GCA_964391555.1 uncultured Rhodobacterales bacterium
ATCGGCCGCCATTTTCACATGCCGGTGCGGACCTACTCGACCGGGATGAAGTCGCGGCTGGCGTTCGGGGCCTCCATGGGCATCCGCTTTGACACCTACCTCGTGGACGAGGTGACCGCCGTGGGCGACGCGGCGTTTCGCAAGAAAAGCCGGCAGTACTTTCTCGACCGGATGCAGACCTCGGGCGCGATCATGGTCAGCCACGAAATGTCGCAGATGCGGTCCTATTGCACGGCGGGCGCGGTTCTGGCCCATGGGCAGCTGCTCTATTTCGACGACATCGCCGACGCGATCGACGCGCATCTTGATATCGTCGCGAGAAATCAGCAGTAGGGCGGCATGAGCAATCCGATCAGATCCTCCATGGCGCGGCTTGGGCTGGGCCGGGCGACGGCCACGGCGCGATTCGTCATCATCGGGCTGCCGCGCTCCGGCACGACCTACCTGATGACCTTGCTCAACTCCCATCCCGACGTGATCTGTCACGGGGAGCTTTACAACCCCTATGCCGTGATCTCGTCCGGGGGGCGCGACGAAAGCCATGACGAGGTGCTGGGGCGGGACAAGGACCCGGTGGCCTTTCTGGACGGGGTCTTTGCCAGGGGTCAGGGCAAGAGGGGCGTGGCGGCTCTGGGCTTCAAGTTCATGCTCGGTCAGAACCTCGCCGTGCTGCGCGCGATCCTCGACGACCCGGAGATCCGGATCATCTATGTCAAACGCTGGAACAAGCTGGCGCAGGTGGCGTCGTGGCTGGCGGCGCTGAAAAGCATGGAATGGGCGCGGCCCAAGGCGCGCAAGGCCGGGGCGGCGGCGAAAGTCCGCGCCAATCCGCGCAAGATTTCGCAGCATTGGCACGAGTTCGACACGCAGGAGATGATGTTCGAGGCGCTTCTGGAGGGCCGTCCCCAGGCCCGGCTGGACCTGGAGTATCGCGAGCTTTTCGAGCCGGGGATCGCCGCAAGGCTGTGCGACTTTCTGGGGGTGCGGGCGCGGGACGACCTGACGAGTCCGCTGGCCAAGCAGGGCGCGAACCACATCCTCGACCGGTTCGAACACCCCGACCCGATCAAGTATTACTTTCGTCAGATCGGGCGCGGGGATTGGCTGAATGACGAGCTCTGAGGGCGCCCGCTGCCGGGTGCTCTATGTCAATTGGGTCGACTACCTCGATGCGGAGCGGCGCGGCGGCGGGGTCAGCATCTACCAGCGCAACCTCATGGCCGCCGATCCCGGCGCGGTGTTTCTCGCTGTCGGGACGTCCCATGATCTGCGCCCCGGTCCGCCCCGGTGGGAAGCCATGCGCCACGGGCCGAAGGCCGACCGCCACCGCCGGTTCGAGATCGTCAATTCCGGAGTGATCGCGCCGGGCCATTTCAGCTTCGGGGATCCGCGCCAGATCGCCGATCCCGCAACGACAGAGACGTTTTTCGACTTCATCGCCAGCCAGGGCCCGTTCGACGTCGTGCATTTCAACAACCTCGAAGGAGTGCCGGCCGAGGTGCTGGGGCTGGCCGCGCGGTTTCCCGGCACGCGGGTGGTCCTGTCGCTGCACAATTACTATCCGGTCTGCCCGCAGGTGAACCTCTGGCAGGAGGAGCGGCAGAGTTGCGCCGACTTCCGGGCGGGGGCGGCCTGCGCCACCTGCCTGCCGGTGATGCCGCGCCGGGCGCTGCTGCGCGGCGCCGCCGGTCTGGCCTACCGGCTGAAGGTGGCGGGGTTCGAGCCGGGGGGCCGGGTGTTCGACGGCACCTTCCGCGTGGCCATGACCTGCGGACGGATCGCGATGCGCGGGGTGCGGGCGCTGCG
>CAYMMT010000302.1:0-1796 GCA_964391555.1 uncultured Rhodobacterales bacterium
CGTGCCCGCCGGGATCAGGCGGCCCACGATGACGTTCTCCTTGAGGCCGACCAGCTTGTCCTTCTTGCCCTGCACCGAAGCCTCGGTGAGGACCCGGGTGGTCTCCTGGAAGGAGGCCGCCGAGATGAAGGACCGCGTTTGCAGCGATGCCTTGGTGATACCGAGCAGGATCGGACCACCCTGCGCAGGACGACCGCCCTTGGACAGCGCCTTTTCGTTGGCCGCGTCGAACTCCTGCTTGTCCACGTGCTCGCCCTTGAGCAGCGTTGTGTCGCCCGAGTCCTCGATCTCCCATTTCTGGAGCATTTGCCGGACGATGACCTCGATGTGCTTGTCGTTGATCTTCACGCCTTGCAGACGATAGACCTCCTGCACCTCGTTGATCATGTAGTCCGCAAGCGCTTCGACACCCATGATGGCGAGGATATCATGCGGCGCAGGGTTGCCGTCCATGATGTAGTCGCCCTTCTGGATGAAGTCGCCTTCGGCCACGGGGATGTGCTTGCCCTTGGGCACCATGTACTCGACCTTGTCCATGGTCTCGTCGCTGGGCTCGATGGCGATACGGCGCTTGTTCTTGTAGTCCTTGCCGAACCGCACATAGCCGTCGATTTCCGCGATGATGGCGTGATCTTTGGGGCGGCGTGCCTCAAAAAGCTCGGCCACACGCGGCAGACCACCGGTGATATCCTTGGTCTTGGCACCTTCACGCGGAATACGCGCCACAACATCGCCTGCGGCGATCTCCTGACCGTCTTCCACCGACAGGACCGCATCCACGGACATCGCATAGGTGATCGGGTTGCCTGCATCGTTGCGCACCGGCTCACCGTCTTCGCCCACGAGGATGATCTCGGGCTTGAGCTCATTGCCTTTGGGGGCTGCACGCCAGTCGATCACGATCTTCTGGGTCATGCCGGTCGCGTCGTCCGTTTCCTCGCGCACGGCCAGGCCGCTCACGAGGTCCACGTATTTCGTCGTACCGGCCTTTTCGGCGATGATCGGCAACGTGTAGGGGTCCCACTCAAAGAGTTTGTCGCCCCGTTTCACATCCTGGCCTTCGGTCACGAACAGCGTCGTGCCGTAACCCAGCTTGTGGCTTGCGCGCTCTTCGCCGTTCTCGTCCTGGATCAGCAACTTCATGTTGCGGCCCATGACCAGCGTCTGACCCGAGGCGTTTTCCAGCGTCTGCGCGTTCTCAAAGACGATCTTGCCTTCCTGGCTCGCTTCGAGGAACGACTGCTGGCCACCCTGGGCGACCCCACCGATGTGGAACGTCCGCATGGTCAGCTGGGTACCCGGCTCACCGATGGACTGCGCCGCGATGATGCCGACCGCTTCGCCGGTGTTGACCATGGTACCACGCGCGAGGTCACGACCGTAGCACATGGTGCAGACGCCCTCTTCGCTCTCGCAGGTCAGTGGCGAGCGGATGCGCATCGACTGCACGCCCATCTCTTCGATCATGTCCGACATGCGCTCGTCGATGAGCGTCCCCGCAGCAACCAGAACGTCATCCGTTCCGGGCTTGAGAACGTCGTCAGCTGCCACACGGCCCAGAACGCGTTCGGCCAGCGATGCCACGACTTCACCATCGTTCACGGCCGCTTCGGCTGTGATCGCGTTCTCGGTGCCGCAGTCGATCTCGCGCACGATGCAATCCTGCGCCACGTCCACCAGACGGCGGGTCAGGTAACCCGAGTTCGCCGTTTTCAGAGCGGTGTCCGACAGACCCTTCCGCGCGCCGTGGGTCGAGTTGAAGTATTCAAGGACGGTCAGGCCTTCCTTGAAGTTCG
>CAYMMT010000303.1:0-1767 GCA_964391555.1 uncultured Rhodobacterales bacterium
GCGGCTCAGCCCGGGGGAAGGGGGAAAGGCACCGTCTCCGCCCCCCAGCCCTCCACATTGGTCCGGGTGCGGATATGCACCTCGCTCACCCCCTCCGGCACCACGATCCCCGATTGCGACCGGGTGAACGGCATCTCGTTGACATGGGGGTGGGCCAGGGGCCGGTCCCCGATGACCGTGCCGTCGGCCAGTTCCACCCGCCAGCCATCGGCGTAATCGTCCCAACCGGTGTCACCGTGGGTCAGGGTCACGTCAAAGCGCCACGCTCCACCCGACAGCGTCGCAGTGACACCAATCACCTCCGCCGGGTCGGACAGCGCGGGGGTGGCGAGGACGGAGAGGATCAGCGCATATCTCATGGACCTCATCCTAGGGCGACAGTGGCGCCTCCGCCACCCGTCGCCGATCCCCCGCCCGGCATCGCCCGCGCGGGCGCCATTGCCGCATTTTTGCCTCAAATCGCGCCTAGCACCGGGGCATGGCCCGTCTCATCGCCATTCTCGTGACCCTTGCCGGGCTGGTCCAGCCCGCCGCGGCCCAGGACAGCGCCCTCGAATCCCTGCGCAACGGGGTCGAGGGGCGCGGTTGGGCCGGTGTCGGGCGGCTCGAGATCGCGGGCAAGGGGTTCTGCACCGCCGTTCTGATCTCGGAGACCGAGCTTCTGACCGCGGCGCATTGCCTCTACGACCGCGACGGCACCGTGATCGACCTCGCGCGGATGCACTTCGCGGCCGGGTACCGCGATGGCCGGGCGCTGGCGACCCGTGACATCCGGCGCACCGCGCCCCACCCCCAGTTTCAGTACGACACCGCCGAGGCGCAGCAGGCCTTTGGCTACGACATCGCCCTGATCGAACTGCAAAGCCCGATCCGCGGAACCCAGGTGGCCCCGTTCGAGGTCGCCCCCGCGCCGCGCCGCGGCAACGATGTCGGCGTCGTCTCCTACGCGGTGGAGCGGGAAGAGGCTCCCTCGCTTCAGGAACACTGCGGCGTGCTGGAAACCCACGCAGAGGCCATGATCCTGAGCTGCACCGTGGATTTCGGCGCCTCCGGCGCGCCGGTCTTCACCTTCGGCGGCGGGCAGGCCCGGATCGTCGGGGTCGTGACCGCGAAGGCGCAGGTCGGGCTGCGCGAGGTCGCCGTCTCGGCCACCGCAGAGGCCAACGTGACGCTCCTGCGCGCGGAACTGGCGGGCCGGGACGCGGGACGGCTCAATACCGCCCCGTCGGCCCGGGTGATTTCACCGGGCCAGCGCAATGCCGACATCGGCGCAAAATTCGTCCGCCCCTGACCGATCGACACCCGGATGGGTCTTGACAGGCCCGCACACCCTTCCCAGATCAGTCCTGTCGGAGCGCCAATGACGGGCTCCGGCCTTTGCCCGTCCCGTCAACCGGGAGGGCCTCACATAGTGGTATCGCTCAACGGAGGATAAACCATGCGTAGCTTTGATCTTGCGCCGCTCTACCGCGCAACCGTCGGCTTTGACCAGATCGCCGACATGATGGACCGGGTGCTCAGCACCGACACGACAGCCCCGTCCTACCCCCCCTACAACATCGAAAAGACCGGTGATGACGGCTGGCGGATTTCCGTTGCCGTGGCCGGTTTCGCGCCCGATGACCTGACTGTCGAGGTTCGGGAAAACGCGCTTCTCATCTCGGGCAAGAAAGCCTCCGAGACCGAGAACGGCAGCACCTACCTGCATCGTGGCATCGCCACCCGCGCCTTCGAGCGCCGCTTCACGCTGGCCGATCATGTGCGCGT
>CAYMMT010000304.1:0-1761 GCA_964391555.1 uncultured Rhodobacterales bacterium
CGGAAAAACCCAGCTTCCGGCGGTCCAAGGTTGGGGAGCAATGCACAGACCCGCAAACTCTCGTTATGAATGAGGGAGCCTTGGGGGGCAGGTCAACGGCTACCGCGAGATCCTCGGCATCGTGGAAGGCCCCAAGGAGGACAAATCCGGCTGGTCGATGTTTCTGCGGCACCTGGCCGACCGCGGCCTCTCGGGCGTGCAGCTGATCGTCTCGGATGCGTGCCGCGGTCTGGTGGAGAGCGCCGCCGAGGTCCTGCCCGAAGCGCAGTGGCAGCGCTGTGTCGTGCATTTTTATCGGAATGTCTTCAGCCTGGTGCCCGAGGGCAAAGTTCGGGACATCGCGAAGATGCTGAAGGCGATACATGCCCAGGAAAGCCGGAAGGCGGCGGCCGAGAAGATGGCTGCCGTCATCGCCGAGCTGAAAGCCATGAAGCTGACCAAGGCCACCGAGCTTCTCGAAGCGAGCGGCCAAGAGACCCTGACCTACTATGGCTTCCCGGACAGCCACTGGATCAAGCTGAGAACCAACAACCCGCTGGAACGCATCATGCGGGAAATCCGGCGGCGTACCCGTGTCGTCGGGGCGTTCCCGGACGGTAAGTCCTGCCTCAACCTGGCCGCGGCCCGCCTGCGCCACATCGCAGGGACGCAATGGTCCACCCGGAAGTACATGAACATGACCCCGCTATTCGCGGATCAATCCGAGGGAGCCGTCGTCGCGTGACCGAAAGTGCGAAAGATCTTTGACAGTGCCCTGGCAGAGTTGCGTCAGGCTCTTTCAAAGCTTGGAATATCGGCGTCCAGCACGTCGCTTTGGCGGTTCTTCGACCGACGCGGCCTGACGCGGAAAAAAAGACTGGGCATGCGGTCGAACAGGACAGGCCAGACGTCCTGAAGAAGCGCGAAGACTGGTTTGAGGGCCAACTCGACCTGGACCCCAACGACCTGATTTTCATCGATGAGACCTGGACTGCGACCAATATGGGGCGCACCCACCGCAGATGCCGAAGAGGTGAACGGCTGCGGATGGGTTTCCCGCATGGCCACCGGAAAACGACGACCTTGGTCGCCGGTCTGAGCATGGCTGGCATGGTCGCGCCGATGACCCTTGATGGACCGATCAATGGGGAATGGTTTGAGGCCTATGTCCGCCACGTGCTGTTGCCGGAGTTGCGCCCAGGGAACGTCGTGATCATGGACAACCTCTCGAGCCATAAACGGCCCGCTGTGCGCGGCCTGATCGAGGCTGCTGGTGCAACGCTGATGTTCCTCCCGCCATACAGCCCAGACTTCAACCCCATCGAAATGGCCTTCGCCAAGCTCAAAGCCCTCTTGCGCAAGGCCGCCGAG
The DNA here is from genome assembly GCA_964391555.1 of uncultured Rhodobacterales bacterium. Lineage (GTDB taxonomy): Bacteria > Pseudomonadota > Alphaproteobacteria > Rhodobacterales > Rhodobacteraceae > JAMWZF01. The sequence goes on from CAYMMT010000304.1 coordinate 1,351, forward strand.
CGAACCATCGAAGGCCTTTGGTCGAAGATAGGCAATCTGATCGATGTCTTCACGCCGCAGGAATGCGCGAACTACTTCGCGACATGCGGATACGATGCAAATTGATCGGAAAACGCTCTAATACTGTGCATAGATGCTGCAGCGGTGCCATGCTGCGAGCATTTGCTTTTCTTTGCTTCTCTCTGTCCATTACCTTTGACTTCCGCTTTCAAGATCACCTCGTAGCCTCGCTACGAAGCAGCGAATGCACACTTCCCGCCTAAGGTGCGATGGCCCTAGCGCTCCAGCGCGTCACTCCCCGCCGCACTCCCCCAGTCCCAAACGACGCAGGGCCGCCCGTGGGCGACCCTGTCGTAAGACCCTCATCTCGTGAGGTTATTTGGAGCGGGTGATGAGATTCGAACTCACGAC
>CAYMMT010000305.1:0-1745 GCA_964391555.1 uncultured Rhodobacterales bacterium
CTGACCCGTCAGGTGACGATGCAGTCCCTGCCCTCGATCCGGCTGGTGCAGGAAAACGACAAGTCGCTGGTGACCAAGATCAACTCGACGCTCCTGAACACGGTGCCGCTGTGGGAGACCCAGCTGGCCCAGGCGGTGACCATTCAGCGATCCTCCGAGGCCGCCGACGCGGTGCGCGCCGCCAATGACCTCACCAACGAACTCTTGCAGGCCAATGCCGCCAACCTGCGGCAGGCCAACAAGAAGATCCGCGAAGAGATGGAGCGCGGCGTGTTCGACATCGAAGCCGTGAAAGCGGCCAATGCCGATCTCATCGCCACGATCAACGAAAGCCTCCAGATCGCTGACGAGGGCAAGGCCAAGCGTGCCCAGGCCGAGGCGGATCTGCAGAAGATGGAAGAGGAGCTCAAGAATACGCTGGCCTCCGCCAAGGCGCGCTCCACGGGGCTCGGCGACACCATCGGCACCTCGACCGGCGCATGAAATGAAAGGCGGGGCGGGTCTCCGGCGGGCCACCTTTGGCCTCGCGGCACTGGCGGCGCTGGCCGCCTGCGATGCACGGCTGGGGACAGGTCAGGCCCCGGCGCCGGAACCGGCCGCCGTTGCCCCGCCGGCACCGACCGCGCCGCCGATCCCGCTCGAACCTTCTGCCCAAAGCGCCGAACTGAAGATCTATTACCAGCGCCTGCAGAACGACCTGCAGGCGCGGGGCCTTCTGCGGACGGACGGGGGCGGGCCCGACACGCCCTTCACCGACACGATGCTGGCCCGGAATTTCATCCGCATCGCGCTTTTCGACGAATACGTCGCCGACGGGACGGTGCTGCGGCCGCAGCAAACCGTCAGCCGCTTGCGCCGCTGGGAACAGCCCATACGAATGCGGATCGAGTTTGGGGACCGGGTGCCCGCGGACCAGCGCATCCGCGACCGCAACTCCATCATCGGCTATGCCGATCGCCTGTCCCGCATCACCGGCCATCCGATCAGCCAGACGCAATCCGAGGGCAACTTCGTCGTGCTTGTTCTGACCGAGGATGACAGGCTCGGCTTCGAACAGCGCCTGCGGGAGCTTGTGCCCGGGATCACCGAAAGCTCTGTCCGGACCTTCGTGAACCTGGACCGGTCCTTCCTGTGCCTCGCGCTCGCTTTTTCCTCCGGCGGGTCCGCCAGCTACAGCAAGACGGTGGTCCTGATCCGGGCCGAACATCCGGACCTGCTGCGGCTGGCCTGTGTGCACGAAGAGATCGCCCAGGGCATGGGTCTGGCCAATGACAGCCCGGCGGCCCGGCCCTCGATCTTCAACGATGACGAGGAATTCGGGCTGCTGACGACCCATGACGAACTGCTGCTGAGGATGCTCTACGACCGCCGCTTCCGAACCGGCATGACCGCCGCCGAGGCCGCCCCCATCGCCCGCGAGGTCGCGCGGGAATACCTTGAGGGGCAGAGCTAGCCAGCTGTTCGATCCCGAAAATATTCCTTCATCCCGAAACCCTCGATATAACCCCTTCAACGACCCTTGATCCCCCAGGGAGGCCCCATGCCCATCTTCGATTTCCTCGCCGGTCAGTTCATCGACGTCATCCACTGGACCGACGACACCCGCGACACCATGGTCTGGCGCTTCGAACGCGAGGGGCACGAGATCAAGTACGGCGCGAAGCTGACGGTGCGCGAAGGCCAGGCGGCGGTGTTTGTGCATGAAGGCCAATTGGCCGACGTGTTCACGCCCGGGCTCTACATGC
>CAYMMT010000306.1:0-1693 GCA_964391555.1 uncultured Rhodobacterales bacterium
GCTTCCTCGGCGGCGATCATCGAAGCGAACGTGGTGCCGGCGAGCGTGCTCGCGGTCCAGGGGGCGACGTTCCTGGTGGTGGGCACCGGCCTGGCGGCGGTGATCTCGACCAAGGCGCTGCTGATCTGGCTGGTGACGTTCGGGGCCGCGGGGTTCGTCCTGGCTGAACTGGCGGATCGCTTCGAAGAACGGAAGGCCCTCGATGTCCCCGACAGTGCCGCCGATCTCACAGAGCATGAAATCGACCTCGTCCTCCCCGATGGCGATCCAGTCCTTGATCTCATTCGTGACGTGGGGAATGACCTGAATGGTCTTGCCCAGGTAGTCGCCCCTGCGCTCCTTCTCGAGCACGTTGGAATAGATGCGCCCGGACGAAACGGAGTCGGTCGCCCGCGCCGCAACGCCCGTGAAACGCTCGTAGTGGCCGAGGTCGAGGTCGGTTTCGGCCCCGTCGTCGGTGACAAAGACCTCGCCGTGCTCGAACGGCGACATCGTGCCGGGGTCGACATTCAGATAGGGGTCGAGTTTTCGCAACCTGACGGTGAACCCACGGGCTTGCAGCAGCGCGCCCAAGGCAGCGGAGGCCAGCCCTTTTCCAAGGGACGATACAACGCCACCCGTAATGAATATGAAACGCGCCATTGCCCGGACCCCCGTGAGTGCCTTCGTCGTCAAGGTTTCTTGTTGGTGACACGCCGCGAGAGCAGACCTTCGGGCGCACTGCATCACGGGATTTGAGGATAACCGGATTCGGGGCAGGGCGGCAATGGGTGACGCAAGATAATGGTGACCAAGTTCCGAAGGTCGCAAGGGATGGCACCTCTTCCGCGAACCCCAGGGCCGCGATGACGAACCGGTCGTGCGCTTTTCAGGCTCTGTGATCGGGCGTTTCCCTCGCTTGGGTACAAGTCCAGAGGCCGGGGTGCGCATGGCGATCCAGGCCTCGCGACGGCGGTCGGAATGAAGGGCCAACCCGTTGACCGTCTCGAGCCTCTGATTGATCCGCCCGCCGATGGAGACCTTGACCCCAAGATACCTGCGGGCAAGTTGGCACAATGACCTCTGCGTCGGCATCAGAACCCGCTGATCGGCCCTTTGCCGGAATCCTGCTGATGCTGGGGTTTTGCTTTCTGGCTCCTTTGGGTGACAGCATGGCCAAGTTATTGGGACCGCTGATCCCGCTGGGCATGCTGCTTCTTGTCCGTTTCGCCATCCAGCCGTTGGTACTCATCCCCGTCCTGGCGTCGACAGGTGGCACCCTGCGCATGTCGCGGCGGGCCTTGACGCTGACGGCCCTGCGAACCGGACTCCACATCGTTGGTATTGGTGCGATGTTCACTTCGCTGAACTATCTGCCGCTTGCCGATGCCGTGGCGATCGCCTTTGTCATGCCTTTCATCATGCTGTTGCTGGGTCATCTCGTCCTCGGCGAACACGTCGGGCAGTTCCGGCTGGTTGCCTGCGCAATTGGCTTCGTCGGCACCCTTCTCGTCGTGCAACCGAACTTCGCGGAGGTCGGCGCACCCGCGCTTCTGCCTTTGGTGGTGGCCGTCGTTTTTGCGCTGTTCATGCTCGTGACGCGTGCGATGGCCAAGGAGGTCGACGCCATTGCCATGCAGGCCGTGTCGGGCCTCATGGCCACGGCCCTTCTCTTGCCGGTCATGTTGATCGGTCCGGAGTGGGAGAGCCTGAG
>CAYMMT010000307.1:0-1692 GCA_964391555.1 uncultured Rhodobacterales bacterium
CCGGCTCGTCGTCCGGGACCGGGTCCCAATTGATCGTCTCCGACAGCGGGACGATTGCGGCCCAGGTGGCGCCCCAATCCGAGGGGTCCGGGGTCTGGGCCATGTCGAGATAGACCTTCTGGCCCGGGCACATCACGACACTGTAGCCATCCCGCGCCGCCTGCAACCCCGGCCCCTGCCCGGTCCAACTGAAGAGGATTGCATCGTGCTCGATCCCCCGCGCCCCCAGCGCCGCTTCTTCCCACGCGGCGGGTGACTTGCCTGATGACTGGACGTGCCCGGCGAGTTTGAACATGGTCCAGCCCTGCAGGTCTTGAGTCGACGTGAGCCCCGCGGCGGTCTTGAGGGCCTCGGCGGCGGGCGACCCCTGCCACGTCCCCGGTGGGAGTTCATCACCCCCGAGGTGCAGAACATGGAAGGGGAAAATCTCGGCCACCTCCGTCGCCATGGCCTGCCAGATCCGCCAGCTTTCCTCCTGCGCCGGGTTCATGACGTTTTCAGGGTAACCCTGCACCGACGCCTCCGCCCCGGTGTCACTGGGATCGCGGGTCCCGGGAAAGATCTTTGCAATGGCGAGTGCGTGGGCCGGAACCTCGATCTCTGGCATGACCTCGATGTGCAGCGCCTTGGCATGGGCGATGACCCTCGCGGCATCGGCGCGGGTATACCCCCCACCAGAGCTGATGCCACCGCCAAAGACACCCGGCAACAGATGCCCCTCGCCACGCTGATGGGTCCCGGCCAGTTCCGGCAGAGAGGCGAGGTGCAACCGAAATGCCTCGTCGTCGGCGAAATGCCAGTGGAAGCGGTTCATTTTCAGCAAGGCCAGAAGGTCGAGCAGGCGCAGGATCGTCTCCACGCTGTAGAAATGACGCGCGCAGTCGAGATGCTGCCCGCGCCATTCGAACCGCGGCGCGTCTTCGATCACGCCGCAGGGGATCTGGCCCCGATGGGTATGGAGCAACGTTGCGAGGGTTACGCCGCCGTAGAAGGCCCCGGCAGCGTCACCATGGCTGAGCGCCGCACCCTCGGGCCCGATGGTCAGGCAATAGGCTTCCGCTGGCAGGCTCTCGTCAACGGTGACCGCCAGAGGCGTTCCGTTGGCTTCATGCAGATCCAGCCCGCAGCGCGTGGCCCAGTCGACTGCCCCATCGAGGGCGGCGCCGGTGATGTCGAAGCCGTGCGTTGCCAGAACCTCGCCGGTGAGTTGGGCGGCTGCCGGTTGCGGGCAGACCAGAAGCTCGGGAGGCGAACCGGCGGGACGCGGAACGCCTTTGGGCGAGACCCCGGCTGGCAGGATCGGCAAGGATGTCAGGCCACCCGCGTGGCGCAGATAACCGCCAAGCGGCAGCCAGCCCCGGTTGCCGGGGACATGACGTTCGATCACGTGCTCAATGCGCAATTCGTGTGGCACGCCAGCAGTCAGGTCCGGCAACTGCACCTCGGTGTAGCCGCCGAGGTGGGCGATCCGGGTGCCGCCCGACAGCACCTTGACGGGGGCCATGCAGGAAAAGCAGAACACGGGCGCGGCGATATCCGTATCCACAGTGACGCGACAGGCCATTTCCCGGCCGTCGATCCAGGCTTCAAAGTTCATGATGTCCCCCAGCGCTAATGACCGTCCTCGAGGCGAAGCTCGGCCACAAAGTCATAGATATCAGGGCGGTAGAGCCCTCGCGTGTATTCGATCGG
>CAYMMT010000308.1:0-1680 GCA_964391555.1 uncultured Rhodobacterales bacterium
CATGCCCTGATAGACCTGCGCCTGCGGGTTGATGAACATCCGTCCCCGGTCTTCGAGATTCCACAGGGCATAGGCCACGGCCTGCCCGGCCTCCATGGAAATCAGCACGCCCCGGCGGCGACCCGGGATCGGACCCTTGTGCGGTGCCCAGCCATGAAAAATGCGGTTCAGGACCCCGGTGCCGCGTGTATCGGTCAGGAACTCGCCGTGGTAGCCGATGAGCCCGCGAGAGGGCACATGCGCCACAATCCGCGTCTTGCCGGTTCCGGCCGGTTTCATCTCGACCAACTCGCCCTTGCGGGACCCGGTCAGTTTTTCGACAACCGACCCGGTATATTCGTCATCGACGTCGATGGTGACCTCTTCGACAGGTTCCTGCCGCCGGCCACCCTCGTCGCGGAAGATGACGCGCGGACGCGAGATCGAGAGTTCGAAGCCTTCGCGGCGCATGTTCTCGATCAGGACACCCATTTGCAGTTCGCCCCGCCCGGCCACATCGAAGGCCTCTCCTCCGGGCGTGTCACTGACCCGGATCGCGACATTGCTTTCGGCCTCCTTCATCAACCGGTCGCGGATCACGCGGGACTGGACCTTTTTGCCATCGCGACCGGCCAAGGGACTGTCATTGATGCCAAACGTGACGGAAATCGTCGGTGGATCAATGGGTTGTGCCGGGATCGCCTCGGTCACCGCCGGATCGCAGAGCGTATCGGCCACCGTGGCCTTGGTCATGCCGGCAAGCGTGACGATGTCTCCGGCCTCGGCCGTTTCGATGGGCTGCTGGGACAGGCCGCGGAAAGCAAGGATCTTGGTCACCCGAAACTGTTCGACCTTGCCGCCCGTCCGGCTGAGCGCCTTCAACGTCGCCCCGGCGCTGACCTGGCCCGCTTCCACGCGGCCGGTCAGAACCCGGCCGAGATAGGGATCGGCGCCCAGTGTCGTGGCGAGCATGCGGAACGGCTCTTTCGCCGCGGCCAGTTGTGACGGGGCGGGAACGTGGGACAGGATCAGCTCAAAAAGCGCCGATAGGTCCTTGCGATCACCGTCCAGAGTTTCGTCCGCCCAACCCGATCGGCCCGAGGCATACAGATGCGGGAAGTCGAGCTGCGCGTCGTCCGCATCCAGGGCAGCAAAAAGATCGAAACATTCGTCAAGTGCGCGGTCCGGTTCGGCATCGGGCTTGTCGACCTTGTTGAGCACCACGATGGGCCGCAGGCCGAGCGCCAGGGCTTTCTGCGTCACGAATTTCGTCTGCGGCATTGGCCCCTCGGCGGCGTCGACCAGCAGCACGACCCCGTCGACCATGGACAGGATGCGTTCCACCTCGCCGCCAAAATCCGCATGGCCCGGGGTGTCGACGATGTTGATCCGGGTACCGTTCCAATCGACTGACGTGGCCTTGGCGAGGATCGTGATCCCGCGCTCGCGTTCCAGATCGTTGGAGTCGAGCGCCCGTTCCTCGGTCTGCTGGTTGTCCCGGACCGCTCCCGACTGCGCAAGCAGCGCGTCCACCAGCGTGGTCTTGCCGTGGTCGACGTGGGCGATGATGGCGATGTTGCGCAGGTCCATTGGATGCTCCGGGTTACCTCGCGCGGGCCATATCGCGGCGCCGCAGCATTGGCTAGACCTAGTGCGGTGTCGTGTTTGAAAAGAGTTGGATCGTGGCGATCCCTGCGATGA
>CAYMMT010000309.1:0-1677 GCA_964391555.1 uncultured Rhodobacterales bacterium
GGCACGGTGCTTTCGCACGACCTCGTAAATGACCACGACATGGTCGCTATGATCGCCGCCTCTGCCGCGCTGACCATTTCCGGCGCGCCCTTCATGGGCCCGATCGCCGGTTGCCGGGTGGGCTTTGAAGGTGGTCAGTACATCCTCAACCCGATGGTCGAGGACATGGACCAGCTCCGCAACAACCCCGATCAGCGGCTTGACCTTGTCGTCGCGGGCACCAAGGACGCGGTCATGATGGTCGAATCCGAAGCCTACGAACTGACCGAAGACGAAATGCTCGGTGCCGTGACCTTTGCCCACGAGCAGATCCAGCCGGTCATCGACCTGATCGTCGATCTGGCCGAAGACGCCGCGAAAGAGCCGCTTGAATTCTCACCACCGGACTACAGCGACCTTTTCGAGGCAGTGAAAGCCGCTGGTGAGGAGCAGATGCGCGCTGCTTACGCGATCCTCGACAAGCAGGAACGTACCGCCGCTGTTTCGGCGGCCAAGCAGGCGGTTGTTGAAACACTGACCGAAGAGCAGCAGGAAGACCCGAACCTCGGATCAGCACTGAAGAAACTCGAAAGCTCCATCCTGCGTGGCTCCGTCGTGAAGGAAGGCAAACGGATCGATGGCCGTGCGCTGGACGAAGTGCGCGACATCGTGTGTGAGACCGGCTTCCTGCCGCGGACGCATGGGTCGGCGCTGTTCACCCGCGGTGAGACCCAGGGCCTCGTGGTCACCACATTGGGCACGGGCGATGATGAGCAGATCATCGACGCGCTGCACGGGAACTTCCGCTCGAACTTCCTGCTGCACTACAACTTCCCGCCTTACTCGGTTGGTGAGGCGGGCCGCGTGGGCCCGCCGGGACGACGTGAAATCGGCCACGGCAAGTTGGCCTGGCGGGCGCTTCAGGCGGTTCTGCCCGCGGCGACCGATTTCCCATACACCATCCGCATCGTGTCGGAGATCACGGAGTCGAACGGCTCCTCTTCCATGGCATCCGTCTGTGGCGGGTCGCTTTCGATGATGGATGCCGGTGTCCCGCTTAAGGCCGCCGTCGCCGGTGTCGCCATGGGTCTGGTGCTCGAAGATGACGGCGAATACGCCATTCTGACCGACATTCTGGGTGACGAGGACCACCTCGGCGACATGGACTTCAAGGTCGCGGGTACCGAGAACGGCATCACCTCGCTCCAGATGGACATCAAGGTTGCCGGCATCACGCCCGAGATCATGGCCAAGGCCCTGGCGCAAGCCAAGGAAGGCCGGATGCATATCCTCGGCGAGATGAACAAGGCGCTTTCGGGTGCCGGGGAATTCTCGATCCACGCGCCGCGTATCGAGACCATGCAGATTCCGACCGACAAGATCCGCGAAGTCATCGGCTCTGGCGGAAAGGTCATCCGCGAGATCGTCGAGGTCTCGGGTGCCAAGGTCGACATCAACGACGACGGCATCATCAAGATCGCTTCGCCCAACGGGGAGGCCATCCAGAAAGCTTATGACATGATCCATTCGATCGTGGCCGAGCCCGAGGAAGGCAAGATCTACAAGGGCACGGTCGTGAAGATTGTCGACTTCGGCGCTTTCGTGAACTTTTTCGGCAAGCGCGACGGGCTGGTGCACGTCAGCCAGATCGAAAACCGCCGCCTGAACCATCCGTCGGATGTGCTCAAGGAAGGTCAG
>CAYMMT010000310.1:0-1673 GCA_964391555.1 uncultured Rhodobacterales bacterium
AACTGTCGAACTGCCGCTTTGACGCTCGTCTGCACGGGACAGGTGCCGTCGCGATACCCGACAAATCGACACGCGGGACGACCGGACGGGGGCACAAACGTCAACGGGCCCGCAGGTCCCGCGGGGTGCGACTGTCGCGATCAGATTCACGGCAGGAAATGTGACACGCCTCGCCCGCGCGGGTTGTTGGCGCGGACTCCATTCGACGGCACTGCGTCTTTGCCAACCAGCCGACCCGCAGGGCGAACGTCGCCGCAAGAAAACCTGCGGTCCAGAGTGGCCACGGGTATCGCGTTTCGGTGGTCCGCGCGACCAACCATCCCAAGGCCCCGCCAATGACGAGACCGGCAAAGAGGCCGTTGGTCCTGCGCCAGGTCATGGCATCGCGCCGTGAGGCCCTCCGTCCCGTCGTTCGTCCCAGGCATCGGGCAAAGATCGCTCCTTGAGATACTCCGCGACGATGCCGGCGACGGCATGGACGGCGATCATCGGGTCGGATTGCAGCTTGAGCCGGGGTCGATCATGATCCGTAGTCCCCCGACCCGCGCCCGTCGTGACCGCCTTGCCACCGTGCCCACCGGGACCGCCATGCATGAAGAAATGCATCCCGACGCAAATCAGCAGCGGCAGAAACAGCACCCACTGGCTGGCGAAGATATGCACGCGGTGCTCATAGCCGAGCAAAAGCCCCCCTAAGCGCCAGCGCGACGATCAGATAGATCCCCGTGCGGGATCTCCTGAAGGCCGGCTGGCGACAGTCTCGCTCGATCAGGACATCGAATCCTGATCATGGATCGACGTCATTGCTCAGTCCGCCTTGGTCAGATCCTTGCGCTTCTCAGTCTCAGCGAGTTCAGCACCACCGAGATCGAGGAGGCGCTCATCGCGAAGGCCGCGAACATCGGGCTGATCAGGATTCCGAAAAACGGAAACAAGAGGCCCGCTGCCACCGGCACGCCACTGGCGTTGTAGATCAGTGCGAAGAACAGGTTCTGGCGAATATTGCGCATGGTCGCGCGGGCCAGCCGCCGGGCGCGGACGATGCCGTCGAGGTTGCCCTTGACCAGCGTGATGCCGGCGCTTTCGATGGCCACGTCGGCCCCGGTTCCCATGGCGATACCCACGTCGGCCTGGGCCAGCGCGGGCGCGTCGTTGACGCCGTCACCGGCCATGGCGACCTTGCGGCCCTGATCCTGCAATTCGCGGATGATGCGCGCCTTGTCCTCGGGCAGGACGTCGGCGCGGATCTCGTCGATCCCGAGCCGCTCGGCCACTGCCCTGGCCGTACGTTCGTTGTCGCCCGTCGCCATGATGATCCGGAAGCCCAGTTCGTGCAGAGCCTTGAGCGCGTCGGGCGTCGTCTCCTTCACCGGGTCGGTAACGCAGACAAGACCGGCCACCGCGCCGTCGACCATCACGAACATCACCGTCTCGCCCTCGTCACGGCGCGCGTTGGCCGTTTCGACCAGCGCTCCGGAGTCGAGCCCCAGATCCTCGACCAGCTTGCGGTTTCCGAGTGCCACCGCCTTTCCGTCAACGACGCCCCTGACCCCCTTGCCGGTCACGGCCTCGAAGTCGCTCGCATCGCCCATGGCGACACCGCGCTCCTCCGCTCCGGCCACGATTGCCTCGGCAAGAGGGTGTTCCGAACCTTTCTCGAGCGTCGCGGCGAG
>CAYMMT010000311.1:0-1671 GCA_964391555.1 uncultured Rhodobacterales bacterium
AACCTCTTCAAGATCAGCCACTTCCTGCACCTGCGGGCCGAAATCTGCTCGGAAACCCTGCTGGACGAGTTTGCGACATTCGGTCCCGAGGACCGGGTCGGGATCGTGAGCCTGATGGACCACACGCCCGGCCAGCGGCAATTCCGGGACCTGTCCGCGCTGAAGACCTATGTCGCCAAGAAGCGCGGGATGAGCGACGACGAATTCGTCGACCATGTCGCACATCTCAGGCAGTTGCAGGCCCGGTTCGGGGCACGGCACGAAAGCGCCGCGCTGACCGAGGCCGCACGGCTGGGCGCTGTCCTGGCCAGCCACGATGACACCACCGCGGATCACGTGGCCACGTCGGCGGCCAATGGCGTGGGCTTCGCGGAGTTTCCCACCACGCTGGACGCGGCGACGGCCTGTCGTGACCGGGAGATCGCGATCATGATGGGCGCGCCGAACCTGATCCGGGGCGGGTCCCATTCGGGCAACGTCGCGGCCGAGGACCTCGCCCGGCGCGATCTGCTGGACATCCTGTCGTCCGACTACGTGCCGTCCGCCCTGCTTCTGGCGGCGTTCCGGCTGGCCGAAATCTGGGGCGACCTGCCCCGCGCGGTTGCCACGGTGACCGAAAACCCCGCGCGGGCGGCGCGCCTGTCGGACCGGGGGTCGCTCGCGGCTGGTCAGCGGGGTGATGTGCTGAAGCTGGGCCTGCTTGACGGGTTGCCGATCATCACCGGTGTCTGGAGCCTGGGCAACAAGATCGGATAGGCGAGCCGCGGACGGCCGCGCAAACGAGGCAAGTCCATCAATTCACGGGGTCTTTCGGCGGGGTTTTGCCCATGGGCCATCCCGCGATTTGGCGACCGACCGCCGAATTCACCAACCGCTAACCAACGTTTCTTTTTTGTTAGCCAAATCTGGTCAATGCACGGTGCCAAGCGTGTGCAAAGCGTCAGCTGGACGGGGCCTTGTTGCGTGTCTGACTCAACCGATCGAAACGGTGGCCACCCGGGTCACCGCACTGGAGGGGTGCGGTGTATCGGCATGGCTCAGCGCCAAGGAAGACCGCTAAGACCTACCAAGCCCCGACCACAGCAGACCTCGGATCCATTGCCGGACAGGTGCCCGCGATATCAGCGAACGACGTCAACGGCATCCCATTGAACGGGACGGGTCTGAACGGTACGGCCTGGGCGGACGGGACGAAAATCTGGTCGCTCGCGGCCTTCGCGGAGGTCCGGGCAAGCTCGGCGCCGACGGCGGAATTCGAGATGTCCTCGTTCGGGTTCAAGTCGCACCAGAGCGACACCAGCATCGCGGAGTTCCTTGGCGACAAGGGGCAGATCACCTCCGGCGACGGAACTGCGGAGATGGGCCCGTCGGGCCTTCTGATCGAGGGGTTCATCTATATCCCGCCGGGGGAGCACACGATCTCGGTCCGGTCGGACGACGGCTTTGCGCTGTCCATCGGGGGCGTTCCGTTTACCATGTACGACGGATACCGCGGGTCGGAGCCGACCTCGGCGCGCGCGGATTTCGCCGGTGGGCTCTACGAGATGGAGATGCTCTATTTCGACGGCGGCGGCGGTGTGCGGCTCGACCTCGCCATTGAGGGCGTGCCGGTGGACCAGAGCGCGCGTTATGCGACGCAGGCCGATCTCGGGAGCCCGCCCGCGGGCGAGC
>CAYMMT010000312.1:0-1660 GCA_964391555.1 uncultured Rhodobacterales bacterium
GCAGAATGGCCGTATCGATCACGACCAGCGCGAGGTTGTTGGTCCACCGGATCACGCGCGGAATGTCCCGACGACGGCGCGGAGCCGCGATTTCCCAGAGCGCCATGGCTGCAAGGACGCCGAGGAACGCCGTCAGGCGAATGGCAGGCTCCGACCCCAGAATCGTTTCCGTCATGTCTTCGACCCTTGCGGTTTCGACGCAGCTTCATGGCGCTCGCGGAGCACGTCCACGGCCGCCGTTTGGTATGTGTCTCGGGCGCCAGCCATTCCCAGGATATCGAGGTCGCGCGCACGCGTCTCGTCGAGGCAGGTGGTCTGCAGCTGCAAGGTCACCATCCGAAGTCCGCGTTTGAGGGTGAGACCATCATCAGCCGCATCATGCCCATCCAGATCACAAGGAGCGCCATGCCGAGCAGAAAACCGCCGTTGACCAGCGCGCCGATGAACTCGGCTCGGTACCAGCCGAAACTCCGGTGTTCGTCGGCGGGCCGATGCGCGATGCGTTGCGCGACGAATGCGACCAAGACGCCGCCGACTGCCGACAGCGTGTGGAAGGCGTCCGAAAGCACGGCCATCGACCCTTTCCAGAGGCCGACGGCGAGTTCGATGCCGAAGTAGATGCCCGTCAGCCACGCGAGTACCCTGAGAGCCTTTCCGGTTGAGGGCATGTGTCCGGCGTGGGATTTGGTGGCCATGTCAGCTTTCCCTTGGCGAGTTGCGACGGTCGCGCCAGATGGCAATGAGTACGGACAGAGCCGTGAATCCGCCAAGCGCCGCCGCTGTCAGTGTCGCAGTGCGCGCGTCTCCGTTCATCGCTTCGCTGCCGAGATGCGCGAGAAGAAAACTTGCCGGGATGATTCCCGCCAGGGTGGCGACGGCAAATCGCCAGAGATGCAGTTTGCTCAGACCCGCCGCATAGCTGATCATGTCGAAGGACAGGAACGGCAGCAGACGGCTGCCGAAGACGAGGAATGTCAGTGTGTTCTGAGATCCCAGAAATCCGGTCCCCAGTTTTTCGCCGAGATGTCGCTCCACAAAAGGGCGGCCCAATCCGCGCGCCAGGAGAAACGCCACGAGCGCACCGAGTTCGGCTCCCAGGACAACCAGTATCGTCCCCAATGTATGTCCGTAGGCCGCCCCGGCTGCCAATGCGACCGGCGCGGAGGGCAGGGGACTCGCCACGATGGCCACTGTCATGAGGACAACCACCAAGACGGGGCCGAGGAGCCCGGCCGCATCGATCCATCTTTGGAGATCCGCGCGGTCCGGGAGATCGATGCCGAACCCCAAAGCCTCGCGCCAGGCCAGGGCGGCAATCACGAGCATCAGGAGAACAAGAAGGAAGAGGCGCATCAGAGTCCGAACCTGTAAAGCTTGCCTGACCATGCGGCCGCCGAGACGCCGCAGGCAACCAAAAGTCGATGGTCCCATCCCCGGAGAAGAACGAGTTCCGGTGCCCCGTTGGTTTCAGGATCCGCTAGTTGTGGCAGAAGACCGGTCATGGCGTTTGACCTAGAGGTTTTGGCAACTGGAGGGTCAAGTCCCCATTTTCGTATTGATACAATTTGCGACAAAGGAAGTTCGGGCCATTCCGGCGGAACCAAACTAGTCTTGTACACATGAATTGGATTGCTGGCAGATGGGAAAGCGGGCGCCTGCT
>CAYMMT010000313.1:0-1648 GCA_964391555.1 uncultured Rhodobacterales bacterium
CTGACAATGCCTCAAACGCCATGTAGAGCGTCATGAGTTTTGACATCGAAGCCGGAGGCAAAGGCTCGTCCGCGTTCTTCTCCAGGAGCACGGTCCGGGTCGTCTGGTCAAAGACATACGCGGCCGTGGCCCGGGTTTCGAAGGCTTGAGCCCAAGCTGGCAGCGGCAGGACGAGAATGAGGCAGAAGGCGAGTCGGGACAGCATGGGGGTCAGCATCCAGGTCAGGTTGGTACGGTGCCGCAATGTCCCGGCGGGCAGGCGCCGGAACATCGCCTTCTGTCAGTTTGTCACGAAATAGGCGTCGGTGAACCCCTGGGCCTTCACGTTGTCGAGAAGCGCGGCCCGTTCGGCGGCATCTTGCGCCGGTCCCACGATCACCCGCCAAAACGGTTTGCCCTGGCTTTGCTGGGCCAACACGGTTGGCACAATGCCAATGCCGCGCATCCGATCTGCGGTGCGGCTGGCGTTGTCCTCGACCGAAAAAATGCCGATCTGGATGAAGGGCTTTTCCAGGCCGGACGGCTGCGGCACGGGAGCAACGGCGGCCGGTGTCGGTTCCGGAATTGCTGCGTCGGCAATTGCGGGCGCCGCGGCAACCGGAGTCTGGGCCGCCTCGGCGGCATCGATCGCTGCGGCGGCGCCGGCGATGGGATCGAGCGTGGTCGCCTCGATCTCGGTCGGCGCGGCGAGATTTTCGGTTTCGGCCAAATCCATGTCGGGGCCGGGCGCCGCGGCCTGGACGGGCTCTTGGGGAACCTCTTCCCTGCGCAGTGCGGTCACGTTCAGTTCGGCTGGCGCACCAGCGAGGAGCCCAAGCGCCTGAGCCGCATCGGAGGACACCTGAAGTTCGGGCCCCGGATTCGCGCGTTCGCGCCGGAACAACGCGCCAATCACGAATTTGCCGTTTGCGCGGTTGCGGATGATCACGCGTTCCGGCTCGACCACATCAGGATGTGCGACCCAAACGCCACCGAGCGACGGGCGCCCATCCCACAATCCATCATCGGTCACCTGAAAAACATCCGGTGCCTCGACGTCGCGTTCGATCAGTTGAACGGAGGTCGCCGCCCGGGTCACCGCGACCCCCTCGTCGCCGGCCGGGGAGGCGAGAGAGAAATTGCCATTCTCGTCACATCCGGCCAGCCCGACGACCAGCGTCAACGCCGCCCCGCCATGCAATATCCTGCGAAAGTTCAATGCAGTGCCTGCTCGATTGCCTGCCATCTTTTGCCCCTCTATTTGCCGATCCGGATATTTCCAGTATCGACCGGCCATTCGGCCATTCTGCCCAGACGAGGTGTGATCGTTGGCACGCCCTCGACGCGGGTTCCGCTGGGCGCAGAACCGCACGTGGCACCAGCATAGCGGCAGGTCGCCGCGAAAGAAAGTCCGGCGAGTCCCGATCAGCAAGAATTCGGAAGTTGCTCCGTTTCGCGGGCTGGACCGCCAATCCGGCAGACCACCGAGCGGCCCGAGGCCAACGCGACATCCTTGCACAGCGCGGCCCCAGTTTTCCCCGCTGTAATCCGTTCCGCGCAACAGCCGGGGTGATGGCAGGCACTTTCAGAATCGTACGGAAGCCGCTAGGCCCCGGGTCACGCGGAGGTTTGGCAGAGTGGTCGAATGCGGCGGTCTTGAAAACCGTTG
>CAYMMT010000314.1:0-1632 GCA_964391555.1 uncultured Rhodobacterales bacterium
GGCCTCGGATTCCAGATCAATCGCCGCGAGCATTTCGCGGATCGCCTCAGCACCGATATTGGCGGTGAAGGCGTCCATGCCGTAGGCGTCTTGCGCATCCATATACTCTTCTTCCGAGAGCATCTGGCCATAGCTCAGGTCGGTCAGACCGGGTTCGATCACGACATAGTTTTCAAAGTAGAGAATGCGTTCCAGATCGCGCAGCGTCATGTCCAGCATCAGACCGATGCGGGAGGGCAGCGATTTCAGGAACCAGATATGCGCGACCGGGGCCGCCAGTTCGATGTGGCCCATCCGCTCGCGGCGGACCTTTTGCAGCGTGACTTCCACACCGCACTTTTCGCAGACAACGCCGCGATATTTCATGCGCTTGTATTTGCCGCAGAGGCATTCGTAATCCTTGATCGGGCCAAAGATACGTGCGCAGAACAGGCCGTCACGCTCGGGCTTGAACGTGCGGTAGTTAATGGTTTCGGGCTTTTTGATTTCACCGAAAGACCACGACAAAATGCGCTCTGGCGAGGCGAGCGAGACCTTGATCTCGTCAAACACCTTCTGCGGCGCGATCGGGTTAAACGGGTTGTTCGTCAGTTCCTGGTTCATGAGTTTTCCTCAAAAAAGGGGGCGTGGGGGAAGAACGGGGTGCCCATTCCTTCGAAGGAATGGGCCAGTCTCTTCAAAGAGACTGGCGCCCCGATTATTCGTCTTCCTCCGCATCCAGGAGTTCCATATTCAGGCCGAGGCCGCGGACTTCTTTCACGAGAACGTTAAAGCTCTCGGGAACACCCGCTTCAAAGTTGTCCTCGCCCTTGACGATGCTTTCATAGACCTTGGTCCGGCCCGCGACGTCATCCGACTTCACAGTCAGCATTTCCTGCAGGGTATAGGCCGCGCCGTACGCTTCGAGCGCCCAGACCTCCATTTCCCCGAAACGCTGGCCACCGAACTGCGCCTTACCACCCAGCGGCTGCTGCGTGACGAGGGAGTACGGACCGGTCGAACGCGCGTGGATCTTGTCATCAACCAGGTGGTGCAGCTTCAGCAGGTACTTCACACCAACGGTCACGGGGCGTGCAAATTGCTCACCCGAGCGACCGTCATAAAGCACCGACTGACCCGAGGTATCAAACCCAGCCCGCACAAGCGCGTCGTTGACGTCTGCCTCTTTCGCACCGTCGAAAACCGGCGTTGCAATTGGCACACCGTGCGTCACGTTGCCAGCCGCTTCGACAAGCTGCGCTTCGTCCATGGACTTGATGCCTTCTTCGTAGACATCGTCGCCATAGGCAATCCGCATCGCTTCGCGCACCGGTGTCAGGTCGCCAGACCGGCGGTAATCCTGCAGCGCTTCATCGATCTTCACACCCATGCCGCGTGCGGCCCAACCCATGTGGGTTTCCAGGATCTGACCGACGTTCATACGCGACGGAACGCCCAGCGGGTTCAGACAGAAATCAACCGGCGTCCCATCCGCGAGGAACGGCATGTCCTCCATCGGAACAACCTTCGAGATCACACCCTTGTTGCCGTGACGGCCCGCCATCTTGTCGCCCGGTTGCAGCTTGCGCTTCACCGCGACGAAGACCTTGACCATCTTCATCACGCCCGGGGGCAGATCATCGCCGCGGCGGA
>CAYMMT010000315.1:0-1623 GCA_964391555.1 uncultured Rhodobacterales bacterium
CGAACGGATCGAGGACAACATGATGCGCGCCATCGATCGCGTGCCCGCCGTGGGCGAGGCCGGGATCAAGCGGGTCATCAACGGGCCCATGATCTGGTCACCGGACGCCAACGTGCTCTTCGGGCCTCATCCGGACTTGCGGAACTACTTCTGCTGCAACGGAATCATCCCCGGGTTTTCGCAATCCGGCGGCATGGGCCTTCTCGCTGCCGATTGGATCACCACCGGCGAAAGCCGCTATGACATGTTTGCGTGGGACGTGGCGCGGTTCGGCGATTGGGCGGATGAAGCGTTCACCAAAGCCCGGGTGGGCGACCAGTATGCCCATCGCTTCGCGATCCATTTCCCGGGGGAAGAGCGCGCCGCCGGGCGTCCTGTGCGCACCCGGCCCGTCTACGAGATGCAAGCGCGGATGGGGGCGGTGTTCGGTCTCAACTACGGGTGGGAGCACCCCGCCTATTTCGATGCCGGAACCCCGGATTCCGCCGGGTTCACCCGTCAGCCCTGGTGGGATGTGGTCGGGCGCGAGGCGCGCATGTTGCGGGACAGGGCCGGAATCATCGATATTTCGAATTTCGCCAAGTACCGCGTGGCGGGTCCGGGAGCCGAGGATTGGCTGAACGCGATGTTTGCCAATCGGATGCCGCGGGAGGTTGGCCGGTCGTGCCTGACCCCGCTGATCGGGGTCCGGGGGGGCATCGCGGGGGATTTCACCGTCACGCGGCTCGGCGAAGAGGAGTTCTGGATCATCGGGTCCGGAATGGCGGAACGGTATCACCAGCGGTTCTTTGACGCCCTCCCTCTGCCGGATGGCACCTCCTTCGAGACCCTGACGCACCGCATTTGCGGGTTCAATGTCGCCGGGCCGTCGTCGCGCGACATGCTCCAGCGGATGACCAACTGTTCCTTGGCCTCAGACGATTTTCGCTTCATGCGCAGCAAACGCATCACGCTGTCGGGGATCAATGTCATGGCGCTTCGCGTCTCCTTTACCGGCGACCTCGGGTGGGAACTCCACTGCGACCAAGAGGACCAGATCAAGCTTTATGAAGCGTTAATGGCGGAAGGCGCCAAAATCGGAGCGGGTCCCGTCGGTAGCCGTGCGCTGATGTCACTCAGGCTGGAAAAGGGCTACGGGTCCTGGGGTCGGGAGTATTCTCCGGAGTACTGGCCTCAAGAGGTGGGACTCGATCGCCTCGTGAAGTGCGACAAGGACTTTATGAACAGGGACAGTTATTTGCGGGTCAAAGATAATGTACCGCGTGAAGTCTTGTCGCTGGTGCATGTGCTGGAGCCAAAAGAGGCGGACGCCAGCGGCGGGGAACCGGTCTTTCGACCGGACGGCACCCCCGTGGGTCGCGTCACATCCGGCGGCTATGGCTACGGGGTCGACATGTCCCTTGCCCTTGCCGTCCTGAAGGGCGTGGCGCCGGGGGAGGAGGTCGACCTCATGATTCTCGGGCAACCGCATCGTGGACTCGTTCTGCACGAGCCGCCCTTCGATCCGGCTGGAGCGCGTTTGCGGGGGTGAGCGGCGCCACGCGTGCTGTTAGCGCCGCTCCGGGCAGGATTGTCGCTGCCGCAAAGATCGGGAGGCCGGCTGCGGCGCCCGCCTCATCCCGT
>CAYMMT010000316.1:0-1599 GCA_964391555.1 uncultured Rhodobacterales bacterium
GCGCCGCAGGTCGTGTTCACGCCGAGTTCGTCGCGCAGACGGCGCACAAGCGTGAACACCTGCAGCCCCGCCGTCCCCATGGCGCCCACGGGCATCACCAGCGGATCAACCACGATGTCATGGGCGGGAATGCCGAAATCGGCGGCGCGCTCGACGATCTTCTTGGCCACGGCAAAGCGGACCTCGGGGTCCTCGGATATCCCGGTGTCGTCGTTGGAAATGGCCACAACCGGCACGTTGTATTTCTTCACCAGCGGGAGGATGGTTTCGAGCCGCTCCTCCTCCCCCGTGACAGAGTTCAGGAGCGGGCGGCCTTCGGCGGCGGGACGGAGCTGTCGATGCAGAGCGGGCAGTCGGTTACCCCCTGCACCTTCTCGACCAATTGCCGCATCAGGTCCGGCTCGACAAAGTTGTTGTCGGCGTAGCGCGGGTCCTCGGCCATCTTGTTGGAAAAGACGGCGCCCGAGTTGATGTCGAGCACATTGGCACCGGCCGCGACCTGCGCAATGGCATCGGCCTCCACGCGGGAAAAATCGCCGCGCTCAAGCTCTTCGTTCAGCACTTTGCGCCCCGTCGGGTTGATCCGCTCGCCGATCACGCAGAACGGTTGGTCAAAGCCGATGATGGCGGTTTTTGTCTTTGATTCGATGACGGTACGCGTCATGCGGCGTCTCCCTTGAGGCGTGTGAGCAGACCGGGCAGGGCCGGGTCGGTGAAGTCCTGAATGGTGGCGTCGGCGCCGGCGGCGCGAAGGTCCCGGTCGGTCAGGCCCGAGCGGACCCCGATCGTTACCGCACCCGAGGCGGCGGCCGCGCGGATGCCGGAGGGGCTATCCTCGAAAGCGAAGGCGTCGTCTGGCGCCACGCCCAGCAGGTCCATCGCCGTGCGGTACGGCTCGGGATCCGGTTTGGCGCGCGCGCATTCCTCGCCGACAACGATGGTGTCGAACGCGTCCCGGAGACCGATCGCTTCCAGCATCGCTTCGGCATTGAGCCGCATGGCATTGGTCACAACCGCCATGGGCCAACCCTTGGCTTGCGCGTCCCGCACGGTTCCGACGACCCCTGGCATCGCCGGGTAGGGGCGGGGCAGGCGGTCGCGGAAAGCCGCCTCCTTCGCGTCGGACAGGCCCTGCGGGTCCGGCTCATCGGGGATCAGGTCGGCGAAGATGTCGACATTCAGACGGCCGTGGATATGGGCCATGTAGAAGGCCTCATCCACCTCGAACCCACGCGGACCCAGCAACTCGACGAACACCTCGCGGTGGATCGCGTCAGAATTCAGCATGGTCCCGTCGAGGTCAAACAGAAGCGCCGGCATTACGCGACCGCCGCCGT
Organism: uncultured Rhodobacterales bacterium; assembly: GCA_964391555.1. Taxonomy (GTDB): domain Bacteria; phylum Pseudomonadota; class Alphaproteobacteria; order Rhodobacterales; family Rhodobacteraceae; genus JAMWZF01. The sequence goes on from CAYMMT010000316.1 coordinate 1,338, forward strand.
CTCGGTGCCGTGCAGGGCACCTGAGCTGATGTCAAAGGCGTGACGGAACATGGCGTGTCCTGAGTCGGGTCGGCGAGGCCGAAGTGTTTCGCTGGCGGCGACCCTAGAGCGGGCCGGATCGCGACTAAGTCTCAGGCGCGACATAGCCCGTGCAAGAGGCGACCTGAACGTCCATTCCGGGCATTATGTTTATGTGGTCGGTTCAATCCGCCCTATCGGCACAGGCGTCAGACACAGAACGGCTCACGGGAACCGGGACGTC
>CAYMMT010000317.1:0-1589 GCA_964391555.1 uncultured Rhodobacterales bacterium
CTGCTCGATTCTGCTCGGTGAAGGCGAAAAGCTTTCGGGCGGCGGCAAATCCTCCGGCCTCATGGGCTTCCTGAAAATCGGCGACCGGGCGGCCGGCGCGATCAAGTCCGGCGGCACCACGCGGCGGGCCGCGAAGATGGTGATCGTGGACGCCGACCATCCGGATATCGAGGACTTCATCAACTGGAAGGTTCTTGAAGAGCAGAAGGTGGCGTCCATCGTCGCGGGCTCCAAGATGCACGAGCAGAAGCTCAACGCCATCTTTGCGGCGATCAAGGCATGGGACGGGGCGGAGGCCGACGCCTATGACCCGAAGGTGAACCCGCAACTGAAAGAAGCGGTGCGCGAGGCCAAGAAAGTCTCGATCCCCGAAACCTACGTCAAGCGGGTGCTCGACTATGCCAAGCAAGGCCATACCTCGATCGAGTTTCCGACCTATGACACCGATTGGGACAGCGAGGCCTACAACTCGGTGTCCGGCCAGAACTCCAACAACTCCATTCGCGTCACCGATGCCTTCCTGAAGGCGGTCGAGGCCGACGGAGACTGGAACCTGATCAACCGCGTCGACGGGTCGGTCACCAAGACCGTGAAAGCGCGCGACCTGTGGGAGCAGGTGGGCCACGCCGCCTGGGCCTGTGCCGATCCCGGCATTCAGTTCCACGACACCGTCAACGCCTGGCACACCTGTCCGGAGGACGGGGCGATCCGAGGCTCAAACCCCTGTTCCGAGTACATGTTCCTCGACGACACGGCGTGCAACCTCGCGTCCATGAACCTGCTGACCTTCTATGACGACGGCGTGTTTCAGGTCGAAGACTACATGCATGCGACCCGCCTTTGGACCGTGACGCTGGAAATATCCGTCACCATGGCGCAGTTCCCATCCAAGGAAATTGCGCAGCTCAGCTACGACTTCCGGACGCTAGGGCTCGGCTACGCCAACATTGGCGGGCTGCTGATGAACATGGGCTATAGCTACGATTCGGTCGAAGGCCGGTCGCTGTGCGGTGCGCTGACCGCAATCCTGACGGGCGTGTCCTATGCCACCTCAGCCGAGATGGCGGGTGAGTTGGGCGCGTTTTCGGGGTTTGCCCGTAACCGCGATCACATGCTGCGCGTCATCCGCACTCACCGGAACGCGGCCTACGGGCCCACTGAAGGCTATGAGGAACTGGCGGTGAAGCCGGTGCCTCTCGATCATGCCAACTGTCCCGATGCGCGTCTTGTCGACATCGCCATGGCAGCCTGGGACGAAGCGCTGAAGCTGGGCGAAGAGCATGGCTACCGCAACGCGCAAACCAGCGTGATCGCGCCCACCGGGACCATCGGACTGGTGATGGACTGCGACACCACCGGCATCGAACCGGACTTCGCGCTCGTGAAGTTCAAGAAGCTCGCCGGCGGTGGCTATTTCAAGATCATCAACCGGTCCGTTCCGGCGGCGCTCGAAAACCTCGGCTACAGCCCGTCGGAGATCGAAGAGATCGTGGCCTATGCCGTCGGCCACGGCTCCCTTGGCCAGGCACCGGGCATCAATCACACCTCGCTTCTGGGTCACGGATTTGGCCAGGCCGAGATCGACAAGG
>CAYMMT010000318.1:0-1570 GCA_964391555.1 uncultured Rhodobacterales bacterium
GCTAAGGCTGGAACACCGAGAACGACGGCGCGCCGCTCAGCGATCAGGACCCCGACGGGGCCGAGCCCGTGGGGACCTTCCTCAACCGCGTGCATTCCTACGAGGTTCAGCCGCAGAGCGGGCCGGCCCAGCTCATTCACTTCCCGAAATCCTGCCTGCATTGCGAGGACGCGCCCTGCGTCACCGTTTGTCCCACCGGGGCGAGCTACAAGCGGGTGGAGGACGGCATCGTGCTCGTCAACGAGAGCGACTGCATCGGCTGTGGCCTGTGTTCCTGGGCCTGTCCCTATGGCGCGCGGGAAATGGACGCCGCCGAGGGCGTGATGAAGAAATGCACCCTTTGCGTGGACCGGATCTACAACGAGAACCTGCCCGAAGAGGACCGCGTGCCCGCCTGCGTCCGGACCTGCCCGGCCGGGGCGCGCCATTTCGGCGATCTGGGCGATCCCGACAGCGCCGTCAGTCAACTGGTCGACGCCCGCGGCGGCATGGACCTGATGCCCGAGCAGGGCACGAAACCCGTCAACAAGTACCTGCCGCCGCGAGAGAAGGATATCGATATCCTCGCCCCGTTCCTCGAGCCGGTGGCCGAAACGCCCGCGGGCGTTCTTGGCTGGCTCGACAAGCAACTCGCGCGGCTTCCGGGAGGGACAAGCTAGATGCATCCGGCACCATCCGTCATCCTGTTCACCACGCTCTCCGGGGCGGGGTTCGGCCTGTTGTTCTTCCTCGGCTTCGACGCGACGCCGCCCACCGGGTGGACCGCATTTGCCTACTTTGCCATCGGCTACGCCCTTGGCGTGGGCGGCCTTCTGGCGTCGACCTTCCATCTGGGCCATCCGGAGCGGGCGCTGAAGGCCTTCACCCAGTGGAAGACAAGCTGGCTGTCCCGCGAAGCCTGGGCCAGCGCGGTCGCCCTTGTCGTCATGGGGATCCATGCGGCCGGGTTGGTGTTTTTCGGCGTGGCGCTTCAACCCCTTGGCTGGATCGGCGCGCTGCTCGCCCTGGTGACGGTGGTCACGACCTCGATGATCTATGCGCAGCTGAAGTCGATCCCCCGGTGGAACGACCTGTCGGTTCCGGCGATGTTCCTGTCCACGTCCCTTGCCGGTGGCGCGCTGCTCTCGGGCCGGGGCGAACTGGCGATCGTGCTGCTGGTGATCGCCGGAGCGGCGCAGATCCTGCATTGGGTGCGGGGTGCGGGGGCCTTTGCGCGGGCGGGATCGACAATCGGGACGGCGACCGGGCTGGGCGCGCGCGGGGCGGTCCGGTCGTTCGAGCGGCCCCATACCGGGACCAACTACCTGCTGCACGAGATGGTGTATCAGGTGGCCCGCCGCCGGGCCGATCAGCTGCGCTGGATCGGGCTGGCGCTGGGCTATGTGCTGCCGGTGATCCTGCTTTTGCTGCCGTTTCAGCACCTGTTCGCGGGTCTCGCGGTTCTGGCGCATCTGGCGGGCGTCATGGCGACCCGGTGGCTGTTCTTTGCCGAGGCCGAGCACGTGGTCGGGCTGTATTACGGACGGACGGCGGCGGGCTAGGGTGGTGCCGTGGTGACTGAGCCGACGGG
>CAYMMT010000319.1:0-1567 GCA_964391555.1 uncultured Rhodobacterales bacterium
GGCGCATCCGCGCTTTGCCAGGCCACAACGGCTGCGAAGACCGCAATCAGGGCGGCTGGGGCGAGGTGTCGGATCATGCTGCTCGGGCTTTGGCCTCGGGTTTTGCCATTCGTAACCCGCGCTGCCCGCGTCGGTCCAGTATTCAGATGGATCAAGTCTCGTCCGGAGAACTGCATCGATGTGTGTCAATTCCGAATGACGGCACATGTGACAAGACAGTTGAGCGCCGCGCCGCGCGACCGATCCAGAAGCTTGCCGGAGAGGCTGCCGGACGCGCGATGCTGGCCCATCATCTGCCAAAGCGGGCCCGGTCGCTGCTCAGATCTGCGCCTTGGACGGTGCCGGCCCGGTTGCCGAACCGGGCTGCGGACCGGCATTCCTCGCTCTTCTGCGGGTCGGGCACGTTCACCGTCGCCGATGGCATGCGGATTGAGATCGGCGGCAACCCCTTGACCAAGGGGCAGCGCGAGGCGAGTGACCCCTGCATCTTCCTCGCCGCGATGTTCGAGACCGTGTACCGCGCCTTGGCCGACGACCGGATCGTCCGCGCCGGGATAACCTGCGAAGCCTTGGCCGATGAATTCTGCCAGTTGGCCCTTGGCAGCCCGGGCGTTGGCTCGTCGCGCGACCCCGCATTCCTGTTTCCGCCCTGACATCGGGGTGACCGCGTCCGGGGCGGTTGCGCCCCCGTTCGACAAGAGCGGCTTGACTTCCCCGCGCCCGCGCGATGTATCGGCGCGACCAAACGGACTGCCCAAACCCAAAGGACAAAGCCCCATGCACCGCTTTCGCAGCCACACCTGCGCCGCGCTGACCCGCGACACCGTTGGCGACACCGTCCGGCTTTGCGGCTGGGTGCACCGTGTCCGGGACCACGGTGGCGTGCTGTTCATCGACCTGCGGGATCACTATGGTGTCACGCAAGTCCTCTGCGACCCCGACAGCCCGGTGTTTTCGCAGATGGAAGAGGTCCGGTCCGAGTGGTGCATCCGCATCGACGGGACGGTCAAGGCGCGGGACGAAAGCCTGATCAATCCCAAGATCCCGACGGGCGAGATCGAGGTTTTTGTCCGCGATCTGGAAGTTCTGGGAGAAGCCGGCGAATTGCCCCTGATGGTCTTTGGCGACCAGGAATACCCGGAGGAAACCCGCCTGCGGTACCGTTACCTGGACCTGCGGCGCGAGGCGATGCAGCAGAACATCACGCTGCGCTCCGATGTGGTGGCCTCCATGCGCCGCCGGATGTGGGGGCAGGGGTTCCGCGAGTACCAGACGCCGATCATCACGGCTTCTTCCCCCGAGGGTGCGCGCGACTTCCTCGTGCCGTCGCGCCTGCATCCGGGCAAGTTCTACGCCCTGCCGCAGGCGCCGCAGCTTTTCAAACAGCTGATCATGGTGTCGGGGTTCGACAAGTATTTCCAGATTGCGCCGTGTTTCCGGGACGAAGATCCCCGTGCCGACCGCTCACCCACGGACTTCTACCAGCTCGACATGGAGATGTCGTTCGTCGAACAGCAGGACGTCTTTGACACCATTGCCCCGGTGATCGCGGGCGTGTTCGAGGAGT
>CAYMMT010000320.1:0-1546 GCA_964391555.1 uncultured Rhodobacterales bacterium
GCCTGCGCCTTGAGCACCGAAATAGCCGAAGGTCATGTCAAGCCTGAGACAGAGGGTATTGCAGAACAGCCCCAGCATGACCGTTGACAGCAGCGCGGTCAGTCCAACTGCACGCCAACCGTCCACTCGGCCTGGCAAACTCAGCACCACCGCTGCGCCCAATGCGCCGCCCATTCCAACGCCGCAATAGACCAGGGTCCACATGGTCTTGTTGAACCAACTGCCCTCGGGGAAAAGGTAGATGCCCCAGACGAGGAGGATCACCGCCTCGCCAAGGATCGAGAAAAGAAGCGCCAGTTTCAGTGGTCGGGCAGCACCAGCCCCGCCCGTCGTGAACCCGTGTTCGGTCACGAAAGTCATTCGTGGTCTCCTCCTTGTTCGGTCAGATCGCGCAAAAGGCCCACGATCCGGGTTGCGGCCTCGGCGACGCGTGCTTCGGTCATCTCGCTCCATGTTGCGGCAAACCATCGGTCACCGCCCTCAAGCATCCCGAAGGTGGCATCCATCAAGAGGCCCTGCGGCAGGTCGGTGCGCACCGCGCCCAGCGTCTGGCCCTGAAGGATCAGCGCTTCCAGCCACTGGCGCATTTGGCCTGCCAGTAACTCGAGCGCGGGATGCGCCGTGCCGTCGGCACGCGCCTGGATCGCGCTCCAGTTCAGGGCCGCGAGGACGGGATCGGACAACTGCCGCTGCAGGAAGGCGCGATACATCGCTTCCCACATCGCCCAATAGTCCGGGGCGGTCGCGGGCAGAGCACCGGGCGCCATGGCCGCCAGCAGATCGTCAAGCGCCCGCTGCGTCACGGCGGCATAGAGATCATCCTTGCCTTCGAAGTAATGGTAGAAGGACGATTTGCTCATCCCCGCTGCCGCGATGACGCGATTTATCGAGGCGCCGGACAAGCCATGCGCTACGATCTCCGCTGCCGCGGCATCAAGGATTGCCGACTGTTTGTCTGGCGGCACGTTCTGGAATCGCTTCATTGGGGCCATGGCCGATATTTTACCACAAGTTGGACCTGGAGTCCAAACATGGTCGATCTTGGTTGATCATGACCTACCGGTCACCATTCTATCTTGCGCCAACAAGCACAAAAAAAGGACCTTGAGTTGCCAATTTCCATAGTCATTTCCGTCGCACTCTTTGTCGCCACGGCCTATCTGCATCTGCTGGCCCTGCGCTTCTGCTCGGGCAGCATGTCGTCCATTCCCATGCGCCCGCATACGCGCGTGCTGTCCATCGTGAGCCTGTTGTTTCTCACCCATCTTTTGCAGATCGGGCTTTTTGCGGGGGGCTACTGGATCACGGCGACCCTGTTCGGGATCGGTGGCTTCGAGGGAGCTGCGGTCACACACTTGCTGGACTACCTCTATTTCTCTGCCGTCATTTTCACATCGCTCGGGATCGGAGATATCGTCCCGACCGGGCATCTGCGGTTTCTCGCCGGTGTCGAAGCCCTCAACGGACTCCTGCTGATCGCGTGGTCCGCATCCTTCCTGTTTGCGACGATGAACCGTCTGTGGGACTGGGAGCCTTGTGTCGAGCC
>CAYMMT010000321.1:0-1507 GCA_964391555.1 uncultured Rhodobacterales bacterium
CCCCGGCTGCGGTCGGGTATGCTGTGCCGGTCCCCGGCGGCGACACCACCGCGCCGCACATCGATGCAGATGATCTGACCGTCATCGGAACGCAGGACGGCTTGATCTGTGTGCGCCTCGCAACAGGCGCATTGCTTGTGCTGGATGCCAAAAGCATCCAACGCCCGATTGGGATACTGGTGCCGCTGGACGAACATTGGGCGGCACGTGTCGACATACTCAAGGCGCTCCGCGCGCAACTGTTGTACCGCAAACGATCCCCTCCGCCCCTAACGCCACAGCAGCGTCGTCGCATCCAGCTTGCATTGCGCACGCTTGATGCGCGCCGAGACCGTGCCAGCTACCAGACGATCGCGCGGCATTTGTTTGGCGCGGAGGCTGTGTCGCGCGAGCATTGGAAGACCAGCTCCCTCAAGGCACAGATCACCCGACTGTCGGCCCATGGAACGCATCTGACCACCAAAGGCTATCGCTTTCTCCTTCTCGGTCGTGGACCCACGGGGCGTTCCAAGCCGCGCAAGTGATCACCGCGCAATCCCCGAAATTCGAAGCCTCATCACTCGCTGATCCTGTTGGCCTTTGGGGGTGACGTTTTCACGCCGCGATCTTCGTCATCCCTCCCTTGGGTTCTTCTCCGTTTTGATGACCTCCGACAGCCCGCGACGCGCCGTCGCGCGGCCTAGCCACCGGAGATGCTAAAATGCCCGACCCAAATGAAGGACTCCCGCCCCGCTACCTCAGAACCCCAGAAGCCGCCCGCTTTCTCGGCCTCTCCGGACGCACTCTGGAAAAACACAGGACCTACGGGACCGGCCCGCGGTACTCGAAAATCGGCGGGCGTGTCGTCTATGCGGTCGACGATCTGCAGGCCTGGGTCACGAGGGGCGAGAAGACCTCCACCTCGGACGAGACCGAAGACCGCGTTCTGCCCGCCAAACGCCATGCAGCCGTTTCGCCGGCCTATCTTCGGCGGGGGCGCTGAGCCGATGCAGACACTTGTCCACCTCACCTGGATCGAAGGGCGTATTGAGCGCTGGATCCGTTTCGGTCGGATTGCCGAGGAAACCATCCTGACGCGCACGAAAAAGCGCGTTGCCTTTGCGCCAGGTGCGATCTTTGCATTCGTACGCTGGTCGTCGAACGACTACGGCACTGTTGAAAGCCGGATCGACATTCTGCAGGCCGTCAGCGCTGGCGAGCCCTGCTCAACGGTTCCCTGTGTAACGCCGGGAGGCGAGCTTTTGCTGCGCCTCTCCAGCTGGCCCAAGGTCGAGGCGGCACTTCGCTCCATCGACATCGTGGAAAGCTATGGCATCGCGCCGGAAGATGTCTGCCCTGACCATTGGCGGCACGTCCACAACCGCCTGACCGCGGCATTGGAGCCCCGTCCCTACACCCCTGCCCGGCATGCTGCCTGGCTCAAGCGACGCGTCGTAACGACATGAGCGCGGTGGCCCCTCCCCTCCTCGCGGCCGGTTTGTCCCTCGGTTTGCTCGCAGTCGCACAG